>DCGX01000041.1:0-10006 GCA_002315505.1 Ruminococcaceae bacterium UBA1767
TATGTCATTCTGATGAGCAACGTGACGAAGAATCTCAAGTAAAAATCATACCGTACTGGCGACAACCTGTCGCCTAAAGTCAGCACAAACTTCTATTATTACGTAGGGAAAATGTGCTTTTCGCTGGGCTTTGATGAAATTTTACAGGCGCACACAGTGACGCCACTGCCGAAATATAAAAATTCTGCGTAGGGGACGATGCCCACATCGTCCCAATGCACAATGAGATACTTCGCTTCGCTCAGTATGACATGCTTTTCGGCTCCTGTTTTCCATTTATGAAAAAAGTTATTCCCCCTGATAGGGGAAATGTCGCAAAGCGACAAAAGGGTATACAAAGCTGTCACGAAGTGACTGAGGGATCAAAGGGAAACAATGCAAAAACAATCCCTCCGTCCTTGACTTAGTTCCTGCTTTTGGGACGATGTGGGCATCGTCCCCTACGAAAAACTGCATATGTCATTCTGAGGAGCAAAGCGACGAAGAATCTCAAGTAAAAATCATTCCGTAGTGGCGACAACCTGTCGCCTCAGGTCTGAACAAATTACATTTATGTATGGAGATACTTTGCGTTGCTCAGTATGACATGGTTTAAGGCTCCCCGTGGGGGAGCTGTCACGGAGTGACTGAGGGGGTTATTCTTGGCATCGTCCCCTACGAAAAACTGCATGGGTCATTCTGAGGAGCAAAGCGACGAAGAATCTCAAGTAAAAATCATCCCGTACTGGCGACAACCTGTCGCCTCAGGTCTGAACAAATTACATTTATGTATTGAGATACTTCGCTCTGCTAAGTATGGCATTTTTTATTTGTTCGATAATGTGACTTACAGGTCAGACAGTTCTGCTCCTGCCGAACATGAAAAACCACCTGACTTTTGCACTAAATCAGGTGGTGAAATTTATTTCTTTTTCTTCTTAGCAGTATTTCTCTGCAATTCGTTGTACTTTACGATTTTTAATTCACGTTTTTTCTTACGTTTTCTGTTTTCGAGAATATTAACGGCAAGAACGAACAGAACAATGAGAACAACAAGAACGATAATTACTTTAACAATAGTATAACCTGTCAGCTTTTTCAAGGCGGAGGTTGCATAAAGAATAATACTGAGATTAGCATCCTCTGCGACAACCAACTTAACCGTACCGATTTGCTGACCTGCGAACATAATTTTTGCATCGCACACCTCGTCACCTGCCTTAAGCGGAGCATCAATGCTGTCACTTAAATTCACAGGCTCAAAGCTCACGGAGTCGGAATCATTTCCCGACGGAACAAGTGCGAGTGTTTCGTCCTTTGCAACAAGTCGCATTGTGTCCATACTCCAGCAGTAGTTAAGCGGAACTGTTGTAACAAACTGATTTTTCTTTGCGATTATTTCATAACTGAGATTGCTGAATGCCCAGCTATACATTCTTAAGGTGTCCATAAAAGCCTGATTTTCTTCGACATTGTCGGCATCTGAATCTCTGTAGTCACCGCCCATTGCAACGGCTAAATAATTATATCCGTCCTTTGATGCATAGCTGATAAGACATTTGCCTGCACTGTCGGTTGAACCCGTTTTGATACCCTTGCAATAGCTGTAGTAGTATGAAACGTAAGACGGATTCAAAAGGAAATTTGTATTTGTGAGTGTACGTGCTTCGTTTTTGTTTGTTGCAGGCAAATCGTAGGTTGAATTCGCAACGATTGCCTTAAAGGATGAAAATTTCATTGCCGCCTGAGCCATTTTTGCAAGGTCGCTTGCAGTTGTGTAATGTGTTGCGGAGTCGAGTCCGTGAGGATTATCAAAGTGCGTGTTTTTGCAGCCTAATTTCTGAGCTTCCTCATTCATTAATTTAACGAAGCCGTCAACACTTCCGCCAACCTCACAGGCGAGGACAACTGCGGCATCGTTTCCGCTCGGGATAAGAAGACAGCACAGCATATTGTAAAGTGACATTACTTCTCCGTCCTTAAGACCTGCGGTGGAGCTTCCTGTACCTGCAAGAGTGTCAAGCTCCGATTGATGAACGGTGATGGTTTTCTCAAGGTCCTTGTTTTTTTCAAGGACAACGAGAGCCGTCATGATTTTTGTAAGTGATGCAGGTGCAACCTTTGCGTCTGCGTTTTTGTCGACGATAACAGAGCCGTTGTCAAGGCTTATTAAAAGGTCAACCTTACAGTTAAGCTGTTCAATACTGTCCGCATAATTCTGTGCAGAGGCAGGTATAATAAACGATACGGATAGTATCGCAAGAATACATATAAAAATAATAAATTTTTTCATAGACAAAACACCCATATTTGTAGTATTATATTAGTATTGCCGGTTGATTACTCAATTGGAAAATATTATAGCAGATTTTTCTGTAAAAATAAATAACAATTTGAAAAATTTTTGTAGGAGCGTGTGACGATGATTTACGCAACAGGTGATATGCACGGCGATATGAGCTTGTTTTCACAGAAAAAATTCAAGAACATAAAAAGCGGAGATACATTGCTTATCTGCGGCGATTTCGGCTTTGTCTGGAACGGAGATTCTAAAGAAAAGAAGAATCTCGATAAGCTGTCGAGAAAGGGCTATAACATCTGCTTCGTTGACGGCACACACGAAAACTTTGAGCTGATTGAAAGCTATCCCGTTATCAGCTTTGCAGGTGGAAAGGTGCATAAAATTCGTGAGAATGTGTACCATCTTATCCGTGGACAGGTTTATGAAATCGAAGGCGAAAAGATTTTTGCATTCGGTGGCGGTGAGCTTCCCGACAGTGATATGCGATACGATGAAAGCTCATGGAGTCGTTCGGAAATTCCGACACGTGAGGAAATGAGTGACGGAGTAGTTAATCTTGAAAGAAATATGTACAAGGTTGATTATATCGTAACGCATGAGCCTTCGCAGAAAATCAAGAATTTTCTTCGTCTTAAGGATACTGAGCTTCCTACAGTTGCAAATTTAAACACATATTTTCAGGAGTTAAGTCAGAACTGTGAGTATACACGATGGGTTTTCGGAAGTATGCACGAGGATAAATTTATTTCTCCGTCACAGATTGCTTTATTTCAGAATTTGATTAATATTCGTACAGGAGAGGCGGTTAAATAAATGGAAAAATTATATTACGGACGTGGCAGGGATGAAGATAACAAAAAGCTGATTGCTTTTCTCGACGAGGTGTTTTTCATCAACATTCCTCAGCTGAATTTCTTTGATATGCTGCCGAAAATTTATAAGGACAAATATCGTCCCGCTTACAATAATCTTGTTGTTCAGGATGAAAACGGAGAATTCCGTTCGGCTATCGGAAATTTCTACAACGATTTGCAAATCGGCGGTGAGCATTTCCATGCCTGCTGTATAGGTAATGTTGCCGTTGGTGAAAAATATCGTTCAATGGGCTATATGATTGAGCTGCTCAATAAATCAATCGAAGAGATGAAAGAGGGCGGAGTTGACCTTGCATATCTCGGCGGTCAGCGACAGAGATACGGCTATTTCGGCTTTGAGATTTCGGGCAGAAGATATCTTTACGGATATAACAAGCCTGTGCTTAAGCACGCTTTCGGCAATGAGCCAAGTGGCTTTGAAATTGAGCCGATGCAGGACGGTGACATTGAAACAGCTGAGAAAATTCTTGCAATTTACAACGAGAGCCCTGTTCGTTCAATCCGTAACGCAGAGAGCCTTTACGATGTGCTTTGCTCGTGGAACGGAAAGCCGTACATAATGAAGAAGGACGGCGAATTTGTCGGCTATTTCTCAATGGACGAGAACAACAAAATCGTTATGGAATGCGGTGTTGTTGATAATAAATATCTCAAAAATCTTGTTTTGGCAGTGTTCGAAACCTCACCCGAATACGATATCGAATTCTGCACAGCTCCGTTTGAAACCGAGAAAATCAAATTTTTCAATGCTTCTGCGGAGAACACAACAATCCAGGGCAACGAATCTATACTTGTGTTCAATTTTGAAAAATATATGCGTGCCTTGCTTCGTGTAAAATCACAGTACGCTAAGCTCTGCGACGGAGAAGCGGTTGTACTTATTCACGGAAAATTCGGTGACGAAAACCTTAAAATTTCCGTAAAGGACAATGTTCCGTCGGTTGAAAAAACAGACGAAAAGGCAACTGTTGAATTCAATCATCACGAGGCTACAAGAGCATTCTTCTCGAACTTCACCTTTGACAGAGATTCGCTTCCTGCTGAGGTTCAGCAGTGGTTACCGCTTCCGTCATATTTCTATATGACCGATACAATGTAAACGGAGGATTATTATGGCTGTTTTAAAATCATTCTACGGCACTATGCCCGACGGCAAAGAGGTCGAGCTTTTTTCAATAACTAACAATAATAACGTAACACTGCAGGTTATCACCTTCGGTGCAATTTTGCAGGCACTTTATACTCCCGATAAATTCGGCAGACTTAATGATATTACGGTCGGCTTTGACTCACTCTACGGTCACGTGAATTTTTCGGATTATCAGGGCAAAACCGTCGGCAGATACGCAAACAGACTTTGCCACAGCAGCTTTAATGTAAGCGGAAATGACGTGCAGATTGAAGCAAACGAAAAGGGCGGAAACTGTTGCCACAGTGCAGGCGAATTTTCCGATGTTGTATGGGATGCCGAAATTGTCGGTGATAATGCGGTGAAAATGACATACACAAGTCCCGACGGAAACAAGGGCTATGAGGGTGCGGTTACGGCTGTAGTTCTGTACACTCTCACAGACGACAACAAGGTTGTAATTGACTACGATGTTGTTGCAGACAAGACAACTGTTCTTAATTTCACAAATCACACATATTTCAATCTTTCCGGCTCTGCTTCGGGCGATGTTTTAGACCATGTGCTTAAAATCAATGCAGATTACTACACTCCGACGGATTCCTTCAGCATTCCTACAGGTGAGCTTCGTGCGGTTAAGGGTACAGCCTTTGACTTCAATGAGCCTAAGACAATCGGCAGGGATATAGGCGAAAATGACGAACAGCTCGTTATGTGCAGAGGATATGACCATAACTTCTGCCTTTCAAAGAAGGATAATGAGCCTTGCGCTGAGGTGTTTGAGCCTGTCAGCGGAAGAACCTTGAAAGCATACACGGATTTACCGGGTGTTCAGCTTTATACAGGTAATTTCCTTGACGGTACAGTTCTCGGAAAGGGCGGTATGCCGATGCCGAAGCACAACGGCTTCTGCCTTGAAACACAGCATTACCCCGACACTCCGAATCATCCGGATTTCCCTCAGTGTACATTTAAAGCAGGCGAGCATTTCATCAGCAGAACAATTTACGAGGTTGGTCTGCAGAAGTAAACTTTATAATTTATTATATATTCGTTCACAAATTAGACAAATTAAGGAATATAATTAAAGATAGAAAGAATTATTTGGAGGTAATCGTATGGCAACTGAAAAAATACTTGTTGTAGACGACGACACTAATATCTGTGAGCTTCTCAGACTCTATCTTGAAAAAGAAGGCTACTCAGTTACAATAGCAAATACAGGAATGCAAGCAATTAATAAATTTGCCGAAAAGCAACCCGATTTGATGCTTCTCGACATTATGCTTCCCGAGCTTGACGGCTGGCAGGTATGCCGTGAAATCAGAAAATCATCAAACAAGCCGATTATAATGATTTCAGCTAAAGGTGAAACCTTTGACAAGGTGCTTGGGCTTGAGCTTGGTGCGGACGATTATATCACTAAGCCGTTTGAGGCTAAGGAAGTTGTTGCGAGAATCAAGGCTGTCCTTCGCCGCACAGCAGGTAAGTCTTCAACGGAAGTTGTTGACGAGTCCAAAAAGGTTTCTTTTGACAATCTTGAAATAAATCTTACAAATTATGAGCTTAAGGTAAAGGGCGAGCGTGTTGAAGCTCCGCCGAAGGAAATGGAGCTTCTTTTCCACCTTGCAAGCAATCCAAACAGAGTTTATACCCGTGACCAGCTTCTTGACGAGGTATGGGGCTTTGATTACTATGGTGACAGCCGTACAGTTGACGTTCACGTAAAGAGAATCCGTGAAAAGCTCGAGGGTGTTTCGGATAAATGGGAAATCAAAACCGTATGGAGCGTAGGTTATAAATTTGAAACCAAGGACTGATAGTCAATGGGTAAAAAAATAAAAAGCAACAAACTGTTCCGCAAATATTTTGTTGTTATCACGTCGGTAATTCTTTTGAGCGTGTTTATTATATGCTCATCTTACATCATTATCGCAACAAAATACTGGACATCGGAACAGACGAATTCACTTAAGCACAATGCACAGATTGTTGCTGAAAACTCGGAGGATATTCTTAATAGATTCCCCGAATACGGAAGCTCGGGCGAGTCGATTGATATTTCTCCGCTGACAATGATTTGCAACACTCTCAAGCAGATTTCAAGTGCAATTAATGCAGATGTTTTTATTGTTGATACAAGCGGAAACGTTGTTGTTTGCAAGGAAACGCTCGACAAAAGATTTGAATTTGCGGAAAAGTCCGAATGTGAAACGCATAAAGATATGGTGATTCCGTCGAGCATTATGGAGAGCGCACTCAAGGAAGACCAGACTTCTGTTTCAACACTTGACGGCTTGTTTGAAAGAAATCAGGTTACCGCATCCTCTCCGATTGTTGTTAACAACAAAACGGTTGCAGTTGTGTTTGCGACAGAGCCGATTGCACAAAGCTGGTACACATATGTCAGAAACACCTTGCGTATATTCTTAATGGCGGCACTTATCGCATTTGTATTTTCATTTCTGACAGTTTATTATCTGAGCTACAGACTTACTAAACCACTTAAGCAGATGTCAATCGCCACGAAAAAATATTCCGAGGGTGACTTCAGCTATAAGGTTGATGTAAAAGGAAATGACGAGCTTGCGGAGCTTGCAGAAGCATTCAACTCGATGGCAATGTCACTTTCCGCACTTGAAAGCTCACGGCGCAGCTTTGTTGCAAATGTTTCTCACGAATTAAAAACGCCGATGACCTCTATCGGAGGCTTTATTGACGGAATGCTTGATGGCACTATACCGCCCGAAAAGCACAATTATTATCTGAATGTTGTATCCGACGAGGTTAAGCGACTTTCCCGACTTGTTACGGGTATGCTTAATATGTCAAAGTTAGAGGACGGTAAAATGTCGATTAACTACAAGAATTTTGACATAGGAAATGACATTTTCAAAACCCTGCTTTCATTCGAAAAGAAAATCGAAGATAAGTCTATCGAAATTCTCGGACTTGATAAAATGGAAAGCATTATTGTTCACGCAGACGAGGATTTGATGATGCAGGTTATTTACAATCTTATTGATAATGCCGTTAAATTCACTCCGCAGGGCGGATATATTGAAATTTCTATGAAGTCGGATAACAGCTACGCATATATTTCTGTTAAAAACAGCGGAGCAGGTATTGAAAGAGATGAGCTCGGCAAGGTTTTTGAAAGATTTTACAAAATCGACAGGTCACGTAGCTACGATGTCAAGGGTGCAGGTCTTGGACTGTATCTTGTAAAAAGTATAGTCGAGCTTCATTCGGGACATATAACGGTTGACAGTAAGGTCGGCGAATATACGGAATTTATGTTCAGCGTTCCCTTGAATTAACATTTTGTTTACAAAATATATAATGATACTTAAAATTGAGGAATTATAATCGTAGCATACAAGGAGGAGTTAAGTTATGAACGATGAAAACAACTTAAACTATGAAAACAACGGATTTACTCCGGAAGAAACAAATACTCCCGAGGAAAAACCGCAGGAACCGGATTTCTCACGTTATGTTGACAATCCGACAGACGAACCGACACAGCAGAGCTATGCACAGAACAGCGGAAGCCAGCCTGACGAAACAGAAAATGTTCCGCCGAATTATTCTCAGTACAGCGGCTACGCACAGCAGGCTGACGGAACAGGCAATGTTCCGCCAAGACAGAACTATTCTCAGTACGCAAACTACGGTGAACAGCCGAAAAACAATCCCGAAGAGTCGGCGTACAGCCCATATTCCTCAAGACCTTATTCACAACAGTATTCACAGCAGGGACAGCCGTATGTTGACACACAGGCTGAGCCAGAGCAGAAGAAAAAGACAAGCAAGGGCTTCAAGGCTTTTATCATTGCATTGATTGCGATTATTTTGTGCGTTGCGATTGTTCTTGCAGTTTATCCGAAAATCTCTGAGAAAAACGGAACAGAGAATTCAACAAAGGTTTCTGATTCTACTAAGATTACACTCAACGAGAGCCCGAAAAGCTCTTCAAAGGATTCTGTTACTGCACAGGAAATTGCAGAGCAGTCAAAGAAATTCAATGTCGGCATTCTTCTTTATGCTTCATCACAGCAGTTTATGTCCTCGCAGACCGGCAGCTCACTTGCAGGTGAAGGTTCCGGTATTATTATGAGCGAGGATTCAACAGGCACATACACCTACATTCTCACCTGCGCTCATGTTATCAGCTCGGCAAAATCATCCGACTATGACATCACAGTACAGGATTACGAGAATAACACTTATGAGGCTACAATTGTAGGCTTTGATACAAAGACAGATATCGGCTTGCTTAAGATTAAGGCAACAGGTCTTACCTGCGCAGAGTTCGGCGATTCATCAACACTTGCAATCGGTCAGACGGTTTACGCAATCGGTAACCCCGGCGGAACAGAATTCTTCGGCTCATTTACAAACGGTATCATTTCTTCAATCGACAGACCTATCAGTAGCGAGAGCGGTTACGAAATGGAATGTATTCAGCACACTACACCAATCAACTCAGGTAACTCGGGCGGTGCGTTGATGAACGAGTATGGCCAGGTTATCGGCATCAACTCTTCAAAAATTGTAAGCACAGGCTACGAAGGAATGGCTTTCTCAATTCCTATCTCAGATGCAAAGCCGATTATTGACGATATTATCGCAAACGGTTATGTTACAAACAGACCGAAGCTCGGTATCAAGTATGCAGCTGCATCACAGTATCAGCAGTATGCACTTATAATCAAGCTCAAGGATTTGCCTGCTGGTTCACTTGTAATTGCAAAGATTAACAGCGACAGCTCTCTTGCTAATACAGACGCTGAGGTTGGTGACCTTATTACAGCAGTAAACGGTGAAAAGCTCGATTCGGCAGACGTATTGCTTGAAAAGATTGAAAACGGTAAGGTGGGCGATAAGCTCGAGCTTACAATGTGCAGAATAAATGACGATTATTCCACAAAAGAATTCAAGGTTACAGCTACTCTTGTAGAGGACACAGGTACAGATTCGGGCGAGGATGAAGAACAGACAACTCAGAATTACTGGGAAGAGTACTTCAAACAGTTCGGCGGATATTAATAAAACAATCATTAATTAAATTAAGTCCACCATGTCGCTTCGATATGGTGGATTTTTCTTGACTTGTAATAAAATAAGTGATATGATTTAGTGTAAGTTTAATAGTGGAGGTCTAACGATGAAAGATAGAAGAATTGAAACTAAATGTGTTCAGGGCGGATATACACCCGGTAATGGTGAGCCGCGTCAGATTCCGATTATTCAGAGCACAACATTTAAGTATGCAACAAGCGAGGATATGGGCAAATTATTTGACCTTGAGGCAGAAGGCTATTTCTATACAAGACTTCAGAATCCGACCAACGATATGGTTGCAAAGAAGATTTGCGAGCTTGAGGGCGGTACTGCTGCAATGCTGACATCATCAGGTCAGGCAGCATCATTCTATTCAGTTTTCAACATCGCTTCATGCGGTGACCACGTTGTTGCCTCTGCAACAATTTACGGCGGCACATATAACCTTTTTGCAGTTACAATGAAGAGAATGGGCATTGATTTTACTTTCGTTGACCCGGATTGCACTGAGGAAGAGCTTAATGCCGCATTTAAGCCAAACACAAAGGCTGTATTCGGTGAAACTGTTGCAAATCCTGCACTTATTGTATTTGATATTGAAAAATTCGCTAAGGCAGCTCACGCACACGGTGTTCCTCTTATCGTTGATAACAC
>DCGX01000041.1:10073-11829 GCA_002315505.1 Ruminococcaceae bacterium UBA1767
CATTCAACAACAAAATATATGGATGGTCATGGCTCAGGTGTAGGCGGTTGTATTGTTGATTCGGGTAAGTTCGACTGGACAAAATATCCGGACAAATTCCCGGGACTCTGCACTCCGGATGACAGCTATCATGGTGTTACCTATACCGAGAGATTCGGTCTTGCAGGTGCATTTATCACAAAGGCTACAGTTCAGCTTATGCGTGACTTCGGTTCAATTCAGTCACCGCAGAATGCTTACCTTCTTAATCTCGGACTTGAGAGCCTTCACGTAAGAATGGCTCGTCATTGTGAGAATGGACTTAAGGTTGCAAAATACCTCAAGGAAAACGATAAGATTGATTGGGTTAACTATCCGTCACTCGAGGGCGACAAGTATTATGAGCTTGCACAGAAATATCTTCCAAACGGCTCGTGCGGTGTTGTCAGCTTCGGAATCAAGGGCGGCAGAGCAGCTGCTGAGAAATTTATGAAGAATCTTAAGATTGCTGCAATCGAAACTCATGTTGCTGATGCAAGAACCTGTTGTCTTCATCCTGCAAGCGCAACTCATCGTCAGATGAATGATGACGAGCTTGCTGCAGCAGGTGTACCTGCTAATCTTGTTCGTTTCTCATGCGGACTTGAAAGTGCCGATGACCTTATTGAGGATATTGAACAGGCACTCAGCGAAATTTAAGGTGTGATATAATTGCCAATTAAAATACCAAACGAATTGCCTGCGGTCAAAACACTCAATGACGAAAATATTTTCGTTATGACGGAAACAAGAGCGATTACGCAGGACATTCGACCGCTTAAAATTGTACTTCTCAATCTTATGCCGAAGAAGATTGAAACCGAAACTCAGTTTACAAGACTTCTCGGAAACTCTCCGCTTCAGGTTGAGCTTGAGATGGTACACACAAAATCGCATAAATCAAAGAATATTTCTGAGGAGCATCTGCTCACATTCTATAAAACCTTTGATGAAATCAAGCACAATAAGTATGACGGAATGATTATCACAGGCGCACCTGTTGAACTGCTTGAGTTTGAAGAAGTAGAGTACTGGGACGAGCTTTGCGAGATAATGGAGTGGAGCAAGAAGCACGTTACAAGCACCTTCCACATATGCTGGGGTGCACAGGCAGGACTTTACTACCACTACGGAATTCAGAAACACGTGCTGCCGGAAAAGCTCTTCGGAATTTATCCGCATACAGCTGATTATAAGAAAGCAATTCTTCTTCGTGGCTACGATGACGTGTTTATGGTTCCTCAGTCAAGGCATACAACAGTTTATCGTGAGGATATTGAAAAATGCGATGAGCTGAAGATTCTTGCATCCTCCGAGGAAACGGGAGTTTATGCAATAATGACGGATAATGGAAAGCAGATTTTCGTTACGGGACATTCGGAGTATGACGCAAATACTTTGAAGAACGAGTTTCTTCGTGACAAGGAAAAAGGACTTCCGATAAAAGTCCCCGTTAATTATTTCCCTGATGATGACCCGTCAAAGGAGCCGATGAACACATGGCGTTCTCATGCAAATTTGCTGTTCTCAAACTGGCTGAACTATTTTGTATATCAGTCGACACCATATAATATTGAAACGATTGAATAAAAAAGCAGAGGTTGCACTAAATGTGTGACCTCTGTTTTAATAATATAAGCTTGTGACATTTAATAGGCTCTTCACGGAAAGTTGGGGAGTAAAAAAGAATACATTAAATAATGATGCAAACTTCACTATGAGATACTTCGCTCCGCTC
>DCGX01000073.1 GCA_002315505.1 Ruminococcaceae bacterium UBA1767
AGTAAAGACCGATTTCAGGATAACCCTCACGGAAAGCTACTCTTGCCATTGCGAGATACATACCAACCTCTGAGCATTCGCCGTTGAAGTTTGCACGAAGATCCATAAGAATATCCTCTGAAACACCGTTAGCTACGCCTACAACGTGCTCTGCTGCCCATGTCATACCCTCGTCCTGCTTATTGAACTTCTCTGCAGGAACGCCACACTGTGGGCACTTCTCCGGTGCTGTGTCTCCCTCGTGTACATATCCGCATACGCTGCATACCCATTTTGCCATAATAAATTCCTCCAATATAATTATTATTTTTTATTTTGACAGTTTTCGCAAACTCCGTTAAACAACAAAAAGTGAGCATTCACTGTACCATTAACATATTTTTGTGCCTGTTCATTTAAGCCTTCAATCACAGGCATATCGACATCATATACATGCTTACACTCTGTACAAAGCATATGATAATGCTCGTGAGTGTGTGCGTCAAAGTGATCAACGCCGCCATCGGATATTTTCAGAATCGTTCCATCATCCGAAAGCAGGTTCAGATTTCGATAAATCGTACCCAAGCTGATATTCGGCATTTCCGATTTAAGCGACATATATAACTCCTCGGCAGTAGGATGATCATATCTTAATCGCAAATTATTGAGAAGAGCATCTCTCTGTCGACTGTGCTTTACACCTGGCATAAAGTTGTCCTCCTGAGTAATAATGATAATCATTACTATTATTATAATTGATTTTTATAAAAAGTCAATAGATTTTTGTAATTTATTATTTATTGAAATCCTCCATATTTACCAAGCCAACGGTAACCTGTAACACAGCCAAAGCGTCAGATGAGTTAATATTGCTGTCATTATTAACATCAGCGGCAAGGCCCGGATTTCCCTCAATCTTGCTAAGACCTACTGTGTGTTGAAGAATTGCAAGTGCATCTGAAGAATTGACATTACTGTCAGCATTTACATCACCGATAATAATTAATGTGTATTCAAAGTCTTTTTTATTATCAGTGAGAACGAGCTTATCACCTGTTTTAACTGTAACTGATTTAACCTTAGCCGTACAATCTTCTGTGAGCTTTTCAGCTTTTACATCCTTTGAATAAACAAAAACTATTTTGTTCAGCTGGTCAATTTTAACTGACAATGTCTTGAAGCCAAAATCAATTCTGTCTTCATCCCTGGCAACGAAATTGAAATTATTACCCTTTGCATAGTCCATAACAGGTGTAACCATAAATCCTGAAACATCCAAATCTTTCATTGGGATACAGTCATAGCTTTCCTTGTCGTCCTCTTTAGGCTCAACAGCTGTTCGTGTAAATCCGAATGCCTTTTCGCCGAGCTTTGTGATAGTATTCGGAAGAGCTATTCTTTCGTATGAACTGTTTTTCATTGTGAAAATGAAGTTACCCAAAGCGGTAATTCCGTCCTCAACAGTAATATCTTCAATCTCGAAATCAGCAAATTCAGGCAGATTTTCAAGTGTGTAATCCGATGTAGCACCCTTACCGGAAACAGTAAGGGACTTCAGTTTGCTATCATAAACCCATTCAGCCTCTTCACCGCATTTGCCTGTCAGAATACCGAAACGACCAAGTGATTTGAATGTAAATCTGTTTTCTGCAGCATAAAGCTGAGCATAACTGCTTTCGTATCCGTTGATTGTAACGCCTTCGAGCTTTACAATTTCCCCTTCTTTAACGGAAAAGCCTAAAGCATTCTTGCCGAACTCCGAAACGGAATTTGCAATTGTAATTTCCTTTACTCCGTCAAGACCGAGCAAACTGTTCTCACTTATTTTTGTAATGCCCTCTCCGATTACAATCTTTTCAATATCGTAATTTGTGAAAACAGGAAGAGTTTCCTTTGTAAATGATGTTGTTTCTCCTGTGCCCGAAATTGTAAGTGTTTTGAGCTTTTCGTTATAAGACCATGTGGCGGTTTCACCGAAGCTACCCGACGAGCCTGAATACTTGCCCTTTGAAACAAACTCAAATTCATTTTCCTTAGCATATAACTGAGCTATTGTATCATCGTAGCTGACAATTTTTAAATCTGCAACCTTAACAATTGCATTCTTTGCATCAAATGCAAATCCGATTGCATTATCACCGATATCAGCCACCAACGGGCTGATATAAATTTCTTTAACTGCGTCTGCACCTGTAAACGCGAAATCTCCGATTGAGGTTACACCTGCCTCAATAACAATTCCGGAAATGTAATGATAAAGATATTCCGGCAGCTTATCAGCTGTGTAATCTGACATTACGCCCTCGCCGCTGATTGTAAGAATGCTGTTATCCTTATTATATTTCCAGGTTACATCCTTACCGCAAGTGCCTTCAAGTGGAACCTTTGAGTCCTCAATTACAAACTTGAAGCCGTTCTCAAGAGCATAATTTTTAGCACTTGAGAAATTCTCACTTATAACAGTAAAGTTCTTATCAGCTTCACCTTTTGCATTAAATTTACCAATGCATTTTTCTCCGAGATTTGTAACAGAATTTGAAACATAGATTGAATCCGTAATATTGTAAAATGCATGGTCACCTATTCTCTTAAGTGTCGTACAATCCGAGAGAGAAACAGTTACATTTTCGAAACCGTAAAAAGCATAATTGCCAATCGAAGCAATTCCGTTCTCGATAACAATAGCTTTTGTGAGTTTTGCGAGCTTGTAATAATCTGCATGAGTTTCTGAAGTGTAATTCTCTATTGCACCTTTGCCCGAAATTGTCAACGTACCTGTATTTTTATCGAGTTTCCAGGTTACATTTGCACCGCAGGTACCTTCAAGTGCCTTTCCGAGCGATACAAATTCAAATCCATTTTCGTCCGCATATTTCTTTGCTGTCGGCAGATCTTCATCCTCATAACCCTTTACCTTAAAGTCTGCAACCTTTGCTGAGCTTGAATAATAGCCGAAAGCCTTACTGCCGATTAAACCAACAGAAAACGGAATTGATACTTCCTTGAGCTTTTTGCAGTAATAAAATGCGTTATCGTCAATTTTTTCCACTGATTCTGGAATAATTATTTCTTCAAGACTTGAACAATTAGAACAAACCTGACTCGGAATAGTATTTAATGAGTTAGGAAACTCAACCTTTTTAAGAGCACTGTATCTGAATGCACTGTCACCGATTGATGTCAATTTATTATTAAAAGTTACACTTTCAAGATTTTCGCATGATAAGAATGCTTTTACGCCTATTGTTGTAAGCTCTGCAGGACAAACAAAGCTCTTTAAGCCCGTGTTGCTGAATGCAGACTCGCCGATTGATGTAACTGAATCAGGTAAAGAAATTGAAGTTAAAGCTGAACATTTATAGAAAGCTTTTGCTTTTATTTCCTTAAGATTGTTCGGAGCTTTTACATAATACAAGCTGCTACAACCGGAAAATGTCGAATCATTAATTGTTGTAACGCTGTTTGATATTTCAACACTCTTAAGACCATCACAGTCAAAGAAAACACCCTTGCCCAGGGTTTTAACTGTATCGGGAATTGTAACGGAAATAAGATTTGAATTCTTACAGAAAGCATAGTTACCAATACCTGTAATGCCATCCTCAATTTCAACACTTGTGTATCCGATACCCTTCCACGGAACAGAATTCTTGCTATTGTAATTTCCGTTTTCATCATAGCAATCATTGTAGTTCGGAATAGCTCCAGAACCGCTGAAGGTAAGAGTTTTCGTAACATTGTTAAAATTATATGAAACACCTGTACCGCTGATTCCAACTGCATATGACGGAACAACTCCCACAACCGCAACAGCTAAAATCATTGCAATAGTTAATATAATCGAAATCGATTTTTTCATAATATCATCTCCTCGGTATAATCATATATATTATAATCTTTTTCACATAAACTGTCAATAAATATATATCTACTACTGTTCCTGTTGACATTGGCTTAAGTTATGGTAAAATACTCTTGTAACAAAAGTTGCAACTATAGATGAATGGAGCGTTTCTAATGAAAAAAATAAAAGTCGGCATTGCCGGATGCCGTGGACTTTCTACTATTGTCGGACTTAAAAGTATTCCCGACGTTGAGATTACTGCAATGTGCGATCTTGATGAAGAGCATTTGAATTCCGCCGCTGAAAAAATCGGCGGTGATATTAAGAAATACAGAATTTTTGACGATATGATTGAGTCTGACATAGATGCAGTTATTATCGCAACACCGATGCAGTGCCATGTTCCGCAGGCTATTGCCGCAATGGAAGCAGGTAAACACGTTATGTGCGAGGTTACCGCAGGTGTTTCAATCGATGAGCTTTTCTGGCTTTGCGAAACAGTTGAAAAGTACAAGAAAATTTATATGTTTGCTGAAAACTATATCTATGCACCACAGGTTCAGCTTGTCAAAAATATGGTTCAGCAGGGAATTTTCGGCGACCCATATTACGCAGAGGGCGCATATCTTCACAACATCACAGATCTTTTTGTTTATCCTAATGGTAAAACCTCTTGGAGATCATACTGGCAATGCGGTAAACGTGGTAATTTCTACCCTACACACAGCATAGGTCCAGTTATGCAGTGGTTCCCGGGCGACAGAGTTACTGAAATTTCAACATTCTCACCCGGAATTCGTCACTCACACGGACTCAAGCAGGACAGTGGAACAACAACAATGTGCCGCACCGCAAACGGCAAACTCCTTAGTATCCGCACTGATTGTATGTCACCCAGACCGCACAAAATGGATACATACCTTCTTCAGGGTACAAAGGGTATCTTTGAATCCGGTCTTGACGAAAGTGACGGAGTAAACGGTTTCCTTGACAGAGTTTCCTTTATCGGTGAAGATAATCCCGAGAAGAACATGAAATGGGAAAAACTCACTAACTACAATATGTATCTTCCCGAGCGCTACAAAAATGCTACAAAGGAACAGCTTGAAGCAGGTCATCGTGGCGGAGATTTCTTCATTGTTGAAGATTTCATCAATGCTATACGTTCAAATACCCAGCCGGAGCTTGACGTTTACAAGGCTTGCGAATGGACAGCAGTAGGTCTTCTTTCCACTCTTTCTGTTACAAATAACGGCAAAACAATTGAAGTTCCTAATTTCAGACCCAATATGCCGCTTGACGAAAAGAAGATTAAATTATGATATATTACGGGATAGTATCAGCGGCCGTTGTGATGTTCAGCTTTATGTTTCTGTTCACTCAACGGTACGAAAAAGAAAGTGGAAACAGTATTCGTGCAACACTGATTTTCAGCATTTTCGCAAATATTGCGGGCTTGATTGTTCTTCTTATCATTAATAAACTGCAATTTCAGTTTACTCCGTTTTCTGCACTGACAGCACTTGTTCAAGCAATTGTATTAGTGTCGTATTACTTTTGCAGTATCAAATCCTTTAACAAAATCAACCTTTCACTTTATTCTGTAATATGTATGCTTGGAGGAATGGTACTCCCCTTCATTGCAGGAATCGTATTTTGGAACGAGGAGCTTTCAATCGGCAAAGCAATTTGCTTTGCGGCTATCGCAATTTCATTGTTCTTAACTATAAAAAAAGACAGTGCAGGCTCAGGATGGATTTATTACATTGGTGTGTTTTTTCTCAACGGACTTTATGGTGTAATCTCCACATTTTACAGCAAAGGTGAATATCCAAAGGCTGACACCGCAGGTTATTCCGCACAGCTTGCGTTGTTCACTACAGTTATCTGTTCAGTTCTTCTTTTGTTTACCAAAGGTAAGAACAAAAAGCCGACAAAGAAGGCTGTATTTTATTCTTCGGGTTACGGACTTCTGAGCAATATCGGCAACTTCCTTTCGCTTGTCGGATTAAGCAAGCTACCCGCAACCGCTCAGTTCCCGTTTGTAACGGGCGGAACAATGATTGTTTCTACAATAATCTGCTTTTTCACCCCGAATAAGCCGAGTAAGCGAGAAATCATCGCTGTTGCACTTTCGTTTGCAGGACTTATTGCATTAGTTTTATTATAAGAGAATCACGCAAGCTTTACGGCTTGCGTGATTTTTTATCTTAAAATATTCTTTTTGTTCTTACAATAAACAAAGTACACTATACCCGAAGCAACCTGCATTACTCCTGCTGTAATCCATGTAAACGTAGCACCGAATTTATTAACCATTGGCACGCAAAGTACACTTGCAAGAAATGTGCCTGCGGTATTAAGAAGTATTCTCCAGCCGTTATACTGACCGACAACTTCATAGTCAACAATTCTTGTAACAAGCACAGGTACTGCAACATTGACAATCATCAGGCAGAAATATGCAATGCCGTAGCAAATCAGAAAACCTGTTGAATCAAGCATTCCCATCAATGACGCTGAGCCTAATATTCCGATACTGAAAAGCAGAATCAGTATCGGTTCTTTATTTGTAAATTTCGTGTACAAATAATTTGCAGGGATGCTTACAATCTGCGTTAAAACAATTAAAATACCTGCACTCTCTGAATTGAGCTTGTCATCTGCATATCCGATTGTAACAGCCATGCCTATTATTCCTGCACAAAAGCCTCGGATTAAATTCGGAATAATCAAAACTGTAAACGGCTTGTATTTCAGCAAAAATATCTTTTTCTTCTCTTCGGACACAGGAATATTATCAATCTGTTTGTATGATGCCGTCATCACTGCAAACGCAATTGCACCGACAGTTACTATCGGATAGAAAAATTTCATTGTCGGGAAATATCCTATTTTCTTCTGAAGCATTGAAAGTGAAAAGGTCAGTGCCAGCATAAATGCGGCCGCTATTCCACCTGAAATACCTGTCCATTTGCCGTAATTCTGCATATCCATTATATGATAGGGTATTTTATAAGCAAGAACATTGTAAAGACCGACAGCAATATATGCTGTTATTCCGAAAACCATCATTAAAACAAAACTGCTACCTTTGAAGCACATCACCGACATCAGCACAAGCAGAGGAACATACATCAGATTCGACGAAGCAGTCAGTTTGATGATATTTTTTACTCTATCAACATATCTCGAAAAGATAAATATTACCGCCATCTGCACAAACTGCATTATCGAAACATACTGACCGACCTTTTCTTCAGAAAATCCTTTTTCAAGCAAAAACGTCTGAAGCATTGCACCGATTATGACGGTTGAAATAAGTGTCCAAAGCACATTGTTTATTATGTATTTTGATTTTTGTGACATACTAATCCCCTTATGTCAGATTACTCAAGTGTTATTTTTCGTATTCTTGTGCGTGTCAGACACATTCCGTCTTCTTCACCGCCACAGCAATAAGAAAGCAATATTTCTTTTTCGTTTAAAAAGTACAAAGCAGGATAACAATAACCGTGGGTAGGCTCATCCTCAAGCACAATAAACTCCGAGAAATTAATTCCGTCATCGCTCTGCGCCATTACAAGTGGTGTCCTGCCTGCATTAACCCATTTTGAATTCGGATTTATTCTGCCGTTGTAGTTCGGAATCGGGTTCCACACAGCGTAACAAATATTGCTATGAGGATTTCTGCGAATGAGCATCGGAGAATCGGGAGATGTGAATCTCGATTGAACGGGCTTTGTCCATGTTCTTCCCTCGTCTGACGAAAAGCTCTCATACTGAAACATTCTGTCGGTACGAAAATAGCCGTAAAGTCTTCCGTCGGGTAAAACTTCAATTCCCGGTTCCTGGAGTCCTGTATTTGAATGACCCGGATAAGGCATAGAAATAATATTCGGCAGCTCTTCAAAATTCTGTGCGTGCTCATCGCCGCTGAAAACTGCTGTCTTTCCAAAATATTCAGGAGTCCTAATCTTGTCTTTTCCTGTAACAATCTTGTGGCAGGCAAGCGGAAGTAAAATTCTGCCGCTGTTCGTCACGCAAACTCTTGAATTATTCATTACGTAATATATTCCGCGTTTCAGCGGAACGCAAAGCTCTGCTTCACCAAAATGTTTTTCATCCTCTGTTGCTCTGCGAAGAAACACAACTGACCTCGGGTCGTATTTTGCGAGATAAAACAGGCAAAGAGTCCCGTCGGGAATTCTGCAAAGAGAAACACTCATTATATTTTTAGTTTTGTGAGACTCTGCAGTTGCAAGTAAATACGGTAAATGCTCAAAAGTTTTTCCACCGTCAGTTGAAATCATTCCCGCAATATTGCAGGCGGCATCATCGTCAGCATCATCACCTGTATATTTACTGTATGCAAACAAAATAGAACCATCACGAAGCAATGCGAAATCGCCCTCGCTGTTTCGGGGATTGTTTTCGCCACGTGGAAGCTCCGCTGATATCGTAAAATCTTTAATCTTAATCTTATCCATATTATCCCTCCCGACATTTTTATTATTATAGCATTTTGCTTTGCGTTAGTAAATAATTTATTCGGTAATCTTTCAGCTTTCTTTTATTCCTTAACGTCATACTTATATGCTAAATAGTATATTTACTTTTTTTGAAAAAAATTATATAATTATTATACTTACGTTAGTACGCAAGAAAATTGAAAGGAGTGTTTTCTATGGCGGAATTAAAGAGAAAATATGGCTTATTTACTGCTATGTGTATGGTTGTCGGCGTAGTAATAGGCTCCGGTGTTTTTTTCAAAGCGGAAAAAATGCTTTCAATCACAAAAGGTGATCTTCCGGTCGCTTTGCTTGCATGGGTAATCGGCGGTATCGTAATGGTAATCAGCGGTTATACCTTTGCAGTTATGGGAAGTAAATATGAAAAAGTTAATGGTCTTGTTGACTATGCAGAGGCTCTCGTAGGTCCCCGCTATGCGTACATGACAGGTTGGTTTATGGCTACAATCTACTACCCTGCCATGACGTCGGCACTTGCATGGCTCTCAGCAAGATATACAATGTCACTTTTCGGATATGGTGCGGCTTCTGCCGAAACAATGACACTTGCGGCGGTTTATCTCATTATGAGCTTCGCAATTAATACGCTTTCACCTAAGCTCGCAGGTACATTCCAGGTTTCAACCACAGTTATTAAGCTCATCCCACTTCTTCTGATGGCTATTGTCGGTACATTTTACGGTCTTAAAACTCACACTACCTTAGATAATTTTAACTCTGTAGTAAATGAAGCAGGTCAGATGATACCGAGAGTCGGCATTTCATGGAATCTTATTTTAAAAGGTGTTTGCACGTCGGTTTTTGCTTATGAGGGATGGATTGTTGCCACAACAATAAATGCCGAGCTTAAGGATTCTAAAAAGAATCTTCCGCGTGCACTCGTTCTCGGAACAATAATTGTTGTTTCTGTTTATCTTCTTTATTATCTCGGAATTTCCGGTTCAGTTAGCACTGCCGATTTACTTTCGACGGATGAAAGCGGAAATACACTCGGTGCAGGCTATGCCTTCAGGCAAATGTTCGGCAGCATTGCAGGAACAATTCTTACTGTATTCATTGCTGTTTCTTGTCTTGGAACTCTGAACGGACTTACACTCGGTTGCGGTCGTGGATTCTATTCACTCGCAGCGAGAAACTGCGGACCTTCTCCGAGGCATCTTTCAAAAATTGACGAAGCTACACATATGCCCTCTAACGCGGGTATTGTTGCACTTTTGTTTAATATTTTATGGATGTTCTACTTCTATATGGCGAATCTTACCGACATCCCGACAAAGGTTTCCGGCTTCGGTGCAAACTTCCTGTTTGATTCAACAGAACTTCCTCTTATTTGTGTTTATACCTTCTACTTTCCTATATACATTATGTTCATCATCAAAGGTAAAGGCCTTAATCCGTTCAAGAGAATAGCCATGCCTGTTCTTTCGATTTTTGGCTCAATTCTGTTTATTTATGCGGCTATTGATGCACACGGCACAAAGAACATCGGATTCATAATCATTTTCGCAATAATAATGATTATCGGTGCCTGTATGTACAGAAAGAGTCCTTCCGAAGGAAAATAAAATATACAAAAAGGCAGCAGAGTCAAATCGGCTCTGCTTTTTTGTTGACAAAAATAAAATTAATGTTAAAATACTTGATATAAAGTCAAGCGAGGTAATGCAAATGATTATTGATGCACATTGTCATATATATCCCGATAAAATAGCCGTCAAGGCCTCTCAAAGCACAGGAAATTTTTATTCAATACCAATGAGGTATGATGGTACAATCCTCCAGATGCTTTCAGCAGGCAACGAGGCAGGCATCGACAAATTCATTGTTGAATCCGTCGCAACAACCCCGAAGCAGGTTAGCTCTATTAATCATTTTGTTGCTGACACAGTTAATAATTATCCCGACAAAATGTACGGACTCGGAACGCTCCATCCTAACAGCGAAGATATTGATGCCGATATTGATGAATTGCAGTCACTCGGTTTAAAGGGAGTTAAGCTCCATCCCGATATTCAGAAATTCAAGCTCGACGACTATCGTTGTCTTAAAATATATGAAATCTGTGAGAAACGCAACATTCCTATTCTCATTCATACGGGCGACAGCCGATATGATTATTCAAACCCAAACAGGCTCAAGCCAATTCTTGAAATATATAAGAACCTAATTATTGTAGGTGCTCATTTCGGCGGGTATTCGATATGGGAGGAAGCCGCAGAGCAATTACATGGTATTGAAAATTTGTTTGTGGATTGTTCGTCCTCTTTCTTCGCATTGAGTGATGAAACAATCATAAAGCTGATTAATATGTATGGTACTGACAAAGTTCTTTTCGGAACAGATTATCCTATGTGGAATATGAAGGAAAATGTTGACCGACTTCTTTCACTCGGCTTCAGTGATGAAGAGCTTGAAAAAATGTTTTACAAAAATGCAGTAAAGGTATTTTCTTTATAATCCGAATATAAAAGCAGAGAGCAGAGTGAAAACTCTGCTCTCTTATTGTTTTTAAATGACTGTTGCGTGAAGGTCCTCGTAAACTCCACTTGCGAATGAAGATAAATCAGAACGGGTTCTGATTGTAAGTCGCCAATCTCCATAGGTGTAGAAGTTTAACTTGATATTCCATGTTCTTTCGCCATCAGAATCTGTTGTCAGGCCTTCAGTTCTTGCATCGTATGTCCATGTGTTACCATTCACATCAACAAACTGAATTTTCATAACATCTGTAGATGTTGTAATTGTGACATCATGTCTGCCTACAAGCATTCTTCCGTTGTTATCCTTAGGTGTCTTACCATCGCCGGCAACCATACCTGAAACAACCATTGAATGAATTGTAAGGTCCGGTGCATCCTTTGCCGTGATTACAAGCTCAACATAGTTGGAGCTATCCGAATCTCCGTACCTTGCAGATACATAGTAAGTTGAAGATGTCTTGTCAACATAAACCAATACCTGCCAGATTTCAGAACCATCAGTCTTCTCGATTGCGGCATCGGCTCTCTCGACAACAATTGCATTTGTCGGATCATCCTTGTCAACGAGCTTAACCATATCAGGACTTCCGCTTACCTTAACATCAACAACCGCATTCGTGTTAATTGAAGGAATGTCCTCTACAGATGCGCTTATTACGGATGTATTTGTAACACCATCGTAAAGGTTAACGGTCACACCGTTGAGTGTGAATGTATATGCTCCGTCAAAGTTGAATTCCTTATCATCAACCGTAAGGATGATAATACCGTTTTCATCAGATGTTACACTCAAATCAGACTTATTGGTTGCGCTGTCAGTTACTGTCAGCTGATAGGTCTTATTCGGAACACCTGTTGAGAGTTTAACTTCATTTCCGGTAGTCTTGAATTCATTTCCGCTGAATGAAGAATTCTCATCTGTGATGAAGGAAATTGTTGCACCCGAAAGTGACATTGTATCAATTCCGCTTCCGCCGTATTCAAGAATTGAAATCTCATTTGAAGAAATACTGCTCAGCTTCGGTGAATTTGCATCGAGCTTCGGTGTTTTAACTATTCCGTCATAAATGTTACCCCATCTGTCAACAAGGTGAACATAAGTGTACGCCTCGCTTGCAGGATAATAGTTAAAGCTGTAGTTAGTACCCCACGGAATAAATCCTAAGCCATTACCTGTTACTCCTTCGCCAACGGTGATGTTTGTGCCGACAAACACACTATTAATTGCCTGTTTTTCAAGCATAGTGTTATATGCCGCAATACAACCGCTTGCATTTGCACTATAGAAGTCAGGATAATACTTATTCGAAAGGTACTTATTCAATTCACTGTTAAAGGTATTCTTAAATACCATATTCGTCAGTGTCGGATCCTTACTCTTTGCATAAGCGAATGCCGCATTGTAAAGGTTGTTGTAAGCAGTATTATAATCATTGTAATTTTTATACATTGCTGCAAACTTTGTCGGATTGAGATTGAGATTTGTAATTGCCTGGTTTACAGTAGTAATACCGCTCGAACCTGCGAACGTGTAAGTGAATGAACCGTATCCTGTCTGACCGAAGGTTTCATCGTCAACAGTATAAACTGTATCTCCCTTTGCAGGAAGCTCCCAGTTGGATGCACCGCCTGCACTTCTGATTAAATGATACTGATTAAGGAACTTATCTCCGTTATATGACATACCCTCTGCCTTAAGATTTTCTGTGTTGTGGTAGTCAATGATAATTGTAATTGACTGACCATCTGTACCTGCTGTTGCAACAGGAATATCCTTTACCTCGCTATTTGACAAAGCTGACTTTGTAGCAACATTTCCGCCGCCGTAAACATCATCATGTGCCTTAACAGAATATGCAACAGTTGACTTATCCTTTGCTGAAGTAAAGTCAGCACAAAGAACAACCTGTGACTTTCTGTTGTAGTAGTTATTTTCAGCATTTGCCGAATCATAACTATAAGTAACATTTGCGTTGTTTACGCCATCCTGGAATGTAATCGAAGTGGATGTACCCATGTTATTCGACAAGTACGTTCCATAAAGGTTAGTTCCGATATAAGTTGACTGAAGAAGTACTTCACCACTTGCGCCACCATTTGAAGCAGGTGCGGAAGCCGTTGCAACTGTCGGATAACTTGTGTTTGTCGTTGTTATGTTTGCCGAAGTAATTACACTACCCGAAACATCAGCCTCATTTACATCGAGAACGATTTCCGGATTTGGGTTGTTTGTATAACAATAATATGTGTAATTGCCCTTGCCGGAATATACATAATTTACACCGTAAATATCTTCACTTGATTCAAGTGCTGTTCTGACAGCCTCTGTTGTTTCGGAAACATTATAAATCGGCTTTGATGTTTCAACAGTTGACCTTGTCTTATAGCCTTCTGCCATAGCAAGAACTTTGGAATTTAGGTCGGCCTGGTTTTCGATTGTCAATGACTTATTTGCAATCATTGCCTCGCCTGCTGCCTTTGCACTCTTGATTGTATTAAGAACTGATGTTGCATAATGGTTAAGGTTCATATCTGCAACAGAGTGTCTGTTTCCGTCAAGAGCATAGAAATTGTTGAAGTATTCTGACTGAAGCGGTTTGAGGTTATTGCTCAAATTCGTAACAGCTGTACTCAACTTAGAATCCTTTGCCTTGATAATATTTATCAAATCAAGCAACGCATTTGCAGTTGTCGAGCTGTTCTGTCTGCCTGCAACAAAATTGTTGTAAGCTGTATTGTACTCGCTTACAGCTTCATTATACGCATCAATGTAATCCTCGTCATACTTCAATGTTTCTTCCGGAGCCATCTTAGTACCGTCAGCATTGTAGCCCTTTTCAACCGTAATCTTCTGCTTTGGAAGCTCTGAATTCTTGTTAATATCTGCATCAAACGTTACAAGATAAATTGCATACAATATAGAATCTGCAATCTTTGATGAGCCTGTCAATACAATATTCTGTCCACCGACATACTCAGGTGCAACTGCGTTCTGATTTGTACTCCAACCGAGGAAGAGACAATGCTCTCTTTCAGGCTCTTCGGATGTAACAGTGAAATTGTTATTGTATGTTCCAACTGCCGCATCCTTTGAAATGTAGAATGCTGTCTTAGTCTGCGGTGATGGAATTGCGGTTTCAACTGTTGCAGGATTTTCCGTTGTGTCGTTAAGATTGTATGACAAGCTGACATCCTTCTGATAAATTGCATAATGGTTGATATCCGACGAGCTTGGACTTACACCATATGTACTGTTAACAGTAGTGTTGTTTGCCCACTCCTTGAATGTTCCGCCATCATAATCCGCATCCGGTGTCATCAAATACTTGTCATCAAGATTCGGAGTAATATTAGGCTCCTGTGCATTTGTATTTGAATATTTAACACCATCTGCCGAATACAGGTTGAAGTTGTAAAGCGGCTGACCCGACTTGTACGCAATCAAATACAGAGAAGTCGATACCTTTACATGACTTGTTCCATTATAGTAATGGAAGTATACCGGTGTCGGATTGTTGTAAAGTGCATAGAAGTTATATTCTGTATTTGTATCAGTTGTTGCATTAAGAGTTGTAGTGTAGCTTGTTGCCGGTTTTGCGATTGTAGGGAATTCTGATGTTGTGTCAGTTCTCCAACCTGCAAAGTTATAGGTTGTGCTGTTTCTTGTAAAGTTTGCAGGATTTGCAACAGTTACATCAGTTGATGTTGCACTGTCATAGATTGTAAGCTGTTGCTTTTCATTTGTAATAGCAAGAGTACCGCTGTTTACAACATAGAAGTTTGCCGTAATAACCTTTGACCAATGGGCGGTCAAGGTTACAGTATAATCCTTTGTCGGAGTAAGATTGAGAACATAAATGCTGTCATCATTCTTTCCGAACTTAGTTGTACTGTTTGTAATTGCAGTAGTGCTGTTTGCATCAGTTGTGTAATAGCAAGCAGTTGTATAGCCTGCTGTGTCTGTTGAAAGTGTCCAACCTTCAAATACCCAACCTGTCTTTGTCGGTTTTGTAACCTTAACAGCAGTATCAAACTGACAAGCCTTCGTTGTGCCATCTGCAACATCAACATTAGTGCTGTCATTTGTACCGTTGTTCATTACATAACTGATTGTGTAGTCATTAACTGCCCATGCAGCTGTCAATGTTGCATTTCCGTTACCAACCTTGTAAGTTGACGGAGAATTTTCAAGATTGTTTGTAAGCACAGCCTTGTCAGGTGTTGTGTTTGCATTCCAACCGACAAATGTGTAACCAACCATTGTAGGTATCGGAAGAGTAACAGTTGAAGAATAATACGGTGTGATTGTCGTTGTAACTGCATTTGTATTACTTGTTGAAGCCTCAACATTTACAGCTGTGTCCTTAGTAATATCACCTGTTGAAGTGTTAAGGCTTGATGTATAGTAAGTAAATGCGCCCAAGCTTGCCGTATTCTTTGTTGTACCGTTAAGGTTAAGGCTGATAGTCGGATTATTAAGCTCCCACTGAGCAAACATCTGAATATCCGAATACGGAACAATTGACTCAGATGTATACTGAGTTCCGTAGCCGTTACCCTGAGCATTCTGATTAGCGAACCAGCCCTTGAAGGTGTAACCCGGTCTTGCAATATTATTAGCGGCATTGTCGCTTGACTTTGTTGACGGAAGCTCGCCGAATGTTTCGGAATAAATAACATCCTTGTAATAGGTTGTCAAAATTGTATCGTATCCGTCAGTTGATTGAATATTACACGGGTCTGTCAAATCACGGATACTGATGTTGCTGTACATAATTGATGCACTGTTGAGCATTCCTGCAACACCATCATAACCCCATGACTGATTTCCGTCACCATATGCACTGTGGTAGAAGAAAATAGTCAACGTACTTCCAACCATAGTGAATGTTGTGGAAATCTTACTTGTGGTATCGGTACCATTAGATTTAACAAACTTTGCGGCCTGTGGATATGTCATTCCGCTACCATAGTTTATACCCGCCTTCGGCAATGCCCAATACTGCGTACCTGCACTTGTTGAAACGTTTTCAACATCACAGGTAAATTCGTACTTATGACCCGAAATAAGAGTCATTGTATAAGTACCGGTATATGGGTGATTGATTGTACCGTGACCTGTCAATGTGAATGTATTGTCAAACATATTTCGTGTTTCCGTACCTGCCGCATTGACAGTTACAGGAACAGCCTTGTTCCATTTTTCAAACGGGAACTCGTTTTCATAAAGCAACTGATATATTGCCTTTATCCATTGTGAATAAAGAACCATATCATCAGTAACTTTTACATTACTTACCGCATTACCGTATTCATCGGTAACCTGGGTTCCGCCGCCCGGTTCTGTAAACCAACCAACGAAGTAATAACCGTTACGAACAGGAACTTCGAGTCCGTCAAAGTTATAGCCAACACCTACTCGTGAGTAACGAACATTGAATTTTTCCCAATAGTTTTCATCACTGAGAATATCATCCATTGTTGCCGACATAACCTTAACAGGAACAGTTGCATAACCTGCATTGACATTTGATTCGGTAGTTGTAGTAAGACCACCGAGTTTATTCTTTGAGCTATATGCCGGAGCTGTTACCATATCCGTATTCTGTTCAAAGATAAATGTTTCCTGAACAACAATATTCCAGAACGAAACTGTTGCACCAGGCGTTTTAACACCAAAGCGAAGCTCCGCATATGGATAATTTTCCGGCAATGTAAACTCACAGGAATACGAGCCTGTGCCACTTAATGTTTTACCCGGATAAATCATCTTGCTTCCGTCAATATTAACTGTTGTCGTGTTCGGGAAATAGAATATAAACGGATAAACAGATGCCGAAGTAGTATTTACAACATTATAATCGAATGAGAATGTGTACTTAACACCTGTTTTCAACTTAAACTTGTACGAATTAGCCCATCCGTATGTGTTTGTAAATGTATCGGTTGAATCCGAATTTGCAGTCATCATAATCGTCTGACTGCCCTTATCAACTATTGTTGTACCTGCATTACTAACAATACTTCTGTCAGATGAGAACATTGTTGTATTTTTCTCATTTGCAACAGAGAACTGAGTGATTTCATACTGTGTCAGTTTAGTATTAGTTGAGCCAATCTTTACATAATATTGCGTATTTGCCGCCATATCAGTACTATGAATATTGATAGCAACAGTAACATAACCGGGAGTTGTGTCATCCTTAACTTCGGATGCAATCTCAGTACCCGATGATGTCAGCACCTTAATATATAATCCGTAATCCACCGCTGTAGGAACAAGGTCAATAATAGTAAGGTTCAGATAAACCGTCGTATTTGTTCCGTCAAAGGTCAAATTCGGTGTTCTGATATAGCCGTCCGTAGTACTTCTGCAAACAAGCATTGCGTCGCCATATGCATCCGAGGTGATTGATGCAGTCGTATTAACTGCACTGTTTTTGAGATATGTCATATCTGCCGAATCACCGCACATACACTCTGTCCATGCGTTGAAATCGAAATCGTTATCAAGACGAAGCTCACGGTCTCTCGGTCTCCAATGAGCGTAGAGAGTTCTGTCACCCTCGGGAACATAGCTTGCCGAGTCAACTCGAACGCCCTCTTCCTGTTCTGTGTACCAACCGAGGAATTCGTAGTCCTCTCTTACCGGTCTCGGCATACTGCTGTACTGCTGACCGTAGAAGAGTATTCTTGCATTCGGTGAGAAGATTGAGCTTGCAGTTGAACCGCTGACCTTTTCGTATCTTAACTGGAAATGGTCAAAGGTATACACCAAACCGTTTCCTGCCGTTGGGGTTGTTTCACACCAGGACCAGAAGTTGATGTGGTCAAGCGAGCCATCATACGAATAGGTTGTTGCAGAATTGATTATTCCGTTTGGTAAATAATTACTTGCTGCCGAAGACTGATTTCCTGCCGGGAAGTAGTCCTTCCATATGCTTCTGGAATTTGTTCCAGGCGCGCAATAATTTCCTGAAATTGTCAAATGCTTGCCCGATGTCTTTGAAGCAGTACCGCCAATATAATACAAGCAATCTGTATAAGTACCATTTGTCAGATGGCTCATTAGTGACGAGAAGAATGTACCTGTTCCATCCGTAAGTACTCCGTTAAGAGTAAATACATCCGTTTCAAAGTCATAAGTAACCGTAACACCATTTGTTGTCTTCGTTAAGAATGAATATATTTTATTGTTAGCCGTTGAATATTCACCAACAGGTGCAACATTTACGGGAACAGGATTTCCACTTGCATTGTTGTAGTTAAGGTCGAAATATGTTGTGTACTGCTCTTTTTCGTAGAAATAGTACAGATACATATCGCCGTCCTGCTGAGTACACCAGTTATATGTAACATCACCATAGTTTGCATCCGTGCTGTCCGCAACTACAACACCATGGTTGTCACGATACTGTTTAAGACCCTGGTCGACTCTTGTCAAAGTTAAGTTTCCACCCGAGATAGTCGGCTGATACTTTGAATACTGTGTTGACGACATAAATGTCGGATTTGTGCTTAACACTGTTCCGTCAGGAATATTGATATAGCTGTTAAATCTTACAGCACCCTTATAGTTATATCCCTCAAAGGTATCCTTTGTGAAGTAAACTGAATCACGGGTTGTTGCTGACAATTCATGTGAGCCGAGATTTTCAAGCTCGAATCCACCATCTTTAAGTGATGTGATACCGATATTAACCTGCTTAACGTTAAGCGGAAGAATGTCAGTACCGCCTGTCTGCTCAACTCCGTTATGGTCTGCACCACCAACAAGCTTTGCTGTTGTATCAATAAGATTGTCAGCAAGTGTGTCAATCTGTGCCTGTGAGTAATATGAGCCGTAATATCCGTCAAGAAGAGTCAGAACTGCATAAGCATCATGATAGTATGTCTTGTATGCTTCATAGGTCGAACCTGCGAAGAAGTAACTGTCAAGATTCTCGCACATACCGAGTGCCGAAACATTCTTGATTGCATTGTTAAGTGCTTCACGGAGCTTCTGCTTGTTAATATGAACAGCCTGCAAGTCCATAACTGAGGAGCCCATACCCTGACGACTACTACTTGAGGTGATTTTGTCCCAGTTGGTATAAAGCATTTTTACCGAATAAGTCTGAGTGAAATTCTCTTCTCTTATATCCTCAGGCCATGCACCTGCATATCTGATACCTTCGGTTTCATTGAAGCTGAACTTATCATCCTGTCCTGCTGAAATCTGACTTGCAATTATTTCGCCATAGTCATAAAATACTGTACTCCATGAACCGGTATTACTTTTATACCTACCTGTATCAAAACCATTTCTTCTCGATGCTGACCCCGAAGTATCTCTGCCTGTATAATTTGCAACATACCAACCACCGGAGTTGCCGTCAGAACTCGCATCACTGGTTACAGTTAAGCCAACACCAAGATTAGGAATCTGTGAAAGATTTGTATATCGGCTTGTATCAATATAGATAACACCGCTCGCAGGATTGTAATTCTTTACAACATTATAATCTTTTCCGCTACAACCTACATAACAAAGGCTTCTCTGTGGGAATGTTGATGATGAATCATATGTTTTAGAACCGTAGTCACCCGGACATTTATTGTTCGGTTGTGCGTTAAAACGAATGTGCTGTGAAGCGCCACTTTGCAAATTCGTACCTGTAAACAAAGCATAATATTCCGAAGCGCCTGTGCCGTAAGTAATTGTTCCGATATTTGTTCTGTGTTGACTACCCGAAACAGTGCTGTTACCGCCGACATACGCCTGGTTTGAAGCACTCAGGAATGCCGATGCACCACTATCACCTGTAAATATCGGATATCTCATCTCATAGTATCTGTCACTTGCATCACCGTCGTCTTCGGTTAAAGTAACAGATGTAGCTTCATTCATATAATGAAATCCGCTAATCCATGCAAGCGAAGAAGCATAACGGTCACTGTAGTCTACATCGGTAGCACAGACAAGTGGCTGAACATACGGCTTATATACATATGTATATGCTGTGATAATCTTCTCATAGCCGTCAATCTTGTCTGTAAACTTAACCTGCCATTCAATTACGCAACCCGATTTATCAGTTGCAAGTGACGGACAACGGCTGCTAATACCATTGATTGTGTAGCTTGTAACATTATTTGTAGAATCCAATGTGAGAGTTTTATTGTTGTAGTGGTCTGTCAGACTCGAATAAACCGCATCGGTATCACCATCAAATTTGATGTATCCGCTCTCATTACTCGTTGAGTCGGTAAGAACAGTATTGTAATCCCTGTCAAGCCATTTATACGAAAGGAATACAGTACCCGGTTTTGCGTTAGCCGTAGCAAAGTACAAATGACCCGTACCGGTAGCACTTTCCTTTGGTGATGCAGATTCATAAATATTATCAACATCGACATTATTCTCAACGAAATACTGGAAAGGTGTTGTTGTTGAAACATTCAAGGATTCACCATCAGGATAACAATAGATAACTTCCGGAGCGAGGAGAACAACCGGAGATGATGATGATGCTCCCTGTGTTTCGGCAACCATCTTCTTTTGAAGTGCTCTCTTTGAAGCAGACAAAAGATTTTCTAAATTAACCGCACTGAATGAAAGAGTAACGTCCTGTCCTGTTGTTGTGCAAAGCTTCTTTACAATTTCCTGCACCTTTGAATTGATATTGCTCCAGTTTTCAGTATCAGCCGAGTTTACACCCGAATTAAGATACTTATAATAAAGCTCACGAAGAGTGCCACGGTTTACTGTGGTTGTATGCAAGCCAACAGTGTGCATTACCTTCAAAATGTTGTTTTCGGTAAGACCTGCAGTAATAATTTTCCAGTTATAACCGATTACATGGAAGCCAGCAGTTACTGTACCGCCTAATGCGTACATACCCTTTGTTGTGCCTCCCTTGTATGCAGATGAGTTAACTGCATCACAAGTGATTTCACCTGTAAAATAGTCACTTCTCGGGTCAATGCTGATTGAACCGATTTCAAGAAGATTACCGTCATTTACAGCATAAGGGTTAACAAAACCTGCACCGAGATAAGGAATCTGGCTGTAATCCGTAAATCTCGAAGAGTCAACAAGAATATATGCCACACCTGTAGTATAATTGTAAGTATTTGTATGGTAATTTTCACTTGACAATCTCTTATTAAGAGCTCCGCCGTATGCATTACCGAAGAATATTGTTGTCTTTTTCGTCTGATCCGGCTGAGGATTGTTGTAATCTCCGTATCCCGACCATCCGCCGTATGATGACCAGTCAACTGTTCCCCAATCACCCGGGTAATTCCATGTTCTGTATGACCTTACATTATTATCTGAAACTGAGTCACAGTTTGCAATCTGGTTATATTCATAGTAGTTTTCCTGTACGAAAGAACCGCCATTTGCCTGCACCGGATATGTATTTGCTACAATCGTGTTAAAATCATCACTTCTATAATTCGGCAAGCTAACCAACGGACTAATCGAGCTGGTATTTAACGAACGATTACCGCCGCCATACTTGTGTGCACCTGCAAGGAATGTCATTGCTACAGAATAAACATTATCCCAACCGTCTCTGAGTCGTCTGTCCCTTGTAGCCATTGAAGCGGCAGATACGTTAGGATAGTAAACGCCCGAATAAGCATAGGTATTGTACGACACACCACCGCAAACATAAGTGATTGTCCATTTGATGACATATTCTTTTTGATTTGTATTGGTTGACGAGCCGCCGTCTCTCAATGTGATAGATGAAATTTTAGTGTTGAAAGAACCACTTGCATAAGTACCGATAGTCAATCCGTCGGAGTTACCGCCACTTGCAGATTTACCATCGAGAAGCGATACTGATGCAACATAGTTTCCGTCTGACGGAACCTGAAGATTTGAGTTAAGCAACTGAGCATGAATAGAAACACTCTCAGAGGTTCTGCACTTGAAGTAGAATGTACCTTGTGTAGAGTAACCTCTTACAACCGAGCCGTCATTATTGTTATTCATGAAATACCTTGTGGTATTACTGCTCGGCGCCATGTAAATCATTTCTGCGATATTTAAGTTATACGTACTGTAATAACTTGTCTGCGCAGAAGCATTCGTCAGCGTCTGAGTGTCTCTGCTGACCAAGGCACTTGAGATAAGTGAACCTATGTCAAAGCAGCAGAACGTAGTCAGCAATATTGAGAGCACTAACAAAGTACTCAGCAGGCTCTTTCCCTTTCTTATTAATTTTTGCTTAGATAGCTTCATTTTTTTATTTTTCATACTATTCACCTCAAAATTTAGAGATAATTATACTTATACTAATATACACTATCATTATAACATATTTTTTTCGATTTGCAATAGGTTTTTTGTTCAATTTTAGTAAAAATAAACATATTGTAAAATCATTAATGTGGTATTATAATTATGTAAGATTATAGTTAAGGTGGCTGATATTATGAAAATAACATATAATTCAAACGAGGAAATCGTAAAAGTTGTAAAGGAAGGTCTTAAGCAAACAGGAGGATACTGTCCCTGCCGCAGAGAACACATTGAAGAGAACAAGTGTATGTGCAAAGAATTCCGTGAGCAGATAGCCGATCCGAATTTTGAGGGCTTCTGCCATTGTATGCTTTACTACAAGTCGAATGATGAAGAATAACTCTTTTGTAAAGGCATATAACACCGCAGATGTCTGCCTTATTGCTTTAGCGTCTGCATTTATGTGTGTCTGCTCGTGGATAACCGTCCCCTTTACAATTCCTTTTACTATGCAGACCTTTGCTGTTTTTCTTGTAACATTTACATTTAACGACTTGCGTGCAATAGTTTCCATATTAGTTTATATCCTGCTCGGAGCAGTGGGTTTACCCGTGTTTTCGGGATTTCACAGCGGAGTAGGTTGGCTTTTCGGTCCGACAGGCGGATATATTATCGGATTTCTGTTGTGTGACATCATTTATTTTATTGTTGTTGAATTATTCGGGAATAAAAAGTTAGTAAAATTTGTTGCTATGATATTCGGCTTATTGACCTGTTATTCTATCGGTACATTATGGTTTTGTGTCTGTTCACGGGACATTTCCATAAAAAGCCTTATGTCAGCATTTACAGTTTGTGTTTTACCGTTTGTTATTCCCGATATACTTAAACTGTTTCTTGCGTTTCTCATTAGCAAACGAATCGGAAAAAACATTATTGACACAAATTGAAAAAAATGCTAATATGATAATACAGTATATGTGGTGGAGTCTGTCATGGAACCTTTGTGTTTCATTTATGCTGTAGTCAATAAAGAATATCTTTTTGATTTTGACGGAGCCAATGGCTCCGTTTTTTTGTTCAGACTCCTTTATTTTGAAAGGAGAATTTTCTCATGAAGCTATTTGTATTAATCGCATTCATCTTAACTTATGTTCTGATGATTGCAATCCCTAAGTACCGACATTTTGTTGCTCTCGGTGCGGCAGTTGTTTTTGTTGTCGCAGGAGCCTTGCCTTTTGGTGAGCTTGCAGAAAAAATAAACTGGAATGTTTTACTTATGCTGACAGGAACAATGGGTACGGTTTCACTCTTTATTGATTCTAAAATGCCCGATAAGATGGCTGACTTGCTATTGAAAAAAACGCCTAATGTTATGTGGGTAGCCGTTGTATTGTCTTTGTTTGCAGGTATTGTATCTGCATTTGTTGACAATGTTGCTACTGTACTTATGATTGCTCCTGTTGCACTCGTTGTTGCACAGAGAATTAATATTTCGCCCGTTCCTCTGTTAATTTCTATTGCTGTATCATCTAATCTGCAAGGTGCTGCAACACTTGTCGGTGATACGACCTCAATTATGCTCGGTGGTTATGCAGATATGAATTTCATGGATTTCCTTTTCATGGATGGTCGTCCCGGTATCTGCTGGGCAGTTGAGCTTGGTGCTATTGCAACTGTTCCTGTTATTATGTTCATTTTCCGTAAGGATAAAGAACCTGTTAAGGTTGACAAAGTAACGGAAGTTACTAATTATGTTCCGAGCTTTCTTCTCCTCGGAACGGTGGTTTCTCTTATTGTTGTATCTTTCCTGTCATTCAGCATTACAATCGGAAGTGCCGATATCACAAACGGAATAATTTGTATGGGTTTCTTTGCAATAGGTCTTGTATATACTCGCATCAAGGGTAACAAAGCTTTGTTTAAAAAAGTATGGGGCGAAATTGATGTTGAAACACTCAGCCTGCTTGCAGCCTTGTTCGTTGTTATCGGCACACTGACATCTCAGGGTATAATTGACGATATTTCTAATTTATTTGTAAAGTTCGGCGGAAGTAATCTGTTTTTAATGTATACCCTGATTGTTTGGGGTTCTGTATTATGCTCTGCATTTATTGATAATATTCCTTATGTTGCAACAATGCTGCCGGTTGTCCAGGGAATTGCCGCACTTATGGGTTGCACTCCGTATGTACTGTATTTCGGACTTTTAGTCGGTGCAACATTAGGCGGAAATATCACTCCTATCGGTGCTTCTGCAAATATTGCCGCTATCGGCATACTCCGCAAAAACGGCTATGAAGTTAAAACAAAGGACTTTCTTAAAATCGGACTTCCGTTCACATTAATCGCCGTAGTTGTCGGTTACTTATTCTGCTGGTTCGTATGGGCAAAGGCATAATACAATATATAGTTATTTTTTGACAAATAATATTGACAAAATACAATTTTCGGTGTAATATATCTACGTGAATTGAATTCACATAGCGAGGATTGCAAATGATTAAGTATATTATCACCGAAGATAAACTTAATATCGACGAAGCTGTTGTTGACACTTACGGAATTTCTGCCATGTGCGGTGAAAGTACCCTGAAGTCCGTCAGCGATATTTCCACAGACATGAGCTTCGTTGTTGAATTGGTACAGAAGCTCAACTTTTTTGAAGTTGAGCTATGCCATTTTTATGACGTAATAATCGACGAACTTAACCGCTGAAAACACTTGCAAATAGATATAAAATGCGGTAAAATACCAATAATATTAATACAGGCTGGTAAATTTATGATTAAAGAATTTCTTGAAATCGGTCAGATTGTTTCCACTCACGGAATTAAAGGCGAAATACGTCTTAATCCATGGGCCGACTCCCCTGAATTTGTTAAAAAATTCAAAAAATTTTATACCGATAAAAACGGCAGTAACGAATTAACGGCAACCACTGTCCGTCCTCATGGTAATGTAGTTATTATCAAGTTTGACGGCATTGATACTGTTGAAAATGCAACGGCAATGCGCAACAAGATTCTCTTCATTAAAAGAAGTGATGCAAAGCTCCCGAAGGGCAGCTATTTTATTGAGGAATTAATCGGTTGCGATGTGTTTGATGCTGATGATAATTCTGTCTGCTACGGAAAAATTACCGATGTCAGCGAAACAGGTGCAAACGATGTGTGGCACATCACAAACGACAAAGGCGAGGAATATCTTATTCCTGCAATTCCGAGTGTTGTAATCGAAACTGATGTTGAAGAAAACAAGGTTGTTATCCGACCGATGCGAGGTATTTTTGACGATGAGAATTGACATAATGACTCTTTTTCCCGAAATGTGCGAAACGGTTCTTTCGGAAAGTATAATAGGTCGCTCACGCAACAGCGGTCTTGTTGAAATCAACTGTGTGAACATACGTGACTACTCAACTGATAAGCACAGAAGAGTTGATGACACCACTTACGGCGGTGGAACAGGAATGATTATGCAGAATCAGCCGATTTACGATTGCTTTTGTGACCTCGAAAATAAAATCGGAAAACGACCGCACTTGATTTATATGTCACCGCAGGGCAAAACTCTTACTCAGGAAAGAGTAAAAGAGCTTGCACAAATGGATAACATTGCTCTGCTTTGCGGACACTATGAGGGCATTGACGAGCGAGTTATCAATGAGATTGTTGACGAAGAAATTTCAATTGGTGACTATGTTCTCACAGGCGGCGAGCTGCCCGCACTCGTACTTGCCGACAGCATCACGCGTATGCTCCCCGGTGTACTTGCAAGTGATGAAGCCTTTGAAGAGGAAAGTCATTACAACTTTCTTCTTGAATATCCGCAGTACACAAGACCATATGAATGGCACGGGCAGACAGTTCCCGATGTTCTTCTTACAGGACACCACGCTAATATTTGCAAATGGCGTCGTGAGCAGTCGCTTGAACGCACCTATAAAAGACGTCCTGACCTTCTTGAAAAAGCAGAATTAGATAAAAAAGACCTTGAATTTCTAAAGTCGTTGGATGAATAGTTATTATCTCATAAAATCCATTTTAAATTTGTAGTCATTATGCACAAATATCAATCTGCGTTTTTTGACATATTTGGATTGAAAGCCGAATTATTTTTTTAAAGAGTTTATCAGTTGACTGGCAAATGTTTTGTGATATAATATAATATAATTATGAATATGGTTGGGAGTTAAAAATATGTTTGAAAAAGACGTAACTGTTCAGAATCAGGTCGGCTTGAGCGCTCGTCCTGCCACATTTTTTATTCAGAAAGCTAATTGCTTCAAGTCATCCATCTGGATTGAAAAGGAAGAGAGAAGAGTAAACGCAAAAAGCCTTCTCGGTGTTCTTTCACTCGGTATTGACGGCGGTACAACAATTAAGGTTATCGCAGCAGGTCCGGACGAAGAACAGGCAGTTGAAGACCTCGTTAAGCTCGTTAATTCAGGATTTGCAGTTTAATCAATATAAATAATTAAGGGTTGAGTTTTTGCTCAACCCTTTTTCTTATCTGAAAACTATTTATATGAAAAAATTTTTAAGACAATCGTTAAGTAAGTTATCCTGCATTTTTGTGGCAACCATAATTCTATGCCCGTTTTTTGATTTTTCAATATGTCCGTACCCGTCAGCCGAAAGAAGCATTTCTTCAACGGTAAACTCATTCGGATAAATCGAATAAAGCACAGGCAAGGTGTCATGTAAAACCGCAAAATTATTACCAAAGGACAAATTCTTGTTGTAATTATATCGAAGCATTGTAATCATTTCCGAAAAAGTTTTTCTGCTTTCAAGCTCGTCAATCACATCTTTTTTTACTCCCGTAATCATGGTTAAATCAAGCGGAAAAATTGTGATATTTATTCCGCTTTCAAAGACTTTTTTTACAGCATTTCCGTCACTGAAAAAATTATATTCTGTATTAAAATCCTTATTAAATCGGTTAAGTCCACCACCCATTACAAAAACATTCTTGATTTTATTTTTAATCTCACTGTTTTCAATAATAGTCGCAAGTGTCGTAAGCGGTCCGACTGCGTAATAAATAATCTCGTCACATTCAAGCAATTTTTCTTCAAGTGATTTATAATCCGAAACAGCTCTTTTTCTCGGCGGATATTTTGCCATCATTTCATCTGCTATATCGGCTAATCCATCTTGTCCGTGAAATGCTCCGCATTCGGGGATTGAGCCGTCAAGCGCACAACTGCATCCATTCACAAGCTCACCGTCAAGTGAAAGATACTCCGACATTATTTCAAGATTTCTGCTTGTTATTTCCTGTTTATCATTGCCGAAGGTCGCAATAAAATAATCAACATTTATCTTCAGCCTTGAGATTAGAAAAAGTGCAAAAGAATCATCTATACCGGGGTCACAATCAAAAACTGTAATCTTCATTTCCTTGCCTCCATGGTTTTACAGTATAGCACAACAAAATTATTAATTCAATAAAAATAATACCGTTCAAATTAATTTATGAACGGTATTAAAAACTTATTCATCAAAAAGACTTTCCTGCAAATTAAAAATCTTTTCTCTTTTTTTATCGGTTTCTACTTTATCTGCAATAAAGTTTTTACCGATTTTTTTCAGGACATCACCCTCGTGAAATCCTTTATTTTTGATTTTAATTTCATTGCCGTCTTCATCAATGCAAATGGCAATTCCTTCTTCGATTCTGTCAACAGAAAGCATTATTTTATCACCTGTATTCTGTCATCAAATCTCGGCTTCCATTCAGGCTTCTCGTCAGGATATCCGATTGCGATTGCAATCTGAAACTTGTAGCTTTCGGGAATATTCCATTCCCTTCTCCACTTATATCCTGCTTCGCTGTTTTCCTTAAACAACGCACCTACACTTGCAATAATGCAAGTGCCGAGTCCGAGTCCTTCAGCCGCAAGAACAATGTTTTCACACATTATTCCGCTGTCCATATAGCTCTCGTTTTCTGCAAAAATAACTGCAAAGGTCGGAGCATTATGATAAACGGGATTAACATCCCAACGAGTATATGCCGGAGTATCATATCCGACAAGCTCCTTAAAATCCTTATTCATCTCAACAAGCATTTCCTTGTTCTGAACAAATCGAACGTGGCACGGCTGACCGTTTCTTCCGCTCGGAGCCTGCTTTGCGGCTTTCATAAGAATATCAAGCTGTTCATCGGAAATCTGCCCAGACTTATACGAACGGATAGTCTGTCTGTTAAGTATTGTATTAATCATTTCATTCATAGCTTATGCCTTCGGAGCAGGGAACTGCTTTTTGTCAAAGCCCATAACACGGGCAATTTGTGTACTAACCTGACAGTTTTTGTATGCCTCACCTGTTACAAAGCCTGCATCTGTTGCTGAAACATAAACAGGTACATTTGCAGCTGTGTGGCTGCCTGTTGTGTAGTAGTATTCCTGTGTTTCTTCATTGTAAGTAATTCCGCCTGTTTCATGGTCTGCAGTAACAACTACGAGTGTGTTTCCGTCAGCCTTTGCAAAATCAAGTGCAACCTGAATAGCCTTGCTGAATTCAACAACCTGTGCAGTTGAGCCTTCAAAGTTGTTGTTGTGCGAGAACTTATCAATCTGTGCACCCTCAACCATAAGGAAGAAGCCATCTTCGTCAGCATTGAGAAGCTCGATAGCCTTTGTTGTCATATCAGCGATATATGGTGTATCGTTATCGTTTGTAACATTTGCAAATGCACCAAAATCAAACTGAGCAAATGAACGGCTTCCTGCTTCAAGATTATTCATCTCTGTTGCAGTTGTGATGTAATCAAAACCGTTTTCCTCGCAGAAGCTCTCAGTAACAGACTCACTTGCCGCACCCCAGATAAGATTGAGGTCTGAAGTCATCTGGTCGATTGAAATATCCTCTTCCTGATTACGTTTTTCCTCATGAGCAGAGAACGCTGAAGGAGTAGCACCGCTTGTCTTGTCTGTTGTAACAACACCTGCAGCCTTGCCGTTTTCGATTGCAAGCTCGCAAAGATTCTTCGGAACAGCATAATTGTTTGCATCCGGCACAAAGAAATAAACGCCGATACCCTTGTTAAAGGTTCTTGTTCCTGTTGCAAGAGCTGTACCGCCTGCGGCACTGTCCGTAACCTTGTCAGAAGCACTACGAGTCTTTGACTGTGAAACAACGGGCATTGTTTCCATTGAAACTTCTGTGTTGCGAATCTTTTTTGTAGCCGCAACTGTGTTGAATCCCATACCGTCACCGATCATAAGAATAACATTTTTGTAAGTTCTGTAATCCTCATGCTTTGTTGCTTTTGTTCCGGTCATACCGAAAATTGAGCAAAAGAAGAATGTGATTGCTGCGAATAATGAAATAATTCCTTTTACCATAAAAATCCCCTCCAAAATTAGTGATTTTATTTTATTACATTTAGAAATAAAATACAATAAATTTTTGAAAAATAAGTAAAATAGATAATAATTTAATATTGAAATTGTGCATTTTGTAGTGTATAATGTGCGTGTAAATAAATCGTAAAGGAGTTTTAGATTATGGATAGTAATGTAAGACCAGAATCAATGGCTCGTATCAATACTCCTGAGCTTGCAAAGGCTTTTATTGACGAGCAGGTAGCAGAAATCAAGGCACAGGTTGGCGACAAAAAAGTTCTCCTTGCACTTTCGGGCGGAGTTGACTCATCTGTTGTTGCCGCACTTTTAATCAAAGCAATCGGCAAACAGCTTGTTTGTGTTCATGTTAATCATGGCTTGCTTCGTAAGGGCGAGCCGGAGCAGGTTATCGAAGTCTTCCAGAATCAGATGAAGGCTAACCTTGTATATGTTGATGCAACAGACCGTTTTCTTGATAAGCTCGCAGGTGTTGAAGAGCCTGAGAAAAAGAGAAAAATTATCGGTGAAGAGTTCATTCGTGTATTTGAAGAAGAAGCTCGCAAGCTCGATGATGTAGATTTCCTTGCACAGGGAACAATTTATCCCGACATTCTTGAGAGTAACGGTGTCAAGGCTCATCACAATGTTGGCGGACTTCCCGAGGATATTCACTTTGAAGGTCTTGTTGAGCCGGTTAAGCTCCTTTACAAGGACGAGGTTCGTGTTGTTGGTAAAGAGCTCGGTCTTCCCGACGAGATGGTATATCGTCAGCCATTCCCAGGTCCGGGTCTCGGTGTTCGTTGCACAGGTGCTATCACTCGTGACAGACTTGAGGCAGTAAGAGAATCAGATGCAATTCTCCGTGAAGAGTTTGCAAAGAACGGCCTTCAGGGAAAGGTATGGCAGTATTTCACAGCTATTCCTGATATGAAGTCAACAGGTATCAAGGATGGCCAGCGTTATATGGGCTGGGCAGTTGTAATTCGTGCAGTTAACACAGTTGACGCAGTTGTGGTTACAGTTCCCGAGCTTTCAATGTCACTCCTTTTCAAGATTCGTGACAGAATCATCAAGGAAGTTCCCGGTGTAAACCGTGTCCTCTTCGATATGTCAGAGAAGCCGGTTTCAACAATTGAGTGGGA
>DCGX01000016.1 GCA_002315505.1 Ruminococcaceae bacterium UBA1767
TTCTACCTCTAAATCATTTCAAGAATTTCTCCGACAGTAAGATTCGGATTTTCAACGCCTAATTTCAGTACCTTTTCAGTACCCTCCTGCATTCGGTCAATTTCCTCAACCGTAATGAACTTTGTTCTGTGCTGATATGTTATCTTCAATGTGCCGTTTTTAACATCCTTCATTGCGAATGTGTAAAGCACCATAACATATCTGCCGATTCCGTAGCCGACAAATTCATAATTCCAGTTGTTCATTGTATTCGCTTCAAGCGGGAACCACGAGAACATCATTGTTGATGCACCTGCAGCGGCAGGATAATTGAATAATTTTCTTTGCAAATCACGATAAGCCATATACGGATAATCCATATGGCGGAATGTCCACACCTGAATTTCCTTTAGCTTTTCGAGTGCTTCCATGAATGTTGTATCCTTGTCAAGCACCAATCTCCACGGCAGCGGAGCGGCATAGGTTCCACCTGAACGTTTTTCGGAAAGAGTTCTTCTTCTCGGACAAAGTGTGATGAAATATGTGTCAAGGTGTCCGCCGTTAATCTTTGAGAGAAAAAGCCTCATTGCCAACTGAATTAAACATTCACCGCTGACACTGTTCTCATCCATAAATTTAATTGCTTTCTGACTTTCCTCATACGGAATAACCTTTTTTGTGAATTCCGCTTTGTCGTGGAACGGGTCGAAAAGTGACGGAGCCATAATAGTCGGATCTTTTTTCTTTTTGCGTTCTGCTTCAAGAAATTTCTGCCCCTCAACGCCAAGATACAAAGGCTCACCGTGTTCTGTAATATACTCGGTATACGCCTCTTCCTCTTTCTTAAGGTTTTCGGGGTTTGCAATATATTCAAGTTCTTTTTTTATATGGTCCTCATACTTGCCCAAAGGCTTCGGCATTGGCTTATCTTCTGTTAAATGCTCGTAAATTGCAAGCACATCATTGAAGAAAACAAAGCAGGCGGCATTGTCCATAACAAGATGATGAACGCAGATATATATTCCGTATCTGCCGTCAAATCTCTTAAAAAATTTGATTCTGTATGTTTCGTCCTTCAACATTCTGATTGGTGTCTGTGCATCAGCCGTGAGAACATCAATCTGCTCCTGCTCGGACTTAAATGTTAAAACAGGGATATCGTCGAGCTTGTATTCGTCAATAAAATACTGCTTAATCTTGCCTTTTTCTTTGAAAAAACGAAGTCGCATACAGTCGTTGCGTTCAATTTCAATATTGATTGCCTTTTTCATTATATCAAAATCAATTTCTTTGTCAAGAATAATTGATTCGGGAATCTGAGTAACCTGCTTATGAAAAAAGCTGTATTTCAGCATAAACTGAATCATTTCCTGCGGCGGTATCAAATCATACACAGGTGATTTAATATTCTTTTTCATAGCGATACTCCTAATTATTTTATAACGGTTTCTTTACGTTTTATTTTACCGCTTCCTGTTTTTTCAAGCGGTGTGTCACGGACAACAACCTCTGAAATAAAGTGAGAAGCCTTTGCCTTAACATTAAGTGAGTCAACAAACTCGTTAAGCTCTGCCTCGACATCTTCAACACCCTGCTTTTCGGCAAGCTCGTAGTCGGGGAAAATCTCGGCAACAATGCGATTATCCACACCGCAGACAAGAACTTCTTTTGCAAGCGGATAATTAGCAAATTTCTTTTCGATAGCTTCGGGAGAAACATTCTCACCACTTGAAAGAATGATAAGATTTTTTACTCTTCCTGTGATGAACAGCTGACGGTCTTCTGTAATATGACCGATGTCACCCGTTTTGAGCCAGCCATCCTCCGTAAACATTTCGGCAGTTTCCTCGGGCATTTTATAATAACCCATCATAACCGTCGGAGTGTTAACCTGGATTTCTCCATTCATAACACGGGCATCGCAGATTTCAATAATACGACCAACAGAAGAAAGCTCGATTTTTTCATCGGGAACGGAAATTCTGCATCCTGCTTCGGTCATTCCGTAGCCCTGACGAAGGAAAATTCCGTACTCTGCGTATTCTTCACAAAGCTCGGGATTAAGATATGCACCGCCGGAAATAAGCTGACGGATATTTTTTCCGAATACTTCTTCAACGGCTTCTTCGTTTGTAAGCTTTCTTCTGCTTTGAAGCATTTTCATTCGGCGAAGAAGTGTGTCTGCAATCATAGGCACAACACGAACAACCTTCGGCTCGAAAATTTTAAGATTTGTCTGCAAATCTCTCAGATTTCCATTAAGGCATACCTGTAAACCATCTTTAAGATTTTTGATAAAATCTCCGGTAAAGCAAAATGTGTGATACATCGGCAAAATCGAAAGTGCAACATCACCCTCGCAGAAAACATCCTCGCACAAATCCTTGTACATAATGTTACCGACCAGCGAATTAGTTGAAAGCATAACGCCCTTACGCTTGCCTGTTGTGCCCGAAGTGAAGATAATTGCAGCACAAGCATCCTTATCCACTTCGTAACCAGAAAGCGAAGCATACTCGCTGTCGGCAGAATACTTTTTGAATATTTCTTCCATATCCTTGTAGTCGCCGATATTTATAAACTTTTTAACAAACGGGCAGGTTTCCTTGAGCTTTTCTGCCTTCTCTGCAAAAACAGAATCGTAAACAAGCACATCAATATCCGCCTGCTTGAAAAGTGCAGTTGCTTCTTCAACTGTTGTTTCGGGCGAAAACGGAACGGAAACGTTACCGCTTATAAGAATACCTGTAAGACTGATTATATATTCATACCCGGTTTCACCAATTAAAGCAATGTGCAGCTTTTCGTCTGTTTCATTTCTTATCATTCTGCAAAATGCAAGGCTGTCGTCACGAACCTGCTCAAAGGTTTTTGATACAACTTCACCGTTGCGAATGAACTTTAAAAAGATTGAATCGCCCGATTTCTCGGCTCTTGATTCAAGTAATTCTCTTACTGATGGGAAACTATAATCTTTCATTATTTTAAACTCCTTAATAATTCGAAATTATAACAATTCGAAAAACATTCTTAAACAACATTTTGTTGACTTGAAACTAACAGAATTGTATAATATATGTGTTAATTTTACAACAACATCTTTTCTACATATTGTTGTTTTAGGAGGAAAAAAATGAGCAGTGCCGAATCGAGATACCGAAATACAGCCCTTAAAATGAACAAGGCCTTAATCAGACTTTTGGAAAATAACAAATTTGCAGATATTTCTATCGTTGATGTTTGTCGTGAGGCCGGTGTAAACCGAACCACATTCTATTCCCATTACGCCAACACAAATGAACTGCTTACCGAAACCACGAAATACCTATTAAGCAACTTTTCCGAGAATTTTTTCCCGTTAGCACAGAAAAAAGAATATTTCAGCAAAGAATATTATGAGATTTTCCTTCGCTACATAAAAGAGAACCGAAATACTTATTATATATTTACTACTAATGTAGACAGTGCTGTTGGCGATTATATTTATAAATATATGTTCAGAATGGTAAAACCGGACTTCATTAAGTATGGCTTTAAGGACGAAAAATCAATGAAATTTGTTTTCGATTTTACGTTTCACGGAATAAGTGCCGTTGTTGACAAATGGATAAAGAACGGTTGTGAGGAGTCCGTCGAATATTTGACTTATGTCATCATGAGTTGCATTGGAAATACAATACCTAAATCAGAAAAGGAATTTTTTGAAAATATGAATGACTGACCTGTGTTGCTAATGAATAATTCCGAAAAATGAAGCTCACAGCATAAAGAAAAGGTGCAGCCTTTCGACTGCACCGATTACAAATCAAAATAATATTCTACGGGACTGTGCCTATGCAACAGCCCCGATTTTTATATATCGTATAAATTCATTGTTTCGTTGTTGCGGAATTCGTGCTTTTCGTAATAGCCGATAAGCTCACCGCTTTCGTCACGAAGTGCAACCATATAAACATCCTTGTTCTGCTTTGTATTTTTATAGGTGTAAACAAGATTATTGCTTTTATCCTGTTTAAACCAGCCGACAACCTTGTCAATCAGCTCATTTGCCTGTGGCGGATGACAGTCTTTAAGGCTCTGACCGAGCAGTTTTTCACCGCCGTTATTTTTGTATTGTTCAATTGCAGACGGATTCATATAAATAATTGTGTCCTCAAGGTCGCACAAAACAATCGGTGCTCTGTCCTGTTCAAGAACGCTTTTGAAAATCTTAAACATATCCATAATCACGAATTAACCTTCTTTTTCTTATAGCTTCCGCCTATTGCAAACGGGAAAAATCTTTTGATAATTTCAATCATAATCGTTGACGTTGCAAGTGTAAAAATAAGTGAAAATACAACATAAATAATTTTAATAAATTCTGTGGGCTCAATAGAAAAACATGTCTGCAATTTGCGTATTATTATATTTGAAACAGGAATTAATAAAGAATTCTGAAATGCGTAAATAATCAATGTGTATTTTCCTAAATATTCAAGTATTGAAAATTTGTTTATAAGCTTTGAAACAAAAATAACAAACAAAGAACCACTGACAGAAGAAATATAAAGTAATACAGGATTTTGTATTTCTCCATCATAATATGAAATAAGTCCTGTATTAAAATAGCAGGAAATCAAATTGATTATCAATGATACAAGGCAAATTACGGCTATTTTTTTCTTTGACATTTCGCTGAAAATAAAATCCTTCAGTAATTTGCCGACAATCAGAAAAGAAATTACAACAGGTATTGTATCAATACTATAATAAAAGCCTTTGATATTCTTAAATATAAAATATTGAAGGGCTGTCATTGAAATTGAAATTCCAAACAGTACATATTTGTTCTTGATTTTTTTATCGATGAAATAATAAATAAGCACCGAGAAAAACAGAGAAGGAATGAACCACATTGAATAATAATAGTCGGATAATCTTTTTGCTATGAAAATCGATTCGATTCTCTGAACAATATATGCCGGATCAAAGCTTAAAAAAACAACTGTGCATGAGGCTAACAGCATTAAAGACAGAATATAATACGGAATCAGTAATGCTTTTACTCTTGATTTCACAAAAGAAAAATAAGTTTTGTATTTTTTTGAGCTAAATGTCAACCCTGACAAAATCCAGAAAAGAGGCATATGAAAAGAACAAATCCACGTGCGAACTTCCATAGTGTTGTTCTGCTTACAATGCTCAATAATGACAAATATGATTGCGAATGCTTTTGCAATATCTACAAAACTGATTCTTTTAGATTTTGTTGAATTTATTGAATTATCGTTTAATGTTGTGGGACTGAAAGCCATATAATCACCTATGTTAGATAATAACAAAAATTTGTGAAGAGTGCAATATATATATTTCATTTATCGCACTTGCAAACAATTTTAATTTATGTTAAAATTATTCCATCAAACGAAAGGTGAGTTAGTATGGCTTATATTCTTAAACCACATTTTACAAGAAAATATAAAATTTATTCAAAGGACGATGCAATTATTCCTGCCGAATTATTCAAGGCAGAGTGCGTTGCACCGAATCTTGACGGCTTCCCGTATCCGCTTCCGTCAAAGAAGTCCGAATATACCTGCTATGCCGAGGGAAATAACGGCGTAGTATGGTACGGCGCAACAACAGGTCTTACAAGATACGATAAGGATGCAGAGCGTATCGAGGACAGAATTATGTTTTTCAGCGCACCAAGACATCTTGCAGTTGACAAGGTTGATGCACTTCTGGCTGAGGGCAACGATGTATGGGTGCTTACAGGTGATAAAGTATCTCATATCGAAATGGTAATGCTTACCTGTGAAGAAAAGGCAGAAATTCTTCTTGACGAAACAAACAAGTACGTTATGCGTCGAGGAATGGTTGCACAGAGAGGTTTGCAGGAAATCGGTAATATTGAGTCAATTTATCCGTATGCTTCAAGTGACAATGACGGCACATTCACAGCAGGTCACGCAATCGGTGAAATTTATCACTATGCAGTGCTTCGTGACAAGCTCGGTGTAAATCATCCGAGAACACAGAAGGCACTCAAATATGCAACGATGTCCTGCGAGGCTTGTCTTCTTTTGATGTATATTCACGGCAGACCCGAGGGATTTATCGCACGTTCATATCATCTTCCGAACGAGCCTGTTCCCGATGACGGACTTTTCTATATTCGTGACGGCAAGGTCGCAAGACTTTCCGAAACAACCGCTTCAAAGGAAAGAGGAATTGTCGGTCAGGAGGTTGCCTGCGATTATCCTATTCCCGAGCGACTTGCACGTCTTTACCGTGACCTCGGATTTACAGATGACGGTATTGCATATAAGGCAGACACAAGCAGTGACGAGGTAACCTCGCACTATCTTCATATGAAAATAGCACACGACATTCTCGGACCTGTTGACCCCGAGCTTGATGAAATTATCAAGGACGCCTGCAAGCGTACAATGAATCACATTATTGACGGCGGTATGGAGTTTATCGATGTTGACAGACCTACAACCTGGGCAAAGTGGAGCAAGCGTTATTTCAGCACATCGGAATTCGGTTATGTTGATGCACCGCTTAATGCAGGTGAGGTTCTTTCATATCTCAAGGTTGTAATGCATATAACAGGCGAAAAGGGTATATGGGAAAAGACCTACAACAAGCTCGTTGAAGAGGGCTATGCTGAGCTTACCACAAAGCACTATGACAGATTTTTCCAGGGTGCACTTGCCTGCGGATGCGCTCCGGAGGAAGAGCTTATGTACGGTGACAATTTCCTTGCAACAGCATCCTTGTGGCTTCTCTGCACACTTGAAAAAGACCCGGAATTGCTCGCAACCTACAGAAAGGCATATGAAGGTTGGAAGGGTACTGTTCTTCGTGAGCACAACCCGGGTTATGAATTCCCGTTTTTGCTTTCTGTTCCGGGTACGGATATTGATATTGCTAAGGCTTGTGAATATTTCTATCGTTCCGAAATGACACGTTATGTCTGTGCAACAGAGGTTGAACGTCACGACACAGCTAAGAAAAATAAGCGTTCCGGTGGCGGCTGGTCAGAATACGAAATTTCGGCCTTGCTTATGCCTGACGAGAGAACTGTACATAAATATGACAGAAATCCGTATGCGGTTACACCGAAGGAATGGCAACCGGGAAGAAGTGTTGAAGGTTGTTATGTTTACACATTTGCATATTGGATAGGCAGATACTTCGGAATTATTGACGAAGAGTAATTTTATTGCGGATAGCGTTGGCTGTCCGCTTTTTTAATTTTTATTTTGCATTTAATATACTTTATGATATAATTAAGAAAATAATCATTTGGAGTTGATTGTATGAAAAAGATATTAGTAGTTTTGCTGACAATTATTATGGCGTTTTCGTTCTGTATGCCTTGCTTTGCAGGTGTGCAGGGTACGACATACTATGTTGACAGTGTAAACGGTGATGACAACGCAAGCGGACTTTCCGAACAGAGCGCATGGAAAACTATTGCAAAGGCAAGAGAAAAGACATATTCCGCAGGTGACGAGATTCTTTTTAAGGCAGGCGGAATATATAACGGTAATTTCGTAGCATACGGCAATGGTACTGCCGATATGCCGATTACTCTCGGCTCTTACGGAGATACAGAGGCTGACGGTCTGCCGATTTTCCGTAATGACGATGCTGACACAGTGCTTTGTCTTATTCAGAATGTAAAAGGCTGGACAGTTGAAAATATCGAATTTACCGCACCGGACGGACACGGCATTTTTGTTTATGCTGTCGGTGACGGACAGACAGAGGATATTGTGATTAAAAACTGTGTTTTTCACGATATTACCAATAAGCCTCTTATTACGAGATATCCCATTTTGCTTGCTTCAAATTCAGCAGTAGCAAGACTTAATAACATCACAATCAAGGATTGCAATATCTACGATTGCGGTTATGGTATCAGTATGAGCGGTCTTTCACGAGAGTGGTCAAAGGACGCTTTTACAACAGAATATGATTCATATAACCATAACTATGTAATTGACGGTGTTTCACTTAACAACATTCTTTATGATGCAATTATCATTATGTCAATATACGGAATGACAATCAGAAATTGCTCGTTGATTGATACCTGCTTACTTGATGACCATTACACAGCACCTATGTGGTCGCATCACGCAAGTCACTTCATTATCGAAAACTGTGAAATTGCAGGTGCATTAAACGAAAAAGACGGTATGGCTGTTGACTTTGATGGCTGGACAACCGATGCAACATATCAGTATATCTATTCACACGATAATGTACGATTTATCAACAACTGTTGCTATGACAACTATACTTGTAACAGAAATTGTACAGTTCGTTATTGCCTTTCCGTAAACGACAATAAATGCGGAAACAATATGGCACAGATGCTTACATCAGGCTCGGTAGATTACAACGAAGACGAATATCCACGACATATGGATAACTTCAAGTTCTACAATAACACAATCATCAACGGCTCGGAGTTCAATCTTATCGGTCTTAAGGATTCGTATATCGCAAACAATATTTTCACGGGTAATATGACATCTGCTTTCCGTTTCACAAGAAAAACTTATGACGAAAACGGAGATAAGCTCATTCTCAGCTTTGACGGAAAAATGACAAATAACTGCTTCTGGGGAACACCTGTTCCGACGATTGCGAAAAACAGCTATACCTGCAACCCGAAATTTGTCGGTACAGACGAAAACGATATGAACAGTTATATGCTTTCTTCAAAATCAAAGCTCCTCGGCAAAGGACTTAAGGTTGAAGAGGATATGGGTGAAACTGACCTTTACGGCAATGCACTCACAGACAGCATCAACATTGGTTGCTACGGCGGAAATGGTGAGAATGTTAAGGCGAAAACCAATGCATTTGATTTTATTTCTTCAAAAATAAATACAATTCTCGGTGTGATTTATAACTTTGTTTATATGTGCACAGACAGATACTGGTTGTTTTAAAATATGAAAAAAATATCTCTAATTTTATTAACCGTCTGTCTTTTGCTTTTGTGCTCGTGTGGTGAGAGTAAAACGCAAGCTCCGACAGTTAATCCCGATGAGCCGTATGCAACCGTAAACGGCGAAACAATTACGGTTGAGGAAATTGAATATTTCAAAAAACGTGACCGCTCGGATATAATCAACGAGTTTTCCGCAGAATACAACATTACCGACTTTGCAACATTCTGGGACACTATGTATGATGGCAGTACAACACCGACAGATGCACTTCAGAAAAGAGCACTTGAGGATGCCGTCAGCGCAAAGGTGAAGCTCGTTGAGATGAAAAAGCAGGGCATTTACGATGACATTACGTTTAACGGATTGCAGAGCCGTGCCGAGGAATATAACGAGAGCCACAAAAATCAGCCTGCGACAGTTGGTGTGAACAGTATTGACCTTACGAGCTTTTACACCTATTATCTTGAAACGGGTGAAATGGAGCTTAAAAACAGGCTCGAAATGGAGCAGGATGAGTTTGAAAAATATCTTGAAGACTTAATTTCAGACGCAGAAACACAAATGATTTCGGAGAAACAAAATTGAGTAATATTATAAAAATTGATGACTTTTCGGACAGCCGACTTGATGTGTATGCACGACTTTCCGAGGCACAGCTTCTAAATCGTGACAATCCCGAGGACGGAATTTTTATCGCAGAAAGTCCGAAGGTTGTCGAGCGTGCATTGAACGCAGGCTATGAGCCGATTTCACTTTTACTCGAGGAAAAGCACGTTGACGGCGAAGCAAAGGAAATTGTAAAAAGATGCGGTGATATTCCGATTTTTACGGCAGAATTCAACACCTTGACACAGCTGACGGGATTTCAGCTGACAAGAGGAGTGCTGTGTGCAATGCACAGAAAAGCTCTTCCGGGCGTTGAGGAAATTTGCGAAAACGCAAGGCGGATTGCCGTGCTTGAAAATGTTATGAATCCGACAAATGTCGGTGCGATTATCCGAAGTGCAGCTGCATTGAATATGGATGCGGTTCTTTTGACAAAGGAATGCAGTAATCCGCTTTACCGCCGTGCAATTCGTGTGAGTATGGGTACTGTTTTTCAGATTCCTTGGACGATTATGTTCGATGTTGATTGGCAGAATGACGGAATTGATATAATGCACAGACTCGGCTTCAAGACAGCTTCCTTTGCACTTACCGATGCTTCTGTCAGCATTAAAAACGAGAGCCTTTGCAACGAGGAAAAGCTCGCTGTTATTCTCGGCACAGAGGGTGACGGACTTGCACAGTCTACAATCGAGAATTCCGATTATACTGTAAAAATTCCGATGTCGCACGGAGTAGATTCGCTGAATGTTGCCGCCGCTGCTGCGGTTGCATTCTGGCAGTTAGGAGACAACAAATGAAAAAAATAATTTCAGTTTTGCTTTGTATTTCAATAGTATTAACATTCACAACTGTGAATTCATTCGCAGGTGACAAAAATGTTTGGTTCGGTGTTGCTGATTCCTTCGGTGAAGTCGGCGGAGCTTTTGTCAGCGTTTTTACAAGATTTTTCAATAAGCTCTCCAATAAAGACGAGTCGAAAATTAATGAAGCTGAGGAGCAAAAGGTTAACTGGAAGACAGTTTCGGCTGACTTGAAAATTGATAATCCCGAAGCAACAATCAATGCCGAAACGTGGGTTGCAAACGAGCTTTCTTATGTCAGCACAAAAACATACGCAGACCCGTTTAATGACGTTACACTTGACTTGGTTTTATTCGGCAACGGCAGAGAATATACCATTCCGGCTTTCTGGGATGGCGGTAACACCTGGAAAATTCGTTTTGCGTGTCCGTCAGCGGGAGAGTGGTATTTTAAAACTATCTGCTCCGATACAGATAATGCAGCCTTGCACAATCGTACAGGCAAAATAATCTGCAAAGAATATGACGGTGAATATGAAATTTATCAGAACGGCTTTGTCACAACAAAGGAATGTAAAAAATATTTCACCTACGATGACGGCACTCCGTTTTTGTACCTCGGTGACACGCATTGGAGCCTCGGTGACGAAACTGTTGATATGGTAAAAATTATCGCACAAAAACGGGCAGAGCAGGGCTTTACGGTTATTCAGTCTGAGCCAATCGGTGCAAAATTCATAGTTGAAAACGGCATTACGAATGACGATATGGCAGGCTTTAAGGACTATGACGATAAGTTCAAGGCTATTGCCGATAACGGACTTGTTCACGCAAATGCTGAATTTTTCTTCCCGTATTATATGGGAACTTTAATTGATAATTTCGGTGGTTACAGCGAAAATTATTCGACAGTTAAGATTGATAAAAAGGATTGCAAGCTCTACGATATTTCCGACACGGCAAAGGCTTACCTTGAAAAGCTCGCACGTTACTGGGTGGCACGTTATTCCGCATATCCTGTAATGTGGACACTCGGACAGGAGGTTGACGATGATTTTTACTGGGCGATTGACAACCATCCCGAGTGGGGTTATGCAAATAATCCGTATAAATATTTAGCCGAATATATTGCAAAGTATGACCCTTATTCACATCCGTTGTCGGCTCATCAGGAAAATGCAGGCGCAACAACGGCATACGGAAATGGTGAAAACACAGACGAAAAGCGAAAGGTTTACCAAAATGCTTCGACATCAGTTTTTTATGATATGAGTGAGCATACGTTCTATGCTTCGCAGTGGTCTCCGTCAAAGACAGGACAGCTGAATTTCAATGTGCCGAAGGATTACTGGTACAATTCAAACGGCAAGGTTGCGATAAACTATGAGGGGCAGTATTGCTACCTGTGGACAAAGAATTTCGGCGCGAGAATGCAGGGCTGGACAGCCTATCTCAATGGCTTGTACGGCTACGGCTGGGGTGGTCACGATACATGGAGCTACCTCAATACCTATGACGAGGACAACGATTCAACTGACGGACTTGATGTGGTCACATCGCAGGAAAAAATCAATGCAACGTGGCAGGATTCACTCGAGTACGAAAGCTCGTATCAATGCGGATATATGCTTGATTTCTTCTCAAAAATCGAGTGGCAGGAGCTAATTCCGAGATTTGATAACAAGGCATATTTCAAGCCGTGTTTGGATGTATATTACACCTGTGCAAGCAACAAGGATAACAGCGAAATGGTAATTTATTTCTATTCGTTTAATGACAGCTCTGTTGCACAGAAGTCAAACACAACAAACCGTGGTGCAATTTCGACAGGTACAATCGGCAATCTTGAGCCGAGAGGAACGTATCATTATCAGTGGTTTAATCCGATTACGGGTGAGTATTCGGAGGAGCATACATTTACCGCAACCGCTTTCGGAACATATTTCCTCGGACAGAAAAATAACACCGATATGGTGTTGCATTTGTATAAATAATTTTAAGCACCGGGTTTTTCACTCGGTGCTTGTTTTTTATGCTGATTTGGTTGTGGTTTCGGTCTGCTGATTTGG
>DCGX01000059.1 GCA_002315505.1 Ruminococcaceae bacterium UBA1767
AATATTGCAAACCGTATTGTTAAAGACAGACCCGACCTTGAAGCAAGAACCGAAATCGAAAAACAAAATATGCGGGAATGGTATTTCCCTGTTCAGGTATCTATTCCCACACCACCAAAAATTCAAAACAAAAATAAAGGAGAAATTCAACGATGAATAACAGTATTAAATCCGAGCAGTATGCTCACCACATTTTTATTAAGGATATCATCCGCAACCCCGACAACCCATTCAAAAATATGGAGGACAGAAGCTTTGTTAGGTTACTTAACAGTATCCGTGATGTCGGCATTATCGAACCCATTGCCGTTCGTGAAAAGAACGGCAAGTACGAAATTATTTCCGGTCAAAGGCGTGTTTATGCGGCAGAGATTATAGGTATGAAAACCGTACCTGCCATTATTCACGAGGTCAATAATGACGAGGCAATTATTCTCGCCGTAGATAGCAATGTGACCATGAGAGGGGTGACGGAGGATGAATAACAAAGATGTAGGCAAGAACCTCGGGCTTTCTGCTTTTGACGATTTATTTGAAACAGATGAAAGCAGAGCCGACCGAAAGAGAGAACGCATTTATGATATTCCTCTTTCTGATATTCAAAGCTTTCCCGACCACCCCTACAAGGTCAGGGATGACGACAATATGACGGAGCTTATTGTAAGCATAAAAGAGCACGGACTTCTTCAACCGCTACTTGTACGACCTGTTGATAATGGCAAATATGAAATGGTATCGGGTCACAGAAGAAAGCGTGCTTTTGAGCTTGCAGGGCTTGAAACGATTCCTTGCAGGGTGCAGGAAATGACTTTGGAAGAAGCTACTATCACAATGGTAGAGAGCAACTGTTACAGAGAAACTATCCTGCCGAGTGAGAAAGCAAAGGCGTATAAAATGAGGTTGGATGCGATGAATCGTCAAGGTCAGAGGACAGATTTAACTTCGTCGCCACTGGCTACGAAGTTCCGTTCTGATGAAGAATTAGCAGAAACCGTAGGTGAAAGTAAAGACAATATTCGTCGTTATATCCGTCTAAATTACCTCACTCCCGAACTCTTGGAGTTAGTGGACGAGGGTAAAATGAAGCTTCGTCCGGCGGTTGAGGTTTCTTATCTTACCGAAGACGAGCAGAGAGATTTGCTTGACGCCATTGACGAAAACGATGCCACACCATCTCACGCACAGACAATCCGTATGAGAAAGCTTTCCTCCGAAGGTAATCTTACCACAGATTGTATTGAAGAAATAATGTGCGAAGAAAAACCGAACCAAAAGGAAAAACCGCAGTTCCGTGACAAGCGAATAGCCGAGATTATTCCGAAAAGCATTCCCGTTGAAAACCACAGCGATTATGTGCTGAAAGCGGTGGAGCATTACAATCGTTTTCTTCAAAGGAAAAGAGAAGAACGAGACAGATAATTTCGTCTTCGGGCAGTAAGGAGTGATGCTAATAAATAAAGGTTATAACTGATTAACCAATGTACTCAATATTAAATACTTAAAGGTTATAACCTCCAAAATTCTAATGATTATGGAGGTAGCAAAATGACAAAAGCAGATATCAAATCACTGTATAAAGTGATGTTTACCGAGTATCCGGATGTTGTGAATGTACAGCAGCTTAGTGAAATGCTCGGCGGAATTAGTGATAAGACAATCTACCGCTTACTGAAAAGCGAAAAGATTAAAAGTCTTTATGTAGGCAAGCGTTATCTTATTCCGAAGCCTTATGTAATAGATTATCTGACACATAGTGATGCAGAAAAATCCCTTGCGTAAAACATTGCACATTTGCAGTCGGACGGACATCATATTATACTGTCCGTACCGACAGCAGATGAATATTATTACAATTATGAGATGCAAGTCAATAATTTAACGCCGAACACCGTTATTCACAGACATGCAAACATTCGCAAAGCATTGCAGTATGCTTTCAAATTAGGACTTATTCCGAATAATCCTGCCGACAGAGTTGAAAGACCGAGAAGGAACCATTTTGAAAACGAGCCATATAACGAAATAGAACTTGCAGAGCTTTTTGAAAAGGTAAAAGGCACCAACCTTGAATTAGGGGTTATTCTTGCCGCATTCTATGGATTACGCCGTGAAGAAGCAATAGGTTTAAAATGGAAGTCTATTGATTTTCAGCATAAAACAATAACAATCAAAAGTGTTGTAACAGAGGCACTTGTAGACGGGAAGGTTATGCTTGTTGAGAAAAATCGCACAAAAACAAAATCGAGTTTCAGAACTTTACCGCTTGTTTCGCCTTTTGAGGAGCTTTTAATAAGGCTCAAAAAAGAACAGGAATATTATAAAGAACTATGCGGTAACAGTTACAATAAGGAATATATTGAATATGTTTATGTAAATCAAATCGGAGATATTATTAAACCCGGATATATAACCCAGGAATTTCCTAATTTCCTTAAAAGAAACGGTATGAGGCGAATAAGGTTTCACGACCTGCGTCATTCCTGTGCAACACTTCTTTATTCAAACGGAGTAGCTCTGAAAGATATTCAGATGTGGCTGGGTCACAGCGATATTTCCACCACATCAAACATCTATACGCACCTTGATTTTGACTCAAAAATCGACTCTGCAAACGCAATTATGGGGTTCTTTTCAAAAAATTAAAATTATAAATTGCCCGCATTTTTCCGTGAGTGTTCCCCATACGCATTGATACTCTAAGGCTTACGGGTATCGCCGTTGCCCGCATTTGTGCCAAAAACACCCCGTTTTCACGATGTTTTGCCGTTTTAGTCGAGAACTGATTTCGGGCGTAAAAATAGCTGAAACCCTTGATTATCAAGGGTTTCAGTGGTGCCGGCG
>DCGX01000060.1 GCA_002315505.1 Ruminococcaceae bacterium UBA1767
TTCAATTATTTAACTGTGTATATGAGCGGTTCGCTTCTCATTCCGTAAGCATTTTCGGCATAAACTTTTAAGGTGTCACCTGCGCTCGCAGTTACGGAATTCGTTATTGTTTCGTAGCAGTTTGCCGTCCAGTTTTTGTCAACTATATAAGAGCTTGAAATTTCATTGCCGTCCTTATCGTAAACAATGAAACGATACAAAAATACAGGATAATCGTCAGTACTCTTTGCGGCATCAAATGTGAAATTCAGCTCGCCGTTTTTCTGTTCAATCTTAGTGAACTTCAATGTTTCGAACTGCGGAGCAGATGTCTTTGCCTCCTGCTGTTCGGGAGTGTACTGTCTTTTCTGCGCATCTGCAGGATTATTGACAATGTACTCGCAAAGCACGGAATCCGTAAGTAAATCAATACCACGAAGTCTTACACGGTTATTCTTGTCAACCTCAACAACCCAGATTTGTGCGTCGTCCTTGTAGCCGTCGGGATGAATCGGTCTTTCTCCGTCAATGGTAAATTCCGCATAGTTCAATGCACCCGTGCCAACAGCGGTAAACTCACCCTGCCATATTGAACGTGGATCATTGAGCGGATAATGAGAATGTCCAGAGAAATCAACAATCTGCGGATACTGTGAAATAATGTCCTTGAAATACTCTGTTCCCCAACGGTCAACCTCTGTACTGCCGTAAACCGTACCGGAAACGTGTTCGTGGTGCATAAGGAAAATCGGCTTGCTCGGATCATCCTTTGATGCCTTGTCAAGCTCTTCCTTGAGCCATGTTCTCTGATACTCCTCGTACATAACATCGTCTGTCTGACAAGTGGAAATTCCGATAAAGTGGAAGCCGTTAATTACGGTATGAAAGTCAGAATCCATTCCCGTAAGACACTCAATCGCATCAAGTGACTTTTTATCGTGCATACCGCTGTCGTGACTTTTTGCAGCAACTGCAAGCAGCTGTGTTTCGTCCTTTTTAACCGTCTTTACAGCGGCATTAAAGTCAGCGAACTGATTATAAAAGCCTCTGTCCGTCACATCACCGACAAAAAGTGCGGCATCGAGCTTATTGTATGTCTTTGACTCCTCTGCAATAGCATAGCCCATCAAGAATGTCTTTTGAATTCTCTTTGTCCTTTCAGGAACAAACACCTTTGTATGTGTGTCACTTGCAACCGTAAATCTGATAACAGGCTCAAAGTCAGAATTATCTGTAGGTGCTTCTGCGGTCAGACCGATAGAAAAAATTCCTACAAACACGGTATAAAAAGCTGTCAATAATGCAATTAAAGCCTTCATAATATCACCCTTATGTGTTGTTTTTATATATATGTAATCATGTCACTCCGTGATAATAACTGAATCGAGTATACCATAAAAAATGAATTATTTCAACCACAAAATATATTATCTTGATTTTGCAAAATTGCAATGCTATAATAACAAAAACAGTTGAATTACGGAGTTAATAATGGATAATATTTATATTCTCGGATTTGATGTCGGCGGAACAAAATGTGCTGTAATTTTAGGCAACGCAAATTCCGACAACAATAAAATTATTGAACGAATTGCCTTTCCTACCAATGTTGAACGTGGGTGGAAAGCAATAGTTGACGAGATGCTTCTCGTTGCCGACAATATTTTAAAAAAGTACAATTTAACAAATGATGATTTGAATGCTATCGGAATTTCATGCGGAGGTCCGCTTGATTCTAAAAAAGGACTTATTATGTGCCCTCCGAATCTGCCTGATTGGGACAATGTTCCGATTGTTGAAATTTTTGAGGAGCATTTCGGTGTCAAAACAAATCTGCAAAACGATGCTAATGCCTGTGCTGTTGCAGAATGGAAATACGGTGCAGGAAAAGGTACACAAAATTGCATTTTTCTTACCTTCGGCACGGGAATGGGCGCAGGTCTTATTCTTGACGGAAGGCTCTATTCAGGCACAAACGACATGGCAGGAGAGGTCGGACACATAAGGCTTGAGGATGACGGCCCTGTCGGTTACGGAAAAGCAGGCTCATTCGAGGGCTTCTGCTCGGGTGGCGGAATTGCACGGCTTGCCAAAATAATGATTGAGAATTCAGATATTCCGTCTGTATTAAAAAACACTAATGAAGAAATCACCGCAAAATCCGTTGCGGTTGCAATGGCAGATGGTGACGAGCTTGCAATAAAAATCTATGAAAAATGTGCGGAAAAATTAGCGGCAGGCTTATCAATTCTGATTGATATATTAAATCCCGAAGTCATCGTTATCGGAAGCATTTATGCGAGAAATACGGATTTTTTTGACTCGCACATACTACCGATAATCGAAAAGGAAGCACTTTCACTTTCGGGTGCTGTCTGCAAAATAAGACCTGCTCAATTAGGCGAGCAAATCGGCGACTATGCCGCTTTGGGACTCGCAGAACTTTAATGAGGTGACTAACAACATGAAAATAATCGATACACTTATTAAAAACTATCCCGTTTTAAAGGATTGCGAAAACGATATTAAATCAGCCTGTCAGCTGATAATTGATTGCTACAAAAACAACAAAAAAGTTCTCGTATGCGGAAATGGTGGTTCTGCCGCCGACAGCGAGCACATTGTCGGAGAATTAATGAAAGGGTTTAATTTAAAAAGACCGCTTTCAGCTGATTTAAAAGATAAGTTAGAAAAATACGAAAATGGAAAGCACATCGCTGACACTCTGCAGTCCCCTCTTCGTGCGATATCACTCGTCAGCCATACGGGACTTATGACCGCATTCGCAAACGATTGCGATGCAGATTTGGTTTTTGCACAGCAGGTGCTCGGCTTCGGTGACGAGGGTGATGTGCTGATTTCACTTTCCACCTC
>DCGX01000064.1 GCA_002315505.1 Ruminococcaceae bacterium UBA1767
CCCCAACTTTCCGTGAAGAGCCAATAAAATACCATCGTAATTTTTCAGAAATCTATGAAGAACCAAAGCAGTATATTTCTGACCATTACGATTAAGGCATATACTTTGATGGATGAATGATTTTAATCTGAAAATCCTCACGTAGCTTATGGTTTTTTAGACAAATTTGAGCTATTAATAAGCAATTAGTACTCTATAAATGCAAAAAAGAATCAGCTGTGCTTATCGCACCGAAGGTTTCTACACCTTCTACTGATTCTACGATTAGTATATCAATTTTATTAAATTATGTCAATGATGATTTCTCCGGGTCTATTACTTGAAGATGGAACTATCTCCCGTTGTAACCTGAATAGAATAAGGCAACGGCAATATTCCACTGTTCTCCTCATCCGGTCTTTGGAGCGAAGCGACCAACAATCTGCAGGACGAAAAAGTGTCCAATTAGAATCCTAATAATAAACAGTAATTAAATAGTGTTCTATCCGGACATATTTTTCAGAACAAATTCACTTTATACCACAATGCACCTGTTTTGCTCTATTACCGGAACGATTTTGAAATGGTTAATAAAATTCCGCAATAAACAAATAGCAAAGCAAAAATTTGTTATTATTCATATATAAAAAAATAGTTTTTGGATTGACTTTGCTTTTCTCGTATGCTATACTTTAACTACAATATAAAAGGTCTGCAACAACTGACGGATTAGCGGAGCACCGCAAAGAAGTTGCAAATGCCTTATATGCCGACCGTCTGGGCACACTGCTTTTTAAGTAGTGTGCCTTTTTGATTGATAAAATATCTGGAGGAATGAATAATGAAGGAATGTAACGCATGGAGAAAATTCAATCAGGGTGTTTGGTGCGATTATATCAATGTTTCTAATTTTATCAAAATGAACTACACTGCTTATGACGGAGATTCTTCTTTCCTTGCAGGTCCGACTGCAAGAACGGACAGGGAAATGAAGCGTGTCAGAGAGCTTCTCATTGCCGAAAACGAAAAAGGCGGAGTTCTTGATGTTGATACAAGCAAGGTTCTGACCATTTATTCTCACGGACCCGGATATGTTGTTGATAAAGAAACCGATATCATTGTAGGTCTTCAGACTGATGAACCCCTCAAGAGAGGTGTTTCTCCCTTCGCAGGATACAGAAATTCCGTTCAGGCCTGCAACGCCTACGGATATGAGATGTCCGATAAAATCAAGGATGAATTCGAATACAGAACAACACATAACACAGGTGTTTTCCGTGCTTATACCGACACTATGAAGAAAGCCCGTCATGCAGGTATTCTCACAGGTCTTCCCGATGCCTATGCAAGAGGCAGAATTATCGGCGATTACAGACGTGTTGCTCTTTATGGTATGGATTATCTCATAGAGCAGAAGAAAAAAGATAAGAAAAAACTCGGCGAATCCGATGTTCTTACAGAAGAAATCATCCACCTCCTTGAAGACCTTGCAAAGCAGCTCGAATTCATGGAATGCCTCAAGAAGCTCGCTCTTGATTACGGCTATGATATATCAAGACCTGCAGAAAACGCTTTCGAAGCAATTCAGTGGCTCTATTTCGGCTACCTCGGAGCAGTCAAGGAACAGAATGGTGCGGCTAACTCAATAGGCAGAATCGCTGAGTTTATGGATATATATATTGAAAGAGATATTCAGGAAGGAACTCTTGACGAAACAAAGGCACAGGAGCTTATCGATGACCTTGTTATCAAGCTTCGCCTTGTCCGTCATCTCAGAACTCCCGAATATAATGACCTGTTCGCAGGTGACCCCGTCTGGGTAACTCTTGCCCTTGCAGGCGTTTCAGGTGAAGGAAAGCATATGGTTTCAAAAACAAGCTACCGTGTTCTCCAGACTCTCTATAACCTCGGTTCATCTGCTGAACCAAATATCACTGTTCTCTGGTCAGAGCACCTGCCCGAAAACTTCAAGAGATTCTGCGCAAAGGTCAGCATTGATACCGATTCTATTCAGTATGAAAATGATGATGTTATGAGAAGAATGTATGGCGATGACTATGCAATTGCCTGTTGTGTTTCGGCAATGAAAATGGGCAAGCAGATGCAGTTCTTCGGTGCAAGATGTAACCTTGCAAAGGTTCTCCTTATGGCTCTCAACGGCGGTAAGGACGAGAAGAATGGTGAACAGATTGCTCCCGAAACAGAAGCATTCAGTGAAGAGGTTCTTGATTATGATGCAGTTTACACCGCATACAAGAAATACCTCAGCTGGATGGCAAAGCTCTATGTCAACACAATGAACATTATTCACTATATGCACGATAAATATGCCTATGAGCGTCTTATGATGTCACTCCACGATACTGATGTTGAAAGACTTATGGCATTCGGCATTTCGGGCTTCTCTGTTGCTGTTGACTCGCTTTCAGCTATCAAATATGCAAAGGTAAAGCCAATCAAAGACGAGCGTGGAATAATAGTTGACTTCGATGTTCAGGGTGATTTCCCGAAATACGGCAACGATGATGACAGAGTTGACCTGATTGGAAAAGACCTTGTTGATTATTTCTACAATGAGCTTTGCAAGACTCCTGCTTACAGAGGTGCAAAGCATACTCTTTCACTTCTCACTATCACATCAAATGTTATGTACGGCAGAAAGACCGGTGCAACACCTGACGGAAGAAAAGCTGGTGAGCCTTTCGCTCCCGGTGCAAATCCAATGCACGGAAGAGATTGTGAAGGCGCTCTTGCATCCCTCAACTCTGTTGCGAAGCTCAATTATGCCTGCTGTCAGGACGGCATTTCAAACACATTCTCAATCACTCCCGATGCCCTCGGCTCGGATGATGATAACAGGGTTGATAATCTCGTTAATATGCTTGACGGCTATTTTGTACAGGACGCGCATCACCTCAATGTCAACGTTCTCAACAGAGAAAAGCTCATCGCTGCTATGAATGACCCGACTCTTTATCCATCTCTAACAATACGTGTTTCGGGATATGCAGTCAACTTTAATAAGCTCACCCGTGACAAGCAGGAAGAGGTTATTGCCCGTACCTTCCATCAATCAATGTAATATGGCGAACATTCACTCTTTTGAATCCCTTGCCGCCGTTGACGGTGAGGGTATCAGATATGATATATTCTTCACGGGTTGTCCTCTGCGATGCGCATATTGTCACAATCCCGACACTTGGCACGCTTCATCAATTAATATGTCTGCCGAAGAGGTTATGAAAAAGGTTATCAGATATAAGCCTTATTTCAGAAACGGCGGCGGAGTGACATTTTCGGGAGGCGAACCGCTTCTGAATGCGGATTTCATCAACGAGCTTTCCGAAATGCTCAATAAAAACGGAATCAGCTATTGCATTGACACTTCCGGCAGTGTTGAACTTTCATCTGCTGTTATGACGGCAATCGATAATGCCGATATGGTTATCCTTGACATTAAATTCCACACTCCCGAAGATTATAAAAAATATACGGGCGGTGATTTTGAGAAGTTTATGTCAGTCGGCAGATACTGCACAGACAACGGCAAAAGACTCTGGCTCAGAACTGTTATAATTCCCGGAATCAACGATACCGTCGAAGATATTAAATGCTATGCGGAGCTTGTTAAAAATTTCAAATTTGAAAAATATGAGCTTCTCGGATTTCATACAATGGGATTTTTCAAATATGAAAATCTCGGAATCGAAAATCCGCTCAAAAATAGCCCTGCAATGAATCACGAAAAGCTGAAAGACCTGCAGAATGCTCTTAATACTTTTCTGCAAAATAATCGAACAAATTAATTAAAACGTAACCGTCAAACCTAATAGTGACTATACACGAAATAATGTCTACTTTTGTAGAACAGAATATCCAAATTTAAGTCGCCATATTTGGTAAGCACTAAATAATCCCACACATTACAATGCCCGGCAACGATTTATCGCTGCCGGGCTTAAACGTGTCCTACGCGGGATTATTTAGGGGTTACGTCAAAACCATTACTACCGCAAGCAATGACGCTAATATTCTTTTCGTTGTTTTTTTCACTGCATTCACTCCTGTGTTATTTTTCCACATAAGGCAAAGATCCTGAAGATAAACCGATCTGTATAGCTGTTCCTGTTCTTCCTTTGAAAAACCGGCTATATTTTTTCTACCTTCAGGAGGGAGTGGCAATTCTTCATCTAATTCATATGCCATTAACAAATCGATTTCGTAAAAACTTAATACTTCCTGAAAAGTTGCTTTTGCAATAAAATCAGCAATTGGCTGTGTTGCACTAATGGCAGCAATAACCACTTCTAATCCCGCTCCAACTGGAACATTAAATAGTCCAAGCATCGAAACACCTGCCTGAATAGCAGAAACAAATGAATAAAACGAGCTTGATGAATTTTTAATATCGCTAATACTATCGTAAATATTCAAAACTTTTGACACAAGATTAATCGTATTCGCAATATTAATGTTACTTAAGGAAATATTTGAACTTGAAGAAGCTCCGAAAACAACACTACACCTGTCAATAATTAATTTCAACTCGTCGGCAGTTCCTGTTTCTTTTCCCACCAAAACACCGCTGATTTTTTCTGCTTCCGTTGCGCTGACATTTAAAAAAGCTTCGACAAACTCATCTGCCATACTTTCTGTCAAATACTCAACGGAGTCTGTAGAGAATTCAATATTCTCCTCATTTTGAGTCATTGTTTTTTCATTTTCTTCGGCAGAAACATTTACACATAAACTCAAAAAATCAAACTCTGCAAATGGAATTATTCCGATAATAAGTGTTAGAACTAATAATGTTGCCAGACTCTCTTTCACTATCTTTTTCATAAAATTTCCTCCTAAGTATATAAATATACATTTTAATTATATACTACAATAAGAGGCTTAGCAATGTTTATTTGCGTTTTTTCAATATGTGAAAATTAACAAATTTTTGTTTCTTTTTTGTTTGAAATGTAATTTTTATTGATCTTTTCAAAAATTCAAAAAAATCGTTGCGGTGAGAGAGCGGAGCAGGTGTATAGCTATATAAAGTGAATTTATTCTGAAAAATGTAAACTCGGTAACAATTTAAAATAAATACAGCCGTCTTGTTGGTATTTCTACCTTCAAGGCGGCTTTTTGCGTATATATGCAGTTTTTCGTAAGCTATCTGAGGATTTTTGAATTGTTTTCTTTTACCTATGAAAGTATATGTCTATACGTTTGATTCCAAAAAAGCTCACGTAGCTCATACTTTTGGCATGCCATATTCCCTTTGCATTGCAGATATGGAAACAACCCATTGCTTTCCGTATTTACAAACATCCACACCATTTACAAGTTTACCATATGAAATGGCTTTACGAAGGGTGCTCTCGTTTAATCCCCATATCGTTGTTGCATCAGAAAATGCCATCAACCCATCAAAAGGTGTTTCAATCTTTTCTCCGTTTGCAAATAATTCGTCGCACGAAATATCAATATCGTCGTTCCAGATTATTCCGTAACCTCCGACATCAACAGTAACTCCCGAAAACAATTCCTCATCCTTGAGCATTTCGAACATTTTATATTTTTCTATCAGTGGCAGTACATCATATATCTTTGTTACGCCTTCGGAAAACTGAACACTCAATCTGCAATTCGGTAAAGCTGAAACGTTTTTTATCTTATGAAACATAAAAACACCTCCGATTATTCTAAAGGTTCAACTGCTTTAAAGTCCTGAGTATTCCAAATATTCAACAATTCATCTCTGTGTAGTTCAACCCATTCAAGAACCATTTCCATTGCTTTAGGCGGTAAAGAACCTTCAATTACCTCATTCTTTTGAAAATCAATCGCAGCAACATCATCGCCATATATTGCATGAATATGCGGTGGATTGTGTTCGCTTTGTTGAAAATACATCCTTATTATTATTCCGTAAAATCTTGATAATACAGGCATTTATAATCATCTCCCATAATTATCATATCACGATATAGTGATATTGTCAACAACTAAATATTCCCTTGCTTCCAGAGTCGATGACCATTCGGTTGTCGGCTCTTTTTTAATATACAAATTCTTTGAAAGGAGTGATGCATTTCACGATTATTCATCCGCCCATCCACCCATTGACTATTTTTATGAAAGGATTTTTACTATGAAAATTACAAAAACTTTTACACCCGATGAGAACTGTGTTTCTCTCAATATCCATCTTTCTGCTTCGGAGTTTGATTCTCTCTTCGTTGTCTATATCATCTGTCCCAATTATGTTCATTTGTTAACCGGTCACCTGTTTTTTTAAAAATTTATTTTATAGGTTACCAATTGAAATCATTAATTTAACAATATATAATGATAAATGAATAATATTTGTATAGATAATGTGTTTTTCAATTTCTCATTGATAATTGACGTAGCATCTGCATAAGGTAACGATATACTTCAGGCGTATATTCCTATAGCAACATGAACTCTTGTGCATTTTATTAAAGAGTGAAATAAATAAAAGTTAAATAATGATTTGATATACGGAGGTGAAAAATTAATCAAATCATAAAATTAAAATTGGAGGGAAACTTACATATTATGAAAAAAATCAGCAAAAAGATTTTAAGTATTTTTTTGGCTATTTCTCTTATTATCGGTAGCATTGCAACATCTGCTATTGCTTCAGATGATTCGAATTCAAAAAATCCAAGTGACGGAATAGTACTTAAAATTTCAACAGAAAAAAAGAATTACAAAAAGGGTGAAGACATTACTTTTAATGTTGACGTTAAAAACACAACAGAAGAAAATAAAACTGATATTGATGTAAAAATTGATTGCAACTGGTTTAATTTTGATATTGAAGAAGGTTCGTCAATCAACATTAAACAGCTTAATGCCGGTGAAACAAAAACAATTCAGTTCCACGCAAAGTATCTCAGACTTAATCTTTTTGAGTTTGTTAGAATTATGTTCCAAAGACTTGCTTCTTGGTTTGCTCGAACACTCTTTGGAAGCAATAGCGAAACAACAAGATATAGTGTTCGCGTAGATTTAATTAAACGCTTGTTTGTTTTCAGTGTGGAAGTTGGAGGAACCGCAGAAGAAAAATCCTTTTTAATTAATTATAATCTTTCCGGAATTAAAGTTGAAGGATATCCAACTTCTCAAGTAGTAAAAGAAGAGGAAATACCAATTGAGCCTGATATGCCTGAAAATGATGACTATATTTTTGCCGGTTGGTATAAAACTTCCGAATATTCGGAACCATATAATTTTGAAGAATCGCTTGAATCAGATATAACTATTTATGCAAAGTGGTTAGAAAAGTCAACTGATTTGAAAAAAATCCTTTCAGAAAACAGTATTTATGAAGAAATTAACAATAATACCGTTGATTTCGAATCTGCTACAGGATGTTTTGATGTTAGTGTAAAATATAAACTTCGAAACGGAAATGGCGGAGTTGTTATATCACATTCAAACGATGCAATTCTTGCAAAAACAGCAGGAATAATAGGTAAGCCGGTTGATATCAATTTGATATCTGATGATGAATTAGAATCTGCCAAAATAGTGTTTAATTACGACGAATCAAGCTTAGGTGCTGATATTGATGAAAACAAGTTAGGTATTATTTGGTATGATGAATCAAATAGAAGACTAGTTCTTCTTAAATCAGATGTCGATGTTAATAATAATACGGTTAGTGTATCAACAAATCATTTTAGCAAATATTTGTTAGTTGATACAGATGCGTGGACAAAGGCTTGGGAACACAAACAGATGGTTTCAAGGGATGCCGGAAAGAGTTTAAGATACAATATTTGTATGTGTCTCGATACCTCCGGCAGTATGTCCGGAAGTCCTGTTAGCACTTGTGAGGAATCCGCAAAAGCATTTATCGACCAGTTACTTGCTGGAGATTCTATCGCAGTTGTTGGTTTTAATTCGACAGCAACGACATTAGTTTCTCAAACAAAAATTACAGAATCAAATAAAGAGTTCATCAAATCCAATATTAACTTAAAAGCTAATGGAGGTACTAATTTTAATAATGCATTAAATCAAGCGATATCTTTGTTGAACGGAATGAATGATCACAGTTCGGAATATGAAATTTATAAAAAATACATCGTTTTGATTTCTGATGGTCAGTCAAGCGTCAGTGCAAGCGTTATTTCTGATATTGTTGATGCAGGATACAATGTAATTACAATAGGCATTGGTTCGAGTGTTTCTGCAAGTGTATTACAGAACCTGTCTTCTTCAACCTCTGGAAGTTATGCATATGTATCAAGTGCTAGTGAAATTTCAAGTGTTTTCCAGCAAATTCAAGGAAAATATATAGGACTTACCCAGGATACGGACGGGGATAAAATTGCAGATTTGGTAGAAACAACAGGTATGATTGTTGAATGTGGTGACATTTTTAAAACTAATCCTAATAGCGTGGATACTGATGGTGACGGGCTGTCTGATACCGAAGAAGTTGGAACATATGATGAAGCAAAGGGTTATTTTATTATGAACTCCGATCCTACAACACCAACTTTTGTTTCTGATGATGCAAAAGTAAGTTTAAATGTCGCCTTAAGTAACAATTCAAAAGTTGAAAGTATGAACCCAGATGATTACAAACACCAAAAAATCAACATATCTATTTCAACCGCTACAAGAGAATATCCTTCATTAACTATTGATGGCAAGGAATATTATGATTTCCTAAGTGAAAATAAATATTCAAACGCCAAAGATGTTTCAATTACCATAAAAACCACGCAAGGAGTTAATGAAAAAATTGAAATAGGAGAAATAACAGCTGGAGACACTAAAAAATGCACTTTAATGCTATCAGTAGAGGATATTTATAAATCAAACGGGACATTAACAGTAAGCGTTTCAGGCTCAAATTTTGATGCGATAGAATGTACCAAAGAATATGACTTCCTGTCAGATTTTCTTAATTATTTGGATAAAAAGGTCACTTCAAACGAAATGAATTTACGTAACAAAGGCACACAAGCTGTTAGGTTTGTTGCTCAAGATCAAAAAGAAGCTGAAAAGAAAATTGATGAGATAATATATTTAAACGAGTCAACTATCGGAGGTGGATTTAATTCTGCAAGTAAAGCGGTAAAAACAGAGTTAGAGAAAAAGCTTTCTCAAATTTATAAAGAAAAAGCCCAGCAGTACGCAGATTCAAAAAAGAAATTAAATTCTAAAGATGGCGAAAAATTAATTAAACAAGTAGCTTCACAATTTAGCAGTGAAACAACAGAATTAACATTTTCAATAGGTGCAATTGAGTATAAAGCTGTAATTAGTGATACATCATATATGATGGCTGGATTTGGAATGATTGATGTTACCGGATCAAATGGTGTAAAATACAGTTTTGTATATTCGTCATCGGTTGAACAAGCTGAATCAGCAATGTACTCCTATATGGAAACATGTAAAGAACTTGGAAACGATGTGTTAAAGAACTGTATAAAAGAAACATTAAAAGATGCTGGAAAAATTCTTGAAATTAATGTTATTAAAGGATTAGTAGAAGCAAAATGCGGTGATATTATTGATAGAAGCCTTAGTAAGAATAATATTTCTTTTAGATATAGTGATATAAAGACATGCTATAATTATTATGAAAAGGCTAAGAATGCAATTAATTCTTGTAGAGGAAAAAATCCTTCAGCTAAAGATATTAAGAAAGCAATTTCATCAGTTGAGGATTTGGTTTGTTTTAATTTCTGATATTGTATGTATTAACTTATAATGCTTAGAAAGCAACGATAAACTATACAGAAAGCTAATAAGCAATCTATTCGGAAACGAATTAATGGGATTATGTGAATCAATAAGAATGATAATCCCGTACTTTAGATGCTTCAGATAGCAAACATAAACTGCCTAAGGAGGTCCATAAATTTGATTGGACTGAATCAGGCAGTTTAGTTTTATGAAACAAATTGTAACTGATAATCCTTCGTACATATCACAACAAAAGATATTTCCAAATTGAGCAATATTCTTAGCTTTTTATTATAATATTATTAAGACAATAATATTTACCATTCCAAAAATTTTTCCGGAGAAAACTGAGCAGGTGTATAGTGATTAAATATGAATACACTTTTAAAATGCAATTTACATACCATTAATTACACCTGACTCGTTTTTCATTGACAAAATTTTTCAGTAGTATATTTCATTCTGATGTTAAAAATATATATGCAAGCGCAATTTATTGCGAAGGAGTGAAATTCAAATGGCAAGCAACAAGAGCAATATCCCTGAGGCAAGAGAGGCTCTCGACCGTTTCAAGATGGAGGCTGCTGCTGAAGTAGGCGTTAACCTCAAGAACGGTTACAACGGTGACCTCACATCTAAGCAGGCCGGTTCAGTCGGCGGTCAGATGGTTAAGTCGTGTACACCCAAACGAACATTTTTTTACGACCGTAAATTACGCTCTGAATTTGCTCATATACACAGGGTTACATATACAGTTGAGATATGCCCTTGACACTCAAAAAGCAGAAATTTTGTCATCTATTTTACATAATTATATTGTTGATTTTTCAGTGCTATCAATTATTTCTCACTGAAAGTGTTCCAATATACTTTTAAATAATTTAAAATAGTTTTCAAAAAAACTTGATTTTTTTGAAAATGGCGCATATAATATTAGTAACAGAACCCGACACGCCTCTCAACGATGCGGACCACGTCGGGTCATTTAATTATATGGAGATGTTTAAAGAATGGGAAAAGAACATCAAGTTCCGCTTTCGGTAAAAGAACAAATAGAAAATTTAAAATCGATCGGGCTAATAGTCAACGATGAGGAAAAAGCAACATCATTTTTGAATGATGTGTCGTATTTCAGAGTAATCAAAGCATTTAGTTTGGGACTAAAACCTAAAAACGGTAACTATTATGACGGAGTAACTTTTGAACAAATAACTGATTTATATAAGTTCAATAGTCATTTCAGGCAATTACTATTTGTTATTATTGAAAGGGTTGAAGTAAATCTTCGTTGTAGGCTTGCGAATTATTTTTCTTCTAAATACGGAGTATTAGGATATGAAAATCCGGAAAATTTTGAGAACTCAGAGTATCACGACATGTTCTTGGAAGATGTTAATCAAGAAATAAAACGCAATTCAAAATCTCCTTTTGTCAAGAATTTTCAGATGAACTATTCTGATGGAAAGATTCCGATGTACGCACTCGTTGAACTTTTTAGCTTTGGTACCTTATCAAAATTCTTTAAAAACATGAAAAACGAGGATAAAAAAGCGGTTGCTTCAATGTACGGAGTCGGATATACATATTTTGAAAGTTGGATTGAAAGCATAGCTTATGTGCGAAATCTATGTGCGCATTACGGAAGGCTTTATAATGCAAAACTTTCAAAGACACCAATATTGTACAAACAGTATCAAAAAGAAGGTATTAAAAACATCAGAATATTTGGTGTATTGGTATGTATATCTTATTTAATTCCTCACGATGATCATTGGAAAGAGTTTATTGAATCTCTAAAGTTCTATATAGAAAAATACCCTAATGTAAAAATATCTACTATGGGATTTCCTGAAAATTGGTCAGAATATCTACAATAGTATTTTCAAAATCCTCCAAAATTTTCAAGTCGTGTACACCCAAACGAACATTTTTTTACGACCGTAAATTACGCTCCGAATTTGCTCATATTCACAGGGTTACATATACAGTTGAGATATGCCCTTGACTGAAAATCAGAGATTTTTGTGCTTTGTTCCCCGAAAATTATCAAAACCAAGTTTTCGGTAGGCTATACCATTTTTCCCTGAATGTGTACCGGGTAACCATCGAAATACGGAGCCACATACATATGTTATAACAATTTAATAACGGATATATTAATAAGCCTGACAAAGCTCTTTACAACAGAACTGCGTCAGGCTGTTTTATACCCTATAAGGTATATTAGTTTATCACATAATAAAACAACACCGATAAGGTATAATTTGAACAATTTATGTTGACAATAATCCCTAAAGGGTGTAATATATGTTTATGAATAAAATTGCTGAATTTATAAAAGAAAACAGAAAGGCTGCGGGACTTACTCAGGAAGAGTTCGCTTTAAGGTCGGGACTCGGTCTTCGATTTGTAAGAGAACTTGAACAGGGCAAGCCGACAGTCAGAATGGACAAGGTCAATCAGGCTCTTTCAATGTTCGGTATGGAAGCAGTTCCGGGAAGAAAGGAAGATAAATAATGGAAGAATACAGAACTGCTTTTGTCTATGTCAGAAATATTTTTGCCGGCACTTTGAAAGAAACAGACGAGGGCTATTTGTTTGAATATGACGAAAAATATATTCATCGTGAAGACGCATCATCCGTAAGCCTCACCCTGCCGATAAGAGAAGAACCGTATAAATCAAAAACATTGTTTGCATTTTTTGACGGACTTATTCCCGAGGGTTGGCTCCTCGACGTTGTTACACATAATTGGAAGCTTAATCCGAAAGACCGTTTCGGAATACTTCTTGTTGCCTGCAAGGACTGCATCGGCAATGTAACAATTAAGGAGGTGCGGGAATGAACTGCTTATGCTGCGGAAAACCGATCAAAGAAAGCAATCTCGAGGAGCAGGAGTATTGTTGGCATTTGAAATGTATTAAAAGTTTTTTCGGAACGAAAGAGCTTCCCGACATAGAAATTTCAGATGAAATAATCAAAGCACTTGCCGACGAAAGCACAAACAAAGGCTTTACTGTTCCGGGTGTTCAAAAGAAAATTTCTCTGCACCTTTCTGCCGAGAGAAACCAAAAGCCACGCCTTACGCTGATAAATTATCCGTCGGGCTACATCCTCAAACCGCAGACGGAAGAATATCCGTCCCTGCCCGAAGCAGAGCATCTGACAATGCGGATGGCTGAAAAAGTCGGAATTAAAACAGTTCCTTACGCCCTTGTGAAAATGAGCGAAGAAAAGCTCGCATACATCACAAAGAGAATTGACAGAATCGACACGCAAATGCTTTCAATGGAGGATTTCTGTCAGCTTGATGGGCGTCTGACGGAAGACAAATACAAAGGCTCATACGAGAGATGTGCCAAAATCATTTCCGAATTTTCTTCACAGTCGGGACTTGACATGACGGAGCTTTTCCTACGGATTGTGTTTTCTTTTGTTGTGGGAAATTCCGATATGCACCTTAAAAATTTCTCGCTGATTGAAACAGCGGAAAACAGCGGCAGCTATGTTCTTTCAAAGGCATACGACATGCTCCCTGTTAATACAGTCAACCCTGCCGATAAAGAACAGTTTGCTCTGACTATGAACGGCAAAAAGCGAAATCTTCACCGAGGCGATTTTCTTAAATTTGCCGATACCTGCGGTATTCAGCGAAGAGTTGCAGAAAAGCTCATTGATAAAGTAACAAATAAAAAAGATGTTTTGCTTGAAGAATGCCGCAATTCCTATTTGCCCGATGAATTAAAAGAAAATCTTGCCGATTTGATTCAGGCAAGAACCGCTATGCTAAAATAATATAAATCTGAAAATATGCGATTTTGAAATTCGCACAATTAACAAACCTCCCTGAAATTGGTACAATCAAGTCACCAAATTCAAGGAGGTTATCTTTATGGAAACCACATACACAAAAGTCGGCGATTACCTCATACCCGATTTGACCTTACCGCCCGAAAAAGACCAAAGGCCAATCGGTATATGGGGTAAAAGACACAAGCGGTATTTAATGGAACACAAGAAAGCAATCTTTACAATTATGCAGATGAACGGCACGTTACAGACCTACCTCGCCGAACTGAATGAACAGGCAGAAGATATGTTTCTTCGGCTCGTAAAACAACTTGCCGAAAACGAAGGCATTACCGAACAGCTCAAAATCGAAAATCAGATGGAGTGGGTTGGCAGAATGAATAACATTCGCAGCCGCGCATCCGAAATTGTTAATTCGGAGCTGATTTATGTATGAAAAATAAGTATGTACTTGAACTTACCGCAAAAGAGCGACATCTGTGCATTAACGCTATGCTGAACTTCAGGAATAAAGTTTTAGCACGAGGCATTGATACAGGTGACATCGATAAGCTGATAAAGCTGCTGTCAAGAAAGTAATGCAATCTCAACATGATTTCATGAAATTTAGTAGCCTCGCTTAAAAATGGACAAAGGGAGGCTATTGCTTTACGCTGCAACATCAATACTGTTATGCAAAACATTAATTATCTGAAGCACAGCCGCAATGTTCTCGCCGAAAAGAGAGATAATATCGTAGTTATCGAACGGTTCTTTTTCAATCAAATCTTCTTTGCTGATATCTCCGTTTTCACGAACATAATTAATTATTGCTTTTACAAATTCCTGTTGCTGTGCATTTAAGATGTTACCGTTAAGGAAATCACCGAATTTTTCGTTAATTGCATCTTGATTTAATCCGACTAAACTGCGAATAAATACAGCAAGATTATCGATATTTGTTGATTTTTCATAATCATCTTTTGTGCCAAGCTCCTGCCAAAGAATTCTTTCAAGTTCTTTCAGATCTTCAGCATTGATTTTTTCAAGCTTTTGTATTTTTTGAATGACCTCGCTGTCTGAATGGTTGGCAAGATAATCAAGTACCTTCTCACGGTAAGTACGAATATCAACAATTCCCGGAACATCGTTTCCTTTATCTTCACGAACATCGCCGATATTTACATCTATCCATTTCAAAACTGTATGCTCAAGGAATTTCATAATATTTCTGAGGCTGTTTCTCTTGGCTTCAAGATCTTGAAGATTAGTGCTTTCCCAATAGCTTTCAGATACAAGCGTGTTCAACTCATTCGCTTTCTCGATTACCTGAGGAATAGTCGCTTTCTTTTCAAGCAGGAAAGCACAGCACTTTCTGATGACCTGAATATGTTTAGAAGCAAAATTGATATTTCCCGCAACATATGCTTCTTCAATTTCCTTCATTCGTATATCAAAAGACAAAGCAAGATAATCTCCCTTTTGACCACCGTCAATCAATCTTGTAAGATTATCGCAAATAATCTTTACATCAAGCGCAGAAAGGGATTGCCAATTCTTTTTGTCGCAATATTTATCAACATATTCCATAGCACTGCGCACTTGAAGACGTTCGCTATGGGATTTTATTTTTTGAACTTCTTCAATAAGTTCGTTTTTTATACTGTCGTAATAGGATTTTGCAAATTTGTTTTGCTGCCAAGTTAATCCCTGCAGTTGGAACAACAAGTTGGTTTGTACCATGAAATATTTCTGCGAAAGCGAAATGGTTTCATTAACAGGTATTCCTTCGGGATGAAGTGCAAAGAACTCAAAATTACCGCAATAGTCAAAAATAAGGAAATGCGTTTTATCCTTCCCGGGGCCAAACAAATCCGGGCAAAGTCTTGTACCTCGTCCAATCATCTGAACAAATTTGATTTTTGAACGTAATGACTTAAAAAATACGAGATTTACAACAGACGGTACATCTATACCTGTATCAAGCATATCAACGGAAACGGCTATTCTGAAATCATCATCATTTTCAAATTTCAGAATTAAATCATCAGCATAATTAACCTGATTATCAATAAGCTGACAATAGTTTGCTCCGTATTCGGGATAAAGCTCCTTGAAACAGTTTACAATCATTTCCGCATGGTGGTGATTGAAAGCAAAAATAATAGTTTTGCCAAGGGTTTCACCTT
>DCGX01000009.1:0-192 GCA_002315505.1 Ruminococcaceae bacterium UBA1767
GTGCTATCAAGGGTGCTCTCGATGCATACGATTTAAAGGAAATCGGCGCACAGGTTCAGCTTTGCAACACATATCATCTGCACGTGCGACCGGGTGACGAGCTTGTAAGAGAGCTTGGCGGTCTTCACAAGTTTACGGGCTGGAACGGCCCTATTCTTACAGACAGCGGTGGATTTCAGGTATTTTCACTTG
>DCGX01000009.1:294-2793 GCA_002315505.1 Ruminococcaceae bacterium UBA1767
ATTTTCATGGGTCCCGAGGAGAGCATGAGAATTCAGTCGAATCTCGGCTCGACCATCGCAATGGCTTTTGATGAATGCGTTGCAAATCCGTCAACTCACGACTATTCAAAGGCCTCGTGTGAGCGAACAACACGCTGGCTCAGACGTTGTAAGGCTGAAATGGACAGGCTCAATTCCCTGCCCGACACAATCAATAAGAATCAGCTTCTTTTCGGAATTAATCAAGGCTGTGTGTACGAGGATTTACGAATTGAACATATGAAGGAAATTGCAGAAATGAACCTTGACGGCTATGCAATCGGCGGTCTTGCCGTCGGTGAGCCGAAGGAGATTATGTATGAAATGATTTCTGCTGTTGAGCCACATATGCCAAAGGATAAAATTCGTTACCTTATGGGTGTCGGAACTCCCGGAAACATTATTGAGGGTGTCAGCCGTGGCGTTGATTTGTTCGACTGCGTTATGCCGTCGAGAAACGCCCGTCACGGACATCTTTTCACAATGAACGGAATTATCAACATAAACAACGCAAAGTATATGAACGACCTTGACCCGATTGACACAGAATGTCACTGTCCTACCTGTCAACGACATTCAAAGGCATACATCCGTCATCTTTTCAAGGCTAAGGAAATGCTCGCAATGCGTTTGTGCGTTACCCACAACCTTTATTTCTATAATACTCTTATGGAGAAAATCCGTGACAGCCTTGATAACGGAACCTTTGAGGAATTCAAGGCAAAATACGTTGATTTACTCGACACGAGAATATGAAATAATTGTTAACAAAAAATATCTTGCAAATCACATAAACATAATGTATAATAAATGCATTGTGTAAATAGGAGGAAAAGTATGGATACTTTATCAATTTTTTCAAGCCTTTTAGGCGGCGGAACAAGCTCAGGCACAGGTACAACTCAGGGTGGCGGAATCGGTATGATTATCTGGATTGTTGCTATTGTTGCTCTTATGTACTTCATGATGATTCGTCCGCAGAAGAAAAAGCAAAAAGAAGAAGAAACAATGCGTGACAATCTTCAGATTGGTGACGAAATCACAACAATCGGCGGTATCATGGGCAAAATCGTTACAGTTAAGGACGATTCACTCATCATCGAAACAGGTGCTGACAGAAACCGTATGAAGATCACACGCTGGGCTATCAGCCAGAACAACACAGCTAACGAAAAGCTCGCTGCTGAAAGAGCTGCTGCTAAGGAAGCTGCAGAAAAAGAAAAGGAAGCTCGCCTTGAAGCTAAGGGCAAGACTCCTAAGAAGAAAAAAGAAGAAAAGTTCTGATCAAACGAAAACAATGCCATTCCTTTCGGAGTGGCATTTTAACTTAACAGGTGAAATTTTATGATTAACAGAGATGAAAACGGAAAGGTTATTTCCTGCGATAAATTATCCGATGTAACAAAGGAAATTTCCAAAATCAATTCAATGATTGAAAAAGCGGCCAAAAAGCCCGACAAGGTAACTGATGAGCAAAAGGCTGAGCTTGAAAAATCCGTCCGCGAAATGAAATCAATTTTAGAGCTTATCACTCCGGAATTACAGAAAACAGGCAGTCCGATTGAGCTTATCGCATTTTTAAAAGAAATGATGAATATGAAAAATCTTGCCGAAAAGGTCGAAAAGCTCAAGGGAGAAAATAATCAATGATTACAGTTCTTTTCGACAGTAAGGATTTCGTTGCCTGTGTTAAACCGGTCGGTGTGCCGTCGCAAAATGACGGTGCTGAGGATATGGTAAAGCTGTTGGGCAAACAGCTTGGCTGCAGGATTTTTCCTGTTCACCGACTTGATACTGCGGTAGGCGGAACAATGATTTTTGCGAAGAATTCAAAGTCCGCTTCGCTCCTTTCAAAGGAAATCACGGACGGAAACTTCATTAAAGAATATCTTGCCGTTATCAACGGAGTACCCGAAGCCGAGAGCGGCACAATGGAGGATTTGCTTTTCAAGGACTCACGCAAAAACAAGAGCTTCGTTGTAAAACGTGAACGAAAAGGAGTCAAAAAAGCAAAGCTCGATTATTCTGTACTCGGCACAAGCGGTAATATTTCACTCGTAAAAATCCGACTTCACACAGGTCGTTCACATCAGATAAGAGTTCAGTTTTCTTCACGAAAAATGCCGCTTGTCGGTGACGGAAAATACGGTGGAAGTGACAACAGATGCTCCGTTGCGTTATGGAGTTATTCAATTGCTTTTGAATTCAATAATGAGCATTTTTCATTTAGTTCTATGCCCGAAAAAGCGTTTCCGTGGGATGAATTTAATATAACAGACAATACTTTTACTTGAGATTCTTCGTCGCTTTGCTCCTCGGAATGGCATTGTATTCAGCCTCCCCTTGTACAAAGGGATGTGGATTTGACGAAGTCAAAGACGGAGGGATTGTTGAATTTTGTTTCCCTTTGATCCCTCAGTCACTTCGTGAGAGCTCCCCCACTGGGTGCCTTAAATCATGTCATACTGAGCGAAGCGAAGT
>DCGX01000076.1 GCA_002315505.1 Ruminococcaceae bacterium UBA1767
ATTATTCCCTTGAATGCTGGGGCGGTGCGACCTTTGACTCCTGCCTTCGTTATCTCAATGAAGACCCGTGGGAAAGACTTCGTAAAATCAAAAAGAGCTGTCCGAATACTAAATTACAGATGCTCTTAAGAGGTCAGAATCTTTTAGGCTACAAGCATTATCCTAACGATGTTGTAAGAAAGTTCGTTGAGAATAGTGTTGAAAACGGCATTGATATTATCCGAATTTTCGATGCTCTCAATGATATCCGTAATATAGAGGTTGCTGTTGACCAGACAATCAAGTCGGGTGCACACGCATCGGGTACAATCTGCTACACACTCTCCCCTGTTCATAATGTTGATGCTTACGTTAAGCTCGCAAAACAGATTGAAGGACTTGGTGTTCAGTCAATCTGCGTTAAGGATATGGCCGGTATTATGAGCCCGAAGGAAGCATTTGACCTTGTCAGTGCATTGAAGAAAACCGTTAAGGTTCCTGTTATTCTTCATACTCATTCAACAACAGGTCTTGCTCAGATGACATTATTAAAGGCTGTCGAGGCAGGTGTTGACGTAATTGACACAGCTATTTCCTCATTCTCGGGCGGTACTTCACAGCCTGCAACTGAGGCAATGAATTATGTTCTCAATCAGTATGGCTATAAAACAGCTCTTGATACTACACAGCTTAAGAAGATTAACGATTTCTTCAAGCCGTTCAGAGCTGAAACATTAAAGAGCGGTCTTCTTAATCCCGTTGTGCTTACAACAGACACAGATGCTCTTACCTACCAGGTTCCGGGCGGTATGCTTTCAAATCTCGTGGCTCAGCTCACTGCACAGAACAAGATGGATAAATTTGAAGAGGTTCTTCTCGAAACTCCGAGAGTGCGTGAGGACTTAGGCTATCCTCCGCTCGTTACACCTATGAGTCAGATGGTCGGTGTTCAGGCAACATCAAATGTGCTTGCAGGTGAAAGATACAAGAATATTTCCAAGGAAATAAAAGCATACGTTAAAGGTGAATACGGAAAAGCACCCGGTAAGCTCAATGACGAGCTTGTTAAGAAGGTTCTCGGTGACGAGAAGCCGATTACAGGTAAATTCGCTGATACACTCGGTGACGGCTTTGAAAAAGCAAAGGCTGAAATCGGTGACAAGGCTCACTGTGATGAGGATGTTCTTTCTTATATCGCTTTCCCGACTCAGGCTGAAGCATTCTTCGATAAGCGTGACGAGTTAAAGCGCAGAACATTCACCTACAATATCGAAAAGATTGACTAAGGAGGACAAATATGAATAATCTTCCTAAATTACTCGGTGTTTTTGCCGATATATATGGTTCAAACGATAAAATGACATTTTCAAAAGCTGTTTTGACAGCTGTCGTCGGCTTTTGCACCGTACTTATCATTCTTGCAGTTATTGCTTTATTTATTAAAATTATCGCTTTTCTTTTCTCATTAGCAGGAAAGAAAGCAAAACCTGATACAGATAACATCATCAATAACGCAACAGCTCCGATTATTGCTTCTGCACAAAGAAGTCAGGTTGAGCTTATTAATGTAGATGAGGAAACCGCCGCAGTTATAATGGCTCTTGTCAGTCACAACAGCGGTATCGACCTTGACAGACTTGATTTCAAGTCAATTAAACTACTGGAGGAAAAATAAATGAAGTATGTTGTTACACTAAATAATAAAAAATACGAGGTTGAAGTAAACGAGAGCGAAGCAGTGCTTAAATCAGTTTACGATGCACCTGCACAGAGCTTCCAGCCTGCTCCGTCAGCCGCTGCTCCTGTACCTGCTGCATCTGCCGCTCCTGCAGGCGGAAATGTTAATGGTGTAAAGGTTACATCTCCAATGCCGGGCACAATTCTTAATCTCAATGTTACTGACGGTCAGACTGTTAAATCCGGTGATGTTCTCCTGATTCTTGAAGCTATGAAAATGGAAAACGAAATTGTTGCTCCGGTTAACGGCACTGTAAAATTAATGGTTTCAAAAGGCTCTACTGTTGATACAGACCAGATCCTTGCAGCTATTCAATAAAGGACGGTAATCAAAATGGAATTAATTACTAGTCTTATAAAAGGTATGTGGGAAGCATCGGGTTTTGCCCTTCTTACGTGGCAGAATCTTGTTATGATAGGTGTATCATTTGTATTCCTCTTCCTCGCAATCCATCCGAAATTCAAATTCGAGCCACTGCTCCTGGTTCCTATCGCATTCGGCATTCTGCTTGCAAACTTACCCGGTTCGGGAATTATGGACGATTTAACTATAGGTGATATTTTCGGCGGTAACGGAGTTCTTGAAAATATCCCCAAAAGTGAACATTGGTACGATTCGGGTGTTTTGAGAATTATTTATGCCGGTGTTAAGTCGAGTATCTTCCCCTGTCTTATTTTCATGGGTGTCGGTGCTATGACAGACTTCGGTCCGCTTCTCTCAAATCCAATCAGCTTACTTTTAGGTGCTGCCGCTCAGCTCGGCATTTATGTTGCTTTTCTTATCGCAATTCTTCTTGGATTTGATCCGCAGGAGGCAGCCGCAATCGGTATTATAGGCGGAGCTGACGGCCCGACAGCTATTTTCCTGGCTTCAAAGTTAGCAACACATTTGCTTGCACCTATCGCACTTGCCGCATATTCGTATATGGCACTTATTCCGCTTATTCAGCCACCTATTATGAAAGCTCTCACAACTAAAAAAGAGCGTGAGGTTAAGATGACTCAGCTTCGCAAGGTTTCAAAGGTTGAAAAGATTATTTTCCCGATTATTGTACTAGTTTTAGTTGCTCTCATCCTTCCGTCGGTTGCTCCGCTTCTCGGTATGTTTATGCTCGGCAATCTTTTCCGTGAGTGCGGTGTTGTTGAAAGACTTTCAGATGTTGCACAGAATGCACTTAATAATATTATTGTTATTTTGCTTGGTGTTACAGTTGGTGCTACTGCAAACGGACAGAGCTTCTTGCAGGTTAAGACACTTATGATTGTCGGACTCGGTCTTGTAGCGTTTATGTTCTCAACTGTCGGCGGTGTTCTTTTAGGAAAGCTTCTCTACATTGTTACGGGCGGTAAAATCAATCCGCTTATCGGTGCCGCAGGTGTTTCAGCCGTTCCTATGGCTGCCCGTGTTGCACAGAATGAAGGCAGAAAGTACAATCCGACAAACTTCCTTCTTATGCACGCAATGGGTCCGAATGTTGCAGGTGTTATCGGCTCAGCCGTTGCCGCAGGCTTCCTGCTTATCATGTTCCAAAACTAACGAGGAGTAAATAAAATATGGAAAATACACAAGAAAAAAAAGACAGAGTTTTAAGTATGATTCAGCCGACATCAGTTCCGACTCTCGGCAACTATCTCGGTGCATTAAAAAACTGGGCTGATATGAGTAAGGATAATGATTGCCTGTTTGCCGTTGCTGACCTTCACGCAATCACTGTCCGTCAGGAGCCTGCTAAACTGCGTAAGCAGAGCCTTGAAATGTATGCTCTTTTACTTGCTCTCGGTCTTGACCCTGAAAAAAATATCGTATTTGTACAGTCACAGGTTCCTCAGCACAGTCAGTTGGGCTGGATTCTCAACTGCTATACACAGTTCGGTGAAGCCTCAAGAATGACACAGTTCAAGGATAAATCCGAAAAGCACGCAGACAATGTCAATGTCGGACTTTTCTCATATCCTACGCTTATGGCGGCTGATATTCTTCTCTATCAGGCTGACTATGTTCCCGTAGGTGCCGACCAGAAGCAGCATCTTGAAATCACCCGTGATATTGCGGAGCGTTTCAACGGCATCTACTCCCCGACATTCACAGTACCAAAGCCGTATATCGGCAAGCTCGGTGCAAAGGTTATGTCATTGCAGGACCCGACAAAGAAGATGTCGAAGTCCGATGCAAACCCGAAAGCATCTGTATTTGTACTTGACAAGCCCGATGATATCGTAAAAAAATTCAAGTCAGCTGTCACAGATTCAGAGGCTTGTGTACGTTATGCTGAGGGCAAGGACGGAATCAACAACCTTATGGGTATTTACTCATGCTGTACAGGAAAATCCTTTGAGGAAATCGAAAAGGATTTCGACGGCAAGGGCTACGGCGACTTCAAGCTCGCAGTTGCCGAAAGTATACTTGCAGAGGTTAAGCCTGTTCAGGAAAAATTCAACGAAATTGTCAGCGACAAGGCTTACATAGAAAAATGTGCAAAGGAGGGTGCTGAAAAAGCATCATACCTTGCAAACAAGACACTTACAAAGGTTATGAAAAAAGTCGGATTCTGGCAGGTTAAATAAACATTATCATAAAATAAATCAGCACCCGGGCATTCAGGCTCGGGTGCTGTTGTTATATCAATCGGATTCAATAAATTCTCTGAGAGCTTCCTGATTTTCTTCAAGGTCGGGTACCAAAGAATCCTGTCCGTACATCATTTTATTTTCATAAGCTCCGTCAACAGGAATTCGCATATCGTCATTTGAATAGCTCAAAAGCGATACCGCTGAAAATACCATACAGGTTAATTTAATCGGTGAAATATCTGTTGTGACAAGCGGAATAACCTCTGTCATTCCCTTGATTGCTTTAAGCGGATTATCGGTTATCTGTCCGAACAGGGCAGTAAGAACCTTTCGTTGTCTCTGTGTTCTCATAAAGTCAGAGTCGAGCTTTCTGATTCTACAATAGGTAAGAGCATAATCACCATTCAACGTGTTTGTACCGACATTAACCTTTGCTGATGTTGTTCTATTCATAAATTCCGCTTCTTCTTCGGTAATTTCAACTGTAACACCGCCAAGTGCGTCAATGAGCTTCTCAAACATATCAAAGTTAACCATTACATAGTTATCAATATCAACCTTGAAACTCTGCTCTATTGTGTCCATCAGCAGCTCTGCTCCGCCGTAAGCGTATGCGGCATTAAGCTTTGCTTCTCCGTTATCGGGAATTTCAACCCATGTATCACGCATAAACGATGTGAATTTCAGTTTCTTGTTTTCCTTATCGATAGTTACAAGAATCATTGAATCCGAACGTGACGTGCCGTTACTGTCCTTATCTGTACCTATAAGAAGTACATTGACATAAGAATCATCCGCAATAGTTGCTTCGGCTCTCTCTGATTTTACATAGTTTGTCTTGTTACAAAGTGAATAAGCTCCGCCGACAGTGAGAGAAATTATAAGAAGTATAATTAGCAGAAAAGTACCGCAGCCGCATCCACAGCCGTTTTTTTTCTTTTTCTTCGGTTGTTTTTGCTGTCTGTTTCTATTATTATTGTTGTTGTCAGAAGGAATATCATCAAAATCAGGATAGTTCGAATTATTCTGATAGCCTCGTGTACCCTGCTGTCTTTGATATCCGATATACTCATCATTATAGCTCTGAGCATTTCTTTGTCTGCGTATTATCTCATCATATTTTTTTTGCTTTAAACGCTCCTGGATTTCTTCCGAGCTGACATTATTTTTGTCAGACGAAAAATCATTATAGTAATTATCTTTCATATTTTTACCTCGATTCCGATTTATTTTACTATATAATAAATTTAATTTCAATATCCTGTAAAAAATTTACAAAAAAATTGACAACAGATATTATTTCGTATAAAATATAATGGCAAGCAGATCGGGTGATTGCATAGTCTTATCAACTATGAGGAAAGTCCGAGCCCCGTAGAGCAGGATAACGGCTAACGGCCGTCGAGGGTGACCTCCGGGACAGTGCAACAGAGATATACCGCCGCTTTTGCGGTAAGGGTGGAAATGTGAGGTAAGAGCTCACACACGGGTCGGAAACGGCTTTAAGAAATAACAGTGATGTAAACCCTATCCGGGGCAACATCGACAGGAATGGGCTTGCTCGGCTGAATTCCGAAGGATGGCTTGAATTGCAGGGCAACTTGCAATCTGGATAGATAATTGCCTTAAATGACAGAACTCGGCTTACAGATCTGCTTGCTTATAACAAATTTTCCCTCACTGCATAAACTGTCAGTGAGGTGATTTTATGATAGAAGCTATTTTTTTCGGCTGTGTTGCCGCATTGAGCTTTATCGGTTTTATTTCCATCATATTTTACATAGTTCTTTTTATGTACAGACCTAAAAAGAACGGACTTTTTATCCTTACTATCCCCAAGGATGCTAAAAGACATAAGATCGGTGATTTAATCTACGGCTCACACCTTAGAAATATGCTTTTCGGTGAGCTTATCTGCGAAAATGTTGTTATTTTTGACAACGGGCTTACCGCTAAACAAATTAAGGATATTAATCTTGTAGCTAAAGAATGCGGCGGGATTGAAATCTGTTCACAAGAAAAACTTATTGAAAGACTTATTGAAAATGAACGATAATCTGATTGAAATAAAAGGCTGTGTTGAAGACGTTGTTTTCCGCAAGGATGACAGCGGCTTCACTGTTGCAGAAATTTCGTCAGACGATGAATATATTACGGTTGCAGGTATTTTGCCCGAAATAACACCCGGTGAAGACATCCGTCTTCGTGGAAGCTGGGTAGTTCATCCTACCTTCGGAAGACAATTCAGAGCCGAGCTTTGCGAAAGAAGTATGCCGTCAACATCAGCTGAGCTGTACAAATACTTGGCCTCGGGTGCTGTCAGCGGAATAGGTCCAAAAACCGCACAAAAAATAATTGAACGCTTCGGTGAGGAAACCTTCGACATTCTCGAAAACCATCCCGAAAAGCTCGCCGTTATCAAGGGTATTACAAAAGAACGTGCCGAAAAAATGAGCAAGGCCTTTAACGAGCAGTTCTCGATAAGACAGATTATGATTGCCCTTGAAAGATATTCCATGACTCCGAGTGAATGCTTGAAGGCGTTTCGTACCTTCGGTGCAAATTCGGTTAATCTTATCAAGGCTAATCCGTATATTTTGTGCTGTGAAGGTGTCGGTGTCAGCTTTGACAGAGCTGATGATATCGCAAATATGCTTGAAGAAAAGCCGAACGAAAATTTCAGAATCAAGGCAGGAATAATTCACGTTATCCGACATAATCTTCACAACGGACACACCTGTCTTCCGAGAGAAAAGCTGAAAATCCCCTGCTCTGCCCTGCTTAATAAAGAAAGCGAGGTCATTGATTCCAACATTGACGAGCTTTTAGAGGACAAGCAGCTTATTGAAGATACAATTAATGATGAAAGCTTCATCTTTTTACCGCATATTTATTTTGCGGAAAAATCAAGTGCAGACCGGATAAAAATTATGCTTAAATTCCCTCCTGCCGGAAAGCCTACGCTTTTGCAGGACATTGAGAATATTGAAAGACGTGAGTGCATCGTCTACGATGAAAATCAGAAAAATGCAATAATTACCGCTATTGAAAAAGGTCTGCTTATTTTAACAGGCGGTCCGGGTACAGGAAAAACCACAACGCTGAATGGTATTTTAAAGCTGCTTGAGTCCGATCGGCTTAATGTTGTTCTTGCTGCTCCTACAGGACGAGCCGCAAAAAGAATGAGTGAAATTACAGGCAGAGAGGCTAAAACAATTCACCGCTTACTTGAAGTAGAATGGGATAAAAACGACAATCCTTATTTTGCAAGAAATATGAGAAATCCGCTTAAAGCAGATGCAATAATTGTTGACGAGCTTTCAATGGTGGACAGCCTGCTTTTTTCAAGTCTGCTTGATGCCCTGCCGCTCGGCTGCAGAGTTATCCTTGTCGGTGACTCAGACCAGCTTCCTGCCGTCGGTGCAGGTAATGTGTTGCATGATTTAATTGATTCCGGACTTCTCCCTGTTGTTGAATTAAACAAGGTCTTCCGACAGGCAATGAAGAGTAAAATTGTTACCAATGCCCATGAAATCGTAAAGGGTAACAATCCCGACCTTACCACAAAGGACAGTGATTTCTTCTTTTTGGCGAGAAGCACAAATAATTCAGTTGTTCAGACGGTTGTTGACCTTGTTAATAATCGTTTGCCGAAAGCCTACGGATATTCGAGCGTAAACGATATTCAGGTGCTCTGCCCTTCAAGAAAAGGTGAAACAGGTTCTGTCTACATCAACAAGGCTTTACAGGCTGTAATCAATCCTGCTGAAAAGGACAAGCCCGAAGCCTCAATTGCGGGTAAAATTTTCCGCAAGGGCGACAAGGTTATGCAGATTAAAAATAATTATGATATTATCTGGGAGAAAAACGGTGAGGAAGGCTCGGGTATTTTCAACGGAGATATCGGAATTATAAAAAGTATTGATACATACACCTCAAGCATGGTTATTGACTTTGATGAAAGAATTGCGACCTACTCCTTTGACGGTGCCACTGAGCTTGAGCTTGCCTACGCAATGACAATTCACAAAAGTCAGGGTAATGAATTTAACGCAGTTGTAATGCCTGTGTTTTCCGTCATTCCCAAGCTGTGCTACAGAAATTTATTATATACTGCCGTTACAAGAGCGAAAAAGCTCATGATTTTAGTCGGTTCAGCAGAGCTGATTAATTCAATGGCTCAGAATAACAGCAAATCAAAACGATACTCAGCATTAAAGCATTTTTTAGAGGCACAAGATGAAGAAGAAAACAGCTGATACATTCAATTACCTTTTGAGCCTTATTTATCCGAACAGATGTTGCTTCTGCTCGGAGCTTATTGATCCGTTTGAGAACATTTGCCGGGTTTGTGAGGATACTCTTCCCTTTATTAGCGGAGAAATCTGTTACAGCTGCGGTGCGGAAAAATCAAGATGTCATTGCAAAAAATCAAGAAGTCATTACTTTGAAAAGGTATGCGCTCCGCTTTATTACGAAGGGAACGTCAGGGAATGCATTCACGATTTTAAATTCAGAGATAACAAGATGGCCTATAAATGTCTGTCATCTCTCATGGCTGAATGCTGTAAAAAAAGATATGATGACATAAAATTTGACTATGTTACATTCGTTCCTATGAGAAAGAAAAATCTTCGTAAACGAGGCTTTAACCAAAGCGGTTTGCTCGCAAAAAGCGTTGCAGACAGCATCGGTGTCACCTATGTTGAGGATTTACTGATAAAATTATTCGACACAGAAAATCAGCATGACTGCGGATATTTCGAAAGAATGGGTAACCTGTTCGGTGTGTTCGATGTAAATGAGAAATATGATATTAAAGGCAAAAACATCCTGCTTACGGATGATATTGTCACTTCGGGTATCACGTTGTCGGAATGCGGTAAAATGCTGTACCTTAATGGTGCCGAACACGTTTACTGTATTGCGGCGGCATTAAAATGTGACAAGGAGGAATAAAATGGTTGGTTCAAAAATCGGCTTTGATTTAGGTACAGGCTCGGTTGTTGCCTCGGTTGACGGCAAGGGTATTAAAATCAATGAACCGAATGTAATTGCATATGATACCTTTACTGAAAAAATCAAAGCAATCGGTACAGAAGCTTATAATATGACAGGACGGAATCCCGATTCGCTGACAATAGTCAGACCGGTTATTAACGGTACAGTTCACAACTACGAAGCCTTACAGCAGATGCTTTGCTACTACGTTCAGAAAATTTGCGGAAGTCAGATTTTCAAGCCAAGCATCATTACCTGTGTTCCCTCGAATGCCACAGAGCTTGACAGAAAGAATATGCTTGAGCTTGTTATTTCTTCGGGTGCCGCAAGAGCCTGCGTTATCGAAGAGCCTCTCGCCGCTTCTGTTGGTGCAGGAGTGAGCATAAGTGAACCGAGCGGTATAATGATTGTCAACATCGGTGCAGGTAAAACCGATATAGCTGTTATTTCAAGAGGCTGTGTCTGCGTTTCAGACACTATTGAAATTGCCGGAAACAGCTTTAACGAAGATATTATGAGATTCTTAAAAAGAGAACGAGATATTATTATCGGTGAAACAACGGCAGAATACATAAAAAAACAGGTCAGCTCGGCGAAATTTCTTGAAGCAGAGCTTGCTGTTCGCATAATCGGTAAAAATTATCTTACCAATATGCCGAAATCCACAGAGGTTTCTTCAACAGATGTATTTCTGTGCATAAGAGAAGACCTTGAAAAAATAATCGAAGCAATCCGCGGTGTCCTTGAAAAAACTCCTGCTGAGCTTAACTCAGATGTCGGTAACAACGGGATAATAATTACAGGCGGCGGTGCGTTAGTTAAAGGTATTGACGAATATATTCAGAATAAGCTGAATATAAAAACCGGTTGTGCAAAAAATCCGCTCACCTGCGTCGCAAGCGGAATGGAAATATTACTCAAGGATATAAAGGCACTCAGCGAAAACGGATTTGCCTTTTCTTCAAACTTTGATATTGATGAATATGAGGAGAATTAATATGAAAATCGAAACAATTTACTTATCGGAAAATAAAAGTATCACACTCACCACTTATATTCCGGACATCTCCGATGAAATGCCGAATATGAAGGTTAAGCCGGGAATTCTTGTTCTTCCGGGCGGTGCATATAAGTTCTGTTCTGACCGTGAGGCAGAGCCTATAGCATTGCACTACGCTTCACGTGGCTTCAACGCCTTTGTTCTTCGTTATTCGTTAAATGAGGATGCTGAATTTCCAAAGCCACTCAACGAAGCTGTCACAGCATTAAAAATGATTCGTGAAAATGCTGAAGAATGGCACACTGACCCCGACAAGATTGCAGTTATCGGATTTTCTGCAGGCGGTCACCTTGCATCTGCACTCTGCACTATGTCCGAAGAGAAGCCGAATGCATCAATTCTCGGATATCCATGTATTCTCAGCGATATAAGCCCGATTCTTGCAAAGGAAGTTGAATCCACCACCGATTACGTCACGAAGGACACCCCACCTGCATTTATTATTTCTGCCTGTGATGACGGTTGTGTTCCGATTAATCATTCTCTTCAATATGCTTCAAAGCTCAACGAATTCGGTATTCCGTTTGAAATGCACATTTATCGTGCAGGCGGACACGGTTTTTCACTCGGCAACGATGTTGTTATGAGCACCGAGGAAGGTCAGAAATTCACAAAACCGACAACCTACTGGATTGACAGAAGTGTTGAATGGCTCCACGAAATCTTTAAATAATTGAATATTATTCCCTCCCTTTGGTAAAAATTTTACTGAGGGAGGGTTTTACTTTGCAATATAATAAGGTAGAAATCTGCGGAATTGACACATCAAAGCTGAAGGTGATGAAGGAAGCTGAAAAGCTGCAGCTTTTAAAGCTGTCACACAATGGCGATATTGAAGCAAGAAACGCACTTATTAACGGAAATCTCAAGCTCGTTTTGAGTGTTATTCAGCGGTTTTCAAGCCGTGGAGAACCGCTTGACGATTTGTTTCAGGTTGGTGTAATCGGTCTTATTAAGGCTATTGATAATTTTAACACAGGGCTTGATGTCAGATTTTCCACTTACGCTGTCCCGATGATTATAGGTGAAGTCAGAAGATATTTAAGGGACAACAATTCCGTTCGTGTCAGCCGTTCCATGCGTGACACAGCCTACAGAGCAATCCAGGTTCGTGAAGACCTGTCAAACAAGCTCAACCGTGAACCGACGGTTGAGGAAATAGCCGCAGAGCTTGACATAAAAAAAGAAAATGTAGTTATCGCACTTGAGGCAATAGTTGAGCCTGTTTCACTGTATGACCCTGTGTACAGCGACGGCGGAGATGCAATATATGTAATGGACCAGATTGGTGACAGGAATACGGCTGACAGCTGGATGGATGAAATACTTGTAAAGGATGCAATAAGGAACTTATCCGACAGAGAAAAAAGTATTCTTCATCTGCGGTTCATGCTCGGAAAAACACAGACAGAGGTTGCAAATGAAGTCGGAATTTCACAAGCTCAGGTATCACGTCTTGAAAAGGGTGCGCTGAAAAAAATAAAGCAATAAATTTAAGCAATAATAACACTTCATTATTATTGACTTTTACACAAAAAGTGATATAATACTGTCACACAAGCGGATATGGCGGAATTGGCAGACGCGTTAGATTTAGGATCTAATATCAACAGATGTGCAGGTTCAAGTCCTGTTATCCGCACCATTCAGCGCTTGGAATTACAAGCGCATTTTTTATTTTATTTTATTGAAAGGACGGCAATTGAATTGAAAATAATTGTTGTCGGTATCGGCAAGGTTGGTTATACTGTTGCCGAACAGCTCGTTGCAGAGGGTCACGATGTAACGCTTATTGATACAAACGAAAATGTACTTAACGAAGCTCTCGGTGAGCTTGATGTTATTGCCGTCGGCGGTACAGGCGCTTCAAGAAAGGTTCTTGTTGAGGCAGGCGTTGACGAGTGCGATTTACTGATTGCTCTTACGGGCAGTGATGAAACCAATCTTCTTATCTGCCTTCTTGCACGCAAGCTGGGTGCAAACGGTACTATTGCCCGAGTAAGAAACCCTGTATATAACGAAGATATCAGTCTTATCCGTGACAGCCTCGGTCTTTCTATGGCTATTAATCCCGAGCGTGAGGCTGCTGATGAAATTCTCAGAATTCTCAAGTTCCCGTCAGCTAAAAATATTGATATTTTTGCCAAGGGCAAGGTTAATATGGTCAGCTTTGTTGCTGACAAGAGATGTTATCTCTGCGGAAAGCCAATCAAGGAAACATTTTCAAAGCTCAACGCTCTTGCCTGCGCGGTTGAACGCAAAAACAATATCTTTATCCCGTACGGTGATTCCGTTATCAAGGAAAACGATATCGTTGCTGTACTTGTATCCCCTGATGAAATTCCGTCATTCTTCAAGTCGATAGGTCTTCCTGTTAACAGCATTCAGAGTACAATTATTATCGGCGGCGGAAGAATTGCTCACTATCTGGCAGTTGAGATGGCTCGTCTTAAAATGAAGACAACCATTATCGAAAGAAAACCAGAAGAGGCGGAAAGGCTCAGCTATCTTCTCCCGAACGCAAATGTTATCTGCGGTGACGGTACAAACCGTGGTCTTCTTATGGAGGAGGGTCTCGGAAACGCAAGTGCAATCTGCTGTCTTACAGGCTTTGATGAGGAAAATATCGTTCTTTCATTGTTTGCAAAAAGCGTTGACCCTAACATAAAAACTATTGCTAAGGTTAACAAATTAGCCTTCCAGGAGGTTGTTAATTCTCTTGATATCGGTAGTATTATTTATCCGAAATATATTACTGCAAATCAGATTTTACAGCACGTACGTGCAAAGCAGAACAACATCGGAAGCAACGTTGAAACACTTTATAAAATTATCGATAACAAGGTTGAGGCTCTTGAATTCCACGTAAGTGAGGACAGCGAGCTTGTAAATACTACTCTTGAAGAAATGTCTCTTCGCAACAATGTTATTATCGGTGCAATAAACAGAAAGGGCAAGGTCTTTATCCCTCACGGTAAGGATAAGCTGGAAATCGGAGATTCCGTTATCATTGTCACAACAATTTCCGGTCTTTCAGACCTTGACGATATTAAGGCATAAGTTATGAATAAACGAATGGTTACATATATTCTCGGCATTTTACTGCTTGTTGAAAGCGGTCTTATGGTGTTGCCAGTAATCGTGGCATATATGTACAATGAAAAAATTATTTTCAGCTTTCTTATAACAATAGGAATTCTTCTTGTAAGCGGTCTTTTGCTTACATTTAAAAAGCCTGAGAATAAAACAATTTATTCCCGTGACGGATTTTTCATTGTGTCTCTCGGATGGATTGTTCTCAGTCTTTTCGGTGCGCTTCCGTTTACTTTGAGCGGTGAAATTCCAAATTACGTTGACGCACTGTTTGAAACCGTATCGGGATTTACAACAACCGGTGCAAGCGCTTTGACTGATGTTGAAGCATTGAGTAAATCCGCACTCTTCTGGCGAAGCTTTACTCATTGGGTCGGCGGTATGGGTGTTCTTGTATTTATAATGGCTGTTGTTCCGCTCGCCCGTGGCGGTGGAAATCTTCACCTTATGCGTGCAGAAAGTCCCGGTCCCGACGTCGGAAAGCTCGTTCCGAAATCAAAATCCACAGCGAGAATTCTCTACGGAATTTATCTCGGAATGACAATTGTTGAAATTATCCTTCTCAAGCTGGGTGGTATGTCCTTCTTTGAGAGTGTTACTCTGAGCTTCGGCACCGCCGGTACAGGTGGCTTCGGTGTTCTCAATACAAGCATCGGAAGCTATAGCGTATACTGTCAGGGAGTTATTACCATATTTATGATACTTTTCGGCGTTAACTTCAATATGTATTTCTTCCTGCTTTGCGGTAAAATTCGTGACATTTTCAAAAACGAGGAGCTTCGTGCTTATCTCGGAATAATGTTCAGCTCGATTATTATCATTACAATCAACATTCATAATATGTTTGATTCAATATTTATGGCATTTCACCATTCGGCATTCCAGGTCGCCTCTGTTATGACCACCACAGGTTACAGTACAACCGACTTTGACAAATGGCCTGAATTAAGCCGTGCAATTATGATAATCGTAATGTGCGTAGGCGGTTGTGCAGGCAGTACAGGCGGCGGATTCAAGGTGTCGAGAGTTCTCATTCTTCTCAAAAGTGCAAAAAAGGAACTCAAGAAGCTTTCGCATCCGAGAAGTGTAAACGTAATTACCCTTGACGGAAAAAGAATCAGTGATGAGGTTCTTCGAGGAACAACAGTTTATTTCACAATCTACATCATCATTATGATAGGTTCTTTCCTGCTCGTTTCTATTGACAAGATGGATATCACCACTAATATGACCGCTGTTATAGCAACACTTAATAATATCGGTCCCGGACTCGGAAAGGTCGGACCTACAGGTAATTTCTCGGAATACACAATGTTTTCAAAAATTGTTTTTATTTTAAATATGCTCTTGGGCAGACTTGAATTATTCCCGATGCTGCTCATGTTTATGCCTAATATAAACGCAAAGAAAAACAAAATCAAAAATTCTTAAGGATGAAAAATAAATGATTCTTACTGTTGACATCGGAAATACAAATATTAATCTCGGTATCTTTGACGGTGATGAATTAGTCTGCACAGCAAGACTGTCAACCGAAAGAAGAAGAACTGCAGACCAGTATGCTGTTGAAATACTGAATTCTTTAATGCTTCACGGCATAAAGAAAAATTCATTCAGCGGTGCTATTGTATGCTCGGTTGTTCCGGAGCTCAACAACACCCTGTCTGAAGCTATAAACGTAGTTGCGGATATTTCACCCTTTATGATTACAAGCGATATCAACACAGGTCTTAAAATCATTGACAATAAATCTAATTTCCTCGGTGCTGATTTGTGTGCGGTTTCAATCGGTGCAATTGAAAAGTATCCGCTCCCCTGCATTATCGTTGATTTAGGCACTGCAACAAAAATGATTTTACTCGACGAGAACGGAATGTTTATGGGCTGTAATATTTCTCCGGGTGTTAAAACTTCACTTGAAGCTCTCGCAAGCAGTGCTTCACTTTTGCCGACGGTTGAACTGAAGGCTCCGACAACTTCAATCGGTACAAATACTCTCGACAGTATGAAAGCAGGAACAATTTTCGGTACTGCCGCAATGATTGACGGACTCGCAGAACGAATGGAAAATGAATTCGGCAGGGAAATTAAATCAGTTATCGGAACAGGCGGACTCGGTGAGGAAATTGTCAAATGCTGTCACCGAGATATAGTCTATGACAAAAATCTTATACTTTACGGAATGAGGCGGATATATGAACAACAAAAAAATTAACCTTTACAAGCTGACTTTAACATCAATTCTTATTGCATTAATTTTTGTTATGTCATTTACTCCGCTCGGATATCTCAACATCGGTGTTGTTTCGATTACTTTTATTTCTATTCCCGTTGTAATCGGTGCAATACTCGAAGGTCCTGCAATTGGAATGCTGTTAGGTGCTGTATTCGGCATAACGAGCTTCATTCAGGCATTGAAGGGTGACCCGTTCGGTTCTGCCCTGCTTTCAATCAATCCGTGGTTTACGGCAATTCTTTGTCTTGTTCCACGTGCATTGATGGGATTTTTAAGCGGACTTATTTTCAAAGCAATTTCAAACAAAACAACCTCAAAGGTTTCTTACATAACGGCTTCCTTCAGCTCGGGATTCCTGAACACGATTTTCTTCGTAGGCTTATTACTTTTATTCTTCTTTAAAAGTGATTATATCCAGAGCTTCGGAACAACCGTTCCCGCTGTTTTAACAGCAATGATAACCTTCAACGCAGTTATCGAATGGATTGCCTGCACTGTAATCGGCACAGCAGTAAGTGTTGCAGTTAACAAGGCAGTTAAGCATCAGAAAAAAGCATAATACAAAACTTAAGCAGTCCGGAATTTCCGAACTGCTTTTTTATTACTTATTAAATTCACAATCAAGATAATACATTGTCATATTTTCTTTATAATCAATGTAAATGGACGGCTTCGTTTCCATGAAAACCGAGAAGTAAAAAATCTTTTTCTTTTCCTCATCAACAATCAGCAATCCGTTAAGTCCGTTTCGCTTACCCGGGAAGCTGACATTGTATTTTCCGTACTCACCGTCAAAAACACTTGCCTTCTCCTTGAAGTCCGAGATAACGGTTTTCATTTCATCGTTATCCAAAGACATACTGTCCGTTGATAATTTTTCATAAAGTGCTAACATATCCGAAGGAATATCCTTACGTGTTTTTTTATCATTCTGAATTAAAATACTGTAATTGATGTATCCCCAGAAGAGCAATCCGAATCCCGCAACCGGAGAACCGTTAAGAAAATAATATAGTAGTGCCGCAAGAGCCGTGCCGATTACTCCGTATATCAACGCAATTATCACTGCTTTCTTTTTAGGCAGTGGTTTCTTGTTGATTGCGAACCTGTAAATCAAAACAGGAGCTGTGTATACAAGCAAGACAATAATCAGACTGATTGAATTAGTTAAAAGATTATTAAAAAATTCTTCGTTCATTATTAATCATTCCAAAAGCAATTATTTAACTTTTCTTACAATGCAAAGCGGTGTGCACTGTGAGCTCTGGTCAAGCGGATTATCCTTGAACACCTGCTCACCGAAGGCATCGGGAATATCCTGACGGGATTTTCCGAGAACATTAACACCGATATCATTTGCATCAATAACAATTACATCACAACCGAGATGCTTTGCAAGGTCTGCGGCAACCTCATTCGGCTTGTCCGGAGCGAGCTTGGCATAATTATTATACGGCGGAATTGTGCAGTCGCACGGACCGTCAATAGCTCTTGCTTTCATTCCGAGGATATTATAGAATACTCCTCTTTTACCTACAACCTTACCTGCCGCTGAACAGGCTGCTGCAAAAAGAACTCTCGGAGCACCTATTTCACGGATACAAAGCTCCATCGTCTGCGGCATACCGAGACCGATACCATAGCTTGTCTTGAGAACAAACTTTGAAAGCAGATTTGCAAGCGGACGAACCTTGATTTCGTCAACCTTGAATGCTCTGCCCTGCATGATTGCGATAATCTTCTCAGAAATAAAAAGAGTATCCTCGGGCAAAAGATATTCCTTTGCATATCTGTCCATAACCTCGGGAATCTTATCCTCTTTCATAATAACATGAGTTTTAACAGGATATCTTGCATATGTTCCGAAATCTGTATCTATCGTTAATTTCTTACCCTCATTGGGTACAAATGGCATTTCCATATTTCAACCTCCAAAATTATTCAATTTATTATATCATTTATATTTTAAATTGCAACATTTTTCCGTTATTTATTCATTAAAATTCATTAGTTTTCAAGTTTTTACTTGATAAATTTAAATACGATGTTATAATATAGGATAGACTATATTGGAGGGATAATTTTGGATAAGGAAAAATTCTATATAACAACTGCGATTGCTTACACCTCTGCAAAGCCTCATATCGGCAACAGCTATGAAATCGTTATGGCTGACGCAGTTGCAAGATACAAAAGACTTCAGGGCTACGACGTTTTCTTTCAGACAGGAACCGACGAGCACGGACTTAAAATAGAAGAAAAAGCAAAGGATAAAGGTGTTACACCTAAACAGTATGTTGACGGTGTTGCAGGCGAAATCAGAAACATCTGCGATATTCTCAACACTACCTATGACAAATTCTTCAGAACAACAGATGCTGACCATGAGAAATGCGTTCAGAAGATTTTCAAAAAGCTCTACGACAAGGGCGACATCTACAAAGGAAAATACGAGGGTATGTACTGCACTCCGTGTGAATCCTTCTGGACTGAAAGTCAGCTTGTTGACGGCAAATGTCCTGACTGCGGTCGTGAGGTTAAGCCTGCAAGTGAGGAAGCATATTTCTTTAAATTTTCAAAATATCAGAAGCAGTTAGAGGAATATATTGAATCAAACGAGAACTTCATCTATCCCGAAAGCCGTAAGAAGGAAATGATTAACAATTTCATCAAGCCCGGCATTCAGGATTTGTGCGTATCGAGAACATCATTTACATGGGGTATCCCAGTTGATTTTGACCCGAAGCACGTTGTTTACGTATGGATTGATGCTCTTCTTAACTACATTACAGGTATCGGCTACGACCCGGACGGTTCAAGCGAGCTTTTCAACAAATACTGGCCTGCTGACGTTCATATAATCGGTAAGGACATTATGAGATTCCACACAATCTACTGGCCGATTATGCTTATGGCTCTTGATGTTCCACTGCCTAAGCAGGTTGTCGGTCATCAGTGGCTTCTTTCGGGTGAGGACAAAATGTCAAAGTCAAGAGGAAATGTTATCTATGCCGATGACCTTGTATCGCTCTTCGGCGTTGATGCAGTAAGATATTATCTTCTTGCCGAGATGCCTTACACATCCGACGGCACAATCACCTATGACAACCTCATTGAAAGATATAATTCCGACCTCGCAAATACTCTCGGTAATCTTGTTAACAGAACTGTTGCTATGTCAAACAAGTATTTTGATGGCAAGGTAATGTCCGGTGACACATCAGAAGAGCTTGACAACGAGCTTAAGACTCTCGCTGTTGAAACAGTTGAGAAGGTTGACAAATTACTTTCAGAATACAGAATCAGTGACACCGTTGAAGCAATTCTCAATCTTGCTAAACGCTGCAACAAATACATTGACGAAACAGCACCATGGGCTCTCGCAAAGGATGAGGCTAACAGTGAAAGACTCGGCACAGTGCTTTACAATCTTCTTGAGAGCATTCGTTTCATTGCAGTTCTTGTTTCTCCGTTTATGCCAGAAACCGCTGAGAAAATTCTCGCTCAGATTAACACAGATATTAAGGATTATGACAGCCTTAAGAAATTCGGTGCATTGGCAGTCGGAGGTACAGTAGGTACTGCCGTTCCCCTCTTCCAGAGAATTGATGCAAAGGAAATGGCTGAAAAAATCGAGGCAGTTAATGCAAAATACAAGCCGAAGGAAGAGCCGAAAAAGCCTGAAATTATCGGTCTTGCTCAGATAGGAATTGAGGATTTCGCCAAGGTTGAATTAAGAGTTGCCGAAATCAGGGAATGTGAGCCGATTAAAAAAGCAAAGAAGCTCTTAAAGCTCACACTTGATGACGGAACCGACACTCCGAGAACTGTTGCAAGCGGTATTGCAAAATGGTACAAGCCTGAGGATTTAATCGGTCACAAGGTTATTGTTGTTGCCAACCTCAAGCCTGCTGTTCTCTGCGGTGTCGAGAGCAACGGTATGATTCTCGCAGGTGAATGCGACGAGGATACTGTTAAGGTTATATTCGTTGACGGTATGCCTGCAGGAGCTAAGATTCGCTGATGTACAATAATATTTTTGACACACACGCACATTATGATGACGATAAATTTGAATCGGACAGAGATGAACTTTTATCAGCTCTGCCCGATTTGGGTGTTATTAATGTTATTAACTGCGGTTGTGACTTGAAATCAAGCCTTGAAAGCATTGCACTTTCGGAAAAGTACGGGTATTTTTATTGTGCTTTGGGTGTTCATCCGAGTAATATTACTCTTCAGTCATACGATGAGCTGAAAAAAATAATGGTACACTACGGACACAGAAAATGCGTTGCAATCGGTGAAATCGGTCTTGAATATCACTACGATTTTATCCCGAAAAGTGTTCAGCTCGATATTTTTGAGGAACAGCTTATACTCTCAAAAAAGCTGAATCTGCCTGTTATTGTGCACGACAGAGATGCTCACGAGGACACAATGCGATTGCTTAAAAAATACAGACCGACAGGTGTTGTTCATTGCTTTTCGGGCAGTGTTGAAATGGCTAAGGAAGTTATAAAGCTCGGTATGTATATTGGTCTTGGCGGTGCGGTCACGTTCAAAAACGCACGCAAACCGCTCGAGGTTGCCGAATACGTTCCGCTTGACAGGTTACTGCTCGAAACAGATTGTCCGTATATGACACCCGTACCGCACCGAGGTGAGAGAAATTCATCGGATATGATTGAATTTACAGCAGAAAAAATTGCCGAGGTCAAAAACATTGACGTTCAGCAATTAATTGATATTACAAATCAGAATGCAAATAATTTATTTATGCTTCGTTGAAAAACGGAGCATTTATTTTATTATCCCCTTGTAGGTTGCCTTAACCTTTTCATAGCTCTCAATGTTGCCTATATCATATCGGCTACCGGGCATTTCCATGGAATGAACCTTTGTCTGCTTGCAAAGCCATGCAATATAGCTTCCCGGTGCATCAGTACCGCAACCAGATTCAATACCTTTTCTGACAAGTGACGCATCATTTTTTGTATAATAATAGAACGGCGGACAGCACCAGTGCGTTGCAGGTGTCGGCGATTTTTCGGTCATATCAATAACCAAATCGTTTTCATCAACTGTTACAACTCCGCTTTTAAGCAAACGCTTTTCATCAGGCTCATAATAACGCATTACGCAGGAAGTGTTCTTTTCCTTACAATATTCTGCAAATTTCACGAGTGAAAAATCAAGAACATTATCACCTGCAATAACAAGCATATCATCATCAATTCCGAGCTTTTCTATCGCAAACTGAATATCCTTTACAGCACCTAATCGTGTTTCGTTAGTGTCTGTGCCGTCATCCACAACTGTGATTTTTATTGACTTAGTTTTTGCCCAGTCATCAAAATGATGAGCAAATTTATGATTAGAGATAACCACATATTCATCTACAAGTCCGCTCTCGTTAATATCATCGAGCAGCCAATCAAGAATTGTTTTATCTCCGACCTTAAGCAATGGCTTCGGAAAATTCTCCGTCAAGGGATAAAGTCGTGTGGCATAGCCTGCCGCAAGTACAACACATTTCATATTTTAACTCCTATAATCTTACTCCGTCTGCACTGTGACAGATATGTGCAGAGTATTTTCCTTTAAGGTGAGGGAATGCCTTAAGATATTCTCTCTCAACCTTCTCGAGAATTTCCTTTTCGTATTCGGGGTCTATCAATGCCATACAGCAGCCTTTAAATCCCGCACCCGAAAATCTTCCGCCGTAAATACCCTTTGTATTGAGCATAATTTCATACAGCTTAATAAGCTCCGGTGAACCTGTTTCATAATATTTTATACTGCTCCGACCGCTTTCAAAGGAAAGGCGGCCGAATTTTTCAATATCACCGTTTTTCCATGCCTCAGCACCCTCCTGTACTCTGAAATATTCCGAGTACCAGTGCTCTGCTCTCTTAGCCCAGTTATCAGGCAGCTTGTCCTTGAATTTTACAAAAACATCATACGGGACATCCCTAAGATTTGTTTCTTCGAATTTACCGTATTCCATGCCCGAAAGTGCCTTGAGCGCATATGCGGCACTTCTGCATTCGTCAACTCGCATATTGAACTTGCTTCCGGCAAGACTTCTTTCGATTCCGCTGAAGAAAATTGCAAACTCATAAGGCTTCATATTCGGATTGGTCGGAATATTACTGTAGGTATCATTTTTCAAATCCATATAAAGGAGATTTCCCTTTTTGCAATAAACCTCGCAGGACTGGTCGAGCTTTCCGCAGGCAACACCGACATATTTATTCTCGGCTTCCTTGGAAATAGCTATCATTTCAGCCGGCTCGAGCTTAATATTATTGAGCTTGCAAAGGCAATTCAGAAACGTGATTATTACCGCCGCAGATGATGACAATCCGCCGATAGGCAGTTCTCCGTTAATTACCGCACATAGTCCCGTTCTCAGCGGATAACGATTATTAAGAGCAATTGTGGCTCCTCTTAAATGGTCTGCCCAGTCATTCTCCTTTGTTTCGGGACAACTGCTGACGTGCCATTGTGCTCTTTTAGGAAACTGCATTGACTTGATTTCAACAACACCGTTATGCTTCGGTCCGTATGCAATATGAATACCCTTATCGATAGCAAAGCCTGTTATTTTACCGAGCTGATGGTCGGAATGTGCTCCGAGCGGACAAATTCTGTACGGTGTAAAATCTGTTGCCATCGGCTTTTTACCGTAAATCTCTTCAAACTTCTGTATTACCGATGCACCCGCTCCGACTTCAGTATATGAAGTTGTCGTGCTTTGTGACAATATTACATTTTGTTCCGACGCTTCTTTTGTTCTGCCGTCAAGCGGTTTTTTTGTGTCATTGGGAATAAGCCATATTTTTCCGTCCTTTTTTGCATTGGGAATTCTGCCGTTTCTGCAAAGAGCGGTTACTCTTCGCTCATTCATTCCCCAAAGAACGGAAGCCTGGTGTACATCAATATACTCCATATCTACGCCCCCTGATTTTTATACAGTTAATTATACAACAAATACACTAAATGTCAACATATATTTTGACATTTATATGCAATATTTAAAAATTGCAATAAATTGAATTACCGAACCTGCAACTATAAAAAGATGAAAAATCGAATGGCTGTATTTTACGTTTTTTAGCTGCAATACAAAAAATATCATTCCCAATGTATATACAGCTCCTCCGGCTATAAGCAGTACAATAAATTCTGCTGAATATGACAAAATCAGATATTTAATTGTCATAACCACACTCCAGCCGGATACAAAATATGCGCCATATGAAATTACCCTGTACTTAGTATAATCAATTGAAGTGAATACTATTCCTGTTATACAGACGGCACATACAACACCGAATGACAGCCACGCCACAAACGGATAGCTTTCACGCAGACCTGTCAAAGCAACAGGTGCAAACGTACCGACAATAAGTCCGTAAATATCGCAGTGATCAATAATCTGCATTACTTTTTTACCCGTGTTCGCCCTCTTATTGTCAAGTCCGTGATATACACTTGAAACAGTATAAACCATTATCATTGATATCCCGTAAATAGCTCCTGTTATTATACCGTACACATTTCGATGGACAGCGGCAAATACAACACAAAGCACTAATGCACATATCGCAAATGCACCACCGACAATATGCGATACCATATTGAATATCTCCTCTCCCCTTGTATAATCAGGCAATTTTCTGTCTTTTAATTTTGTTCTTTTCTTCACAAAAAGCCCTCCTTTCTTTAACATCGGGATTATAGTATCTCAAGTGAATTTCGTAAAGGTATAAATCGTAGAACCGCCTCTACTCATAGTAGAAATGCTCTTGACTTTTCACTCTACTGATAGTAGAATTGTTTAATATACGGAGGTAAAATATGAACGAACAGAGTTTTAATGAGAAACTGGCAAAAAGCCTTACAACATACAGAAAATTAAACGGATTCACACAGACTGAAATTGCCGAAATGCTCGACTATTCCGACAAATCCATTTCAAAATGGGAGCGTGGTGATGGTACACCGAGTGCATTTGTATTATTCAATCTTTCTGAAATATACGGTATTTCAGTTTCAGAGCTTATCGGTCAGAGTCCGATGAGCAAGGCAAATATTAATCTTGCAAAATCAAAGGAAAAAGAAACAAAAGAACAGCTTAAAGCAAAAAAGAAAGCTATCGAACGTGCAAACAAGCAAAAGAAAAAAGAGAAAAAGCATAAAAAGTAACTCTCATTTATTCACAAATAATTTACAGATACATTCCTTATTATATGCTTCTGAGCAGTTGCAAAAGCATATAAAATATGATAAAATACATTAAGTATATTTTCGGGAGAAAAACTATGTATAACGAAAAAATAAAGTTTAATAAAGACGGAAAGCTGACCATACTTCAGGTGAGTGATGCACAGGATATGCATATCCCACGTAAGGCAATGTTTAAGATGCTCGAGAAGGTTTACGGCAAAGTGAATCCCGATTTGATTGTTCTTACAGGTGATAATATTTTAGGCAATCATCTTGACGATGCACGCTTCGGAAACAAAAAATCCGTTCACACTGAAGAAGGTACCTTAAAGAGAATGCAAAAAGCCCTCGGTTTTCTTCTTAAGCCGATTAATGACAGGAAGATTCCGTTTGCTTTTATATACGGAAATCACGACGACATGAACAGAATTTCAAAGGACAGACAGGCTGAGATTTTCGGCAGCTATGAATACTGTGTTCCATATAACACTGACGACAAATCAGTTGACTGCGACACATACAATATCCCTGTCTATTCGTCAAAGGACGAAAACAAAATAATGTACAACATATGGATGCTTGACTCCGCAGGCTGTGACAAGGACGGAAAGCCAGTTTACGGTCATGTGCAGAAAAACACCCTTGACTGGTACGAAAGAAAAAGTGATGAATTAAGAGCACAAAACGGTGGAGAAGCTGTTATGTCACTTATGTTTCAGCACATTCCCGTTGATGAGATTAAGGAATTGTATGTTGAATGCGATGAAAAAGACAAGAATTCAATAAAGCTCCCCGACGGGAAATTTGTTAAGCTCGACAAGGAAAAAGCTAACGGCTATGCTTTTGAAATCGAGCACAATGAAAGTGAATATAACAATCAGCTCGATATTCTCAAAAGGCATAACGATGTTTGCGGACTTGTATTCGGTCACGACCATATGAATTCATTTATTGCAAAAATCAAAGACATTAATATTATTCAGACCTCCGGTGCATCGTTCCGTTGCTACGGTAATCTTGTCACAAGAGGAGTTCGTGTATTTGTTATTGACGAAAATGACACCACAAGCTTTGAAACATATCAGATAGGTTATTTTGATTTATTCGGCAAATCAATTATTTCCGTTCTGCGCTATATCTTCAGCGCAGATGAATACGAAAAGGTAAAGGCGGTTATCATCGCCCTCTTCTGCGTTATCGGTGGCGGACTTTTAGCATATATACTTGCAATACTCAATCTATTCGGAATTTAACGGGAGAAATTTAATGAACAAGCTTTCAAAATTTGTTGTAAGCAGACCGAAATTTATTGTTTTTATTTCGTTGTTACTGCTTATTCCTACAATTATCGGTGCAATATTAACCCCGGTAAACTATGATATTCTCGATTATCTGCCCAGCAAGCTAAGCTCCGCAAAGGGTGAAAGAATTCTCAGCGAGGAATTCAACAGTGCTTCAATGACAATGGTTATCACCGAGAATATGTCTTCAAAAGAAATTCTTAACTTAAAAAAAGAATTTCTGCAAATCAAAAATGTTGACAGCGTTATCTGGACCGACAGCTTTTCCGACGGAAATCTGCCCGGCGAGATGCTTCCCGATGAATTAAAAGATATTTTCTACAGCAAAGACGGAAGCTTTGCTATGATGTATATTCAGCTTGAAAACGGAATTTCATCAAGAAAGGAAATAAAAGCTGTTCAGCAAATTCAGAAGATTGCCGACTGGTATCCGTCCGAAGGGCAGAATGTTTACGTCAGCGGTCTTACGGCTGTCAGCGGTCAGACAAAATCAATGACCGACAGGCAAGCTCCGGTTTACGTCGCCATTGCAATTATTCTTGCAGTAGTTGTAATGCTGTTCACTATGGAATCAAGTGTCATTCCGTTTATACTTGTCGGTGTTCTGTCCATGGCGGTTGTATTCAACATGGGCACAAACTTTATCATCGGCGGTGTTTCTTATATCACACAAAGTATTGCCGCCATATTACAGCTTGCAGTTACACTTGACTACTCAATCTTCCTTGTTAACAGATATAACGAGGAAAAAAAGAATACTCCCGTCAAGGAGCAGGCAATGGAAAAAGCACTGCACGGTTCTTTCACTTCTCTTTCGGGAAGCAGTCTGACTACACTTTCAGGCTTCGTTGCATTATGCTTTATGCAGCTTAAATTAGGTTTCAACATCGGCTTTGTTATGGCAAAGGGTGTTGTTCTCGGTGTTCTTGCCGTTGTTACAATTCTGCCTGCATTTTTGCTCATTTTTGATGAAAAAATCGAAAAGCACAAGCACAAAACTCTTTCGCTCACCTTCAGAGGTGCGTCAAAATTTGTAATTAAGACACGTGGACTTTTTGCGGTAATATTTGTTATTATTCTTTTACCTGCAGTTGTTTTAGGCAACAGTGTTGAAACTTATTTTAATGTTTCGGTAATTGACAAGAACTCGGATGAAATTACGGCACAGGATGTCTTACGTGACGAATTTAATATGAATTCAATGCATTTTATCGTTGTTGATGACTCTCTTCCGACGAAACAGCTTTCGGAAATTGCTGCGAGAATCAGCAACGTTGACGGAATAAACAGAGTAATCGGATACAACTATCTTCTCGGAACAACTATCCCCGACTCAATTGTACCCGATGAGGTCAATTCAATCTGCAAGCAGGGCGGTTATCAGATTATGCTCGCAGTTTCCGATTATACCGCCACAACAGAGAAATGCGACAATCAGGTTGAACAGATGCAAAGCATTGTCAACGAATACGCAGGTGAGGAAAAAGGCACGGGATATGTCACCGGTGAAGGCGCTCTTTATAAGGATTTAAAACAGACAACCGACACCGATTTCCGTGTTACAAACATTATTTCAATTATTGCCGTATTCATCGTTATTGCGGTTGTTTTCAAATCATGGACGCTGCCGATACTGCTCATTCTTTCAATAGAGCTTGCAATATGGATTAATGAGGGAATTGCCTTTTTAACGGGAGCATCGGTTTCATTCGTTGCTCCGACAATGATTACCTGCGTTCAGCTGGGTGCTACAGTTGACTACGCTATTCTCCTTACATCAAGATTCAAGGAAGAAATATCCAAGGGCTTTAACAAGGTTGAAGCAATGAAAAACGCCGCTTTTCAGTCGGTAAAATCCATATTCCAAAGTGCAATGATGTTTTTCTTTGCCACCTTCGGAGTGTATCTTGTATGCTCAATCACTATCGTTAAAGAAATATGTGCAATGCTTGCACGTGGTTCGATTATCAGTGCGCTGGTTATTCTTCTTTTCCTCATGCCGTTGCTTGTAATTACAGAAAAGCTGATTGCAAAAACAACAAAGGGCTGGAACGAACCTGCTCCTGCGGTTGAGGGTGACGATATCGAATACGTTATTCCGGCCGAAGAAAAACCGATAAGAATTACCAATAAGGTTAAAAAAGATAAAAAAGAAAAGAAAGATAAGAAAGCCAATAAGCACAAGGACAAGAATGTTGAGTTTGAAGAAGAAACCTTCACTGAATTTTCTTTCTCGGATGACGAATGACAGAGAGGACAATGCTATGAAAAACATAAAAAAAATAATCGCACTTCTTCTTGCCGTTGCTATGCTGTTACTTTCAGCCTGTGGCTCTGAAAATATCACAGAAAATGAAAACAGCGATTACGTAACGTACAACACACCTGCAGGTTTTGCAAAGAAGAGTGAAACAGTATATGTAAATCTTGACAGCAAGGGTAATCCGCTGCAGACAATTGTCAGTGACTGGATTCACACAACTCAGTCAGAGGTTTATGTTGATGACAAAACCAATCTCAGCGAAATTGTAAATGTTAAGGATGATTCCAAATACGAGGTTGACGGACAGAATATACGTTGGCATATGAAATCCACCGACCTTTATTATCAGGGAAAAAGCACGCAGACTCTTCCTGTTAATTTCAAGATTCAGTATTCCCTTGACGGAAAAAGTATTGAGCCGTCCGTGCTTTTAGGCAAAAGCGGTAACGTGCAGATTAAAATCACAATGACCAACACTGATTCGTATCAGGCAAAGGTTAACGGACAAACTGTTACAATGTATAATCCGCTCGCCATTGTAGGCGGTGTAATGCTCAGTGAAAACAAATTCAGCAATATCACCATAAAAAACGGTCAGCTTGTCGGCACTGGCAATACGCAGTATGCTATGCTCGCAGGCTTCCCCGGACTTCGTGAGAGTCTTGGTGTCACTCAGAATTCAACAGAGGGTGAAAACGTATTTACTCTCGACAACGAATTTATCATAACCGCAGACGTGACTGAGTTTGAGCTTGGCAACTTTATGTTTGCAGGCTTACCTGTTTCATCTCTCGGAATCGGTCTTAACAGCGTTACAAACTCAATGGACGATGTCCGAGATAATCTTGCAAAGCTCCAGTCTGTACAGGCAAGTCTTCAGTCAATGAATCTTGATTCCGTTATAAACGCAATGACTACCGACTCAAACAAGCTCGCTAATCTTTCGGCACTCGTTACACAGGCATCAAGCATTTATCAGAGTAATCAGGCACTGTTGAATGTAATTGACAAATACACCACTGCTGATAATCTTGCGGCAATTCAGGCTCTGAGCGACTATATCTCGACCGCAGACTTCACGGGACTTGAGGACGCATTGACAGTTATCAATTCCATTTTCGGTAACGAAGAATCCGCCGCTATTATTTCCGACGGTATGTCTGTGCTCAAGCAGATGTCTGCTGATTTAAGTGACCCACAGGTCCAGCAGGCAATCAACAATCTTCCGCAAACAGTTAACACACTTTCACAGCTTCAGAGTGCAATTAACGAAAACAGAACTCTTATCGAGGCATTGAAGTCACTTTCTGACACATCTGCATTGTCAAATCTCACTTCAACAGTTAATGATTTGAAATCATCTCTTGCCGCCGACAGTATGCTTTCTATTTTTAATGCAGACGGAAATTCTGACGAGGTTGCCGCAAGAATGACAGCATGGTTCAAAATCGGCACAGGCTACACCATTTTCACAAAGAAAGCAGATACAATGAATTCAAGTGTTGTTTTTGTATTCAAAACCGACAGTATTAAAAAAGGTGTTCAATCCGCTGTTGATGACGAGGATTACGAATCCGCAAATAATGACAGTTCATCAAAAGGCTTTCTTGACAAAATATTAGATTTATTCAGGTGATTATATGATAAAACTGCCCGATATTTTCTGGTTCCAGGGTTTGATGCAATTTCACGGCAAGGGTAACACCTACATCGGTTCAATCGGCACTGACCCATCTACCGGTCTTATGAAACAAAATATCCTCAATTACCGTGTATGGATTGAGGAAAAGGAAGAAGGCAATGAGCTTCTTGCAATTTGCTATAAGGGCTTGAAATGCTTTGAGGAAACCGCTGACGAAGATAAGATAACCATGTCCTTCCCCTGCTCCAATGACGGAGTTAGTCAGGCAAAGGAATGGATTGAACAAATCTATACGGAGGGTAAAATATGACAAAAATGCTGACACAATGGACAGATAATGTTGATATTGAATGTCCGTTAAACGAATATCCGAGGCCTCAGTTAGAGCGTAAAAGCTGGCAGAACCTTAACGGAAAATTCGAATACACAATCACGGATTTAACCGAGGTTATTCCCGATGAATTTGATGGTGAGATTATTGTCCCATTCGCAATCGAAAGCTATCTTTCGGGTGTAGGACGTCATCTGACCGAAAAAGAACATCTTTGGTACAGAAAGAAATTCACACTCAACAAATGCTTTGAAGGCAAGAGAACAATTCTCCATTTCAGCGCAGTTGACTACAAGTCAAAAATATTTATTAACGGAAACAAGGTCGGCTCTCATATCGGCGGATATAATCCGTTCAGCTTTGATATCACCGACTATCTTGTTGAGGGCGAAAACGTGCTTATTGTCCAGGTTGCTGACCCTACAGACAGTGGTTGGCAGGACAGAGGCAAGCAGGTACATGAATCAACAGGCTTCTGGTACACGGCTACAAGCGGAATATGGCAGACAGTATGGCTTGAGCCTGTAAATGAGGTTCATGCAGAAAAAATAAAAATCACTCCCGATATTGACAATTCAAGTATTAATATAAAAACCATCTGTACTGATGAAAATGTTACCTTAAAGGCTATCATCAAGGACGATGACACAATTATTTTTGCAGGAAACATCGACACGGATGCTGATATTCAGATTAAAAATGTCAAGCTGTGGAGCCCCGAAAATCCGTTTTTATATGATGTTGCCATCGCCGTATTCGATAAGGACGGAGTGGTTGTGGATGCCTTCTCAAGCTATTTCGGTATGAGAAAATACTCAATCGGACTCGATGCAAACGGAATTCCGCGTCTTTATCTCAACAACAAGCCTTATTTCCATAACGGACTTCTTGACCAGGGCTACTGGCCCGACGGCGGTCTTACCGCACCATGCGATGAAGCTATGATTTTCGATATTCAGAAAATGAAGGATTTAGGCTTCAATATGCTTCGTAAGCACATCAAGGTTGAGCCTCACAGATGGTATTATCATTGCGACAAAATCGGTATGATTGTATGGCAGGATATGGTTTGCGGTGCAGAAAAAATAGATATGTTCACCGTAGGTGTTTTGCCGAATATTTTTATTCGCAAGATTAATGACAGTAATTACAAGCTCTTCGGTGTCAGCAATTCCGAGTGCCGCAATGCTCACGAAAAAGCAATTTATGAAACAATTGACAATCTTTACAATTTCCCCTGTATCGGTTGCTGGGTTCCGTTTAACGAGGCGTGGGGACAGTTTGACGCAAAAAGAATTGCCGATGAAGTAAAGGAATATGACCCTACAAGAATCGTTGACCATGCAAGCGGCTGGCACGACCAGGGTGGTATTGAAGTAAAAAGTGTTCATCAGTACATACTCCCTGTTCTTATGCCGAAAAAAGACGGCAGACCTTTTGTTCTTAGTGAATTCGGAGGCTACAGCCGTATTATAGAAAACCACGTATGGAACAGAAAAAAGAGCTTCGGCTACGTTATGTTCAAGACTAAGGATACTCTTACAAAGGCATACAAAAAGCTCTACGAAAAGCAGATTATTCCCAAAATTTCAAAGGGACTTTCAGCCTGCATTTATACTCAGGTAAGCGATGTTGAATTTGAGGTTAACGGAATATATACCTATGACAGAGAAATGCTCAAAATCGACGAGTACACAATTAAGGAAATCAACTCAAAAATGAAATTATGAGGTGACTGATATGCGTGACCCGAGAAGTCTGCGACTTGTATATCTGATTGATATTTTCACTCGTCAGACCGACGAAAATCATACTTTTTCAGCTGTTCAGCTTTGCGAAATGCTCGCAGAATACGGTATTCCGTGTGAGAGAAAATCCATCTATCGTGACGTTGAGGATTTGCAGGAATACGGTTTTGACATAGTAAACGTCAGAACACCAAACAGAGGCTACTATCTTCGCAATCGTACCTTTGACATTGCCGAGGTAAGACTTCTTACGGATGCTGTTCAGGCGGCAAAATTCATTTCCTCAAAGGACACCAAGTCTTTGATTTATAAAATCGGCGGACTTGTCAGCGAATATCAGGAGGAAGAAATCCGTAAACAGATTTATGTAAATTCAACCTTCAAGAGCGAAAAGGAAGACCTTTACGATACTATAAAAACTCTTGACAAGGCAATAAAAACCTGCAGGCAGGTTGAAATTCATTACGCCAAAAGAAAGCTCGAGAAGCGATTTCTTAAGGTTAGCGAGGGTAAGACCTTTAACGTAAATCCTTATGCCCTGCTCTGGTCAAACGATCATTACTATCTTATCTGCAACAATGACAAATATGACAATCTTATGCATCTGCGACTTGACAGAATTATTTCAATCAAGACCACAGACAAGGATGCAAAGCATTTTTCAAAGGTTTCCGAGTACAAGGACAACTTCGATACCGCTGATTACTCCAACAAGCTGTTCAATATGTTCTCCGGTGAGCCGGGTGAAATCAAGCTCAGATGCTCAAACACAATCGTGGATGATATTCTCGAAAAATTCGGTGAGCATATTCCGATGATGATTGACGGAGAAACCCACTTTATAATGAAGGCTACTGTTGAGCTTTCAAACGGACTTGTAAGCTGGATTACTCAGTATGGCTCCGATATGCAGGTAATCGAGCCAAAGGAATTAAAAAACGCTGTGCGTGACAAGGCGAAGGAAATTCTTTCGTTATATGAATAAAATTAACATTACAGTCAATTATCCTTACAAAGGAGTTGACTGTAATGCTTTTTTCTTCCAAAATTAAATTGTCTGTTTGTGTTGCGTTGATTGTTTCCGTTCTGTTTTCCGTTATTTCCTTTGCAAAAACAAGCGAGGAGATACGAAATGACGTACTGAGACTTCACGTTATCGCAAATTCAGATTCCGCCATCGACCAGAATCTGAAGCTTCGTGTGCGTGACGCACTTCTTCAAAGCGGCAATGAAATCTTTGATGGCACAACCAATGTCGAAAATGCAATTAAAAGAATAACGCCTCAAATCCCCGTTCTTGAGGAAATTGCACGAAATATAATAAAAGAAAGCGGCTTCGATTATGATGTAAGAATCACTGTCAGCAAGGAATATTTCACTACAAGAACATATGAAGACATCACGCTTCCTGCAGGCAAATACCGTGCATTAAGGGTAATAATCGGTTCAGGGAAAGGACATAACTGGTGGTGTGTTATGTTCCCTGCAATGTGTCTTCCTGCTGCTGAAAGCAGACAAGAAATTGATGATGTGCTGAATAGCAGAGAAACAAAGCTCGTTGAGAAAAACCCGAAATTAGAGCCGAGATTTAAAATTATTGAAATAATCGAGCAACTCAAAAAGGACAAAAATTAACAGCCCTGCTCAAAAAGCAAGGCTGTTAAAAATTTACTGCTTATCTCTTGATACCGTTGTAAAGTGTTTCAAAAGCATTGATTGTTGTTGAACCAACCATATCACCTGCTGCAACGATTTCCTCGTTTACACCGGAAAGAATACTGCTGTAATCGTTATCTTCGAGGATATAACCAATCTGGTCATTTGTAAGACCGAATACAAGAAGAGTCTTATCCTTACCGATAATATCCTTAAAGCAAGGATAATCAAAGTCCTCTGCTCTCCATGAGTTATCTGCTGTGAGATATCCGCCGTATGCGATTGCAGGCTCAAGCTCACCCGGAATAATTGCAACTGAGATGTCACCAAACTCTGCAAAACCAATTTCTGTCGGAATCACGATATCGTAGTCCTCATTGTCAACCTTAATTACTGTGTTTGAAAGAGCACCCATTCTGCCTGCAAACTCAAGGATTTCATTTGTAACAGGAACATTGTACTCGTCCATTGTGTAGTTAAGCATCGGAGCAACCTCTGTTTCTGTTGCTGTAGAGTTTACAACAAGATTACCGAGTGCTTCACCGTAAAGTGCAAGCTCTTCAATTCTCTTCAAGCCTTCAGGCATATTAACCGCATCATATTCAGAAGTAATAGCAAGCTCAGCGCCCTGAATTTCGATAAAGTTTGCGCCTGCTTCGTTGATTACCTTCTCCATGTAATACGGATAGTCGCCTGTAACCTCTGTACCTGCCGCACCATTACCGACACAGTGAATAGCCATATTGCAAATCCATGTTTCCATGCCGCCGTTATCTGGAACGAAACGAAGTCTGTGAATATCTGTGTCATAAACCATAGGCTCACGCTTGTCATGAATGTATTCTGTTGCATCAATCTCAGAATAGAGCATCTTACCGCTCTGCATTGAATTAACAGCTTCCTTGATTGCGTTGCTTGTTACCTTATATACATTCTCCATGAAGCTCTTGTTCTGTCCGTTCATTACTGTGAAGTCTGTACCGAGGTTATTGTTTGCAATGTTAGCCGCAGGATTAGCAAAGAGCATCTTTACAAGGTCACCGTTCATACCGAAGGTATCAACACAGCTGTGCTGATGAAGAACTGAGATATTGATGCCGATTATATTCTTTTCCTTTGCAAAATCAGCGAGCACCTTACGAATTCCTCTTACATCAGTATTTGACATACCGAAGGCATCGAGAACTGCAAATACTACTGTGCCTCTGCCGCTGTTATCATTAACTGCAATTACACGCACTCTCTGGTCATCGTAAACAGCTGTTGCAGCCTTTGTATCAGGGAAAGAAAGACTTCCGCCTACAAAATGCTCACCATCAAGCTCGTCACCTGTCTGCAATGATGCACTCGCATAGCCTAAGTTCCATCTTGCGCCCTGTACAGGTGAGGAAATAAAGCTGTCCATACCCGGGAAGAACATACTGTCGTCGTATGTATCCACAGTGTCAAAATTAACTGACGGAATAACATAGTTGATTGTGCTGACAATGATATCAATGAGTTTATCAGCGAGAGAATAAAGCACCTTGAGCAACATATCGCCGAGGTCATCCCATGATGTCGGTATTCTGAGACTGTCAAGATTAAGGTCACCAACAGTGTCAGCAAAAGCATTGATAAGTGCTTCTTCATTCACGACAGTTGACTGGGCAGACTCAGTTTCTGTAGCAAATGCCTCAGTTGAGAACGAAACTGCGCCTATTGTGAAAACCATTACAACTGACATGATAATCGAAATGATTTTTTTCATAATAACACATCCTCCTAAATAAGTATATTATATATTAACATATTATATAGAATTTTACAACATTTCTTATATTGTGATTACTGACAAAAAACGGAGGTATTTTTGTATGGGTTGCTGTATTGCTGAGTTAAGAAACAAGGACGTTGTCTGCAAATCAAACGGTGTCAGGCTCGGGAACGTGGATGATGTTGAAATTGACGTTTCAAGCGGAAGATTGTTGTCAATAATTATTTACGGTAAAAGCAAAATGATGGGCTTCTTCGGCAGATGTGACGACATAATTATTCCATGGTGCGATATTGATATAATCGGCTCCGACACCATACTTGTAAATTTCTGCTGTCCGGCACAGCAAAAAAGCAGAGGCTTTCAGCTATAGAAAAAGGACTGTCGCCATTGACGACAGTCCTGAAATATTATTAAAATAATTATTCCAATTCAGATGTACAATGCGGGCACTTTGTAGCGTCGATTGCGATTTCTGACTTACAGAAAGGACAAACCTTTGTTGTTGGCTCTGCAACAGGCTCTTCTTCCTTCTTTCTGAACTTGTCTGAAACCTTGTTGATTGTACGGATGATTGTGAAAATAACAAGTGCCATGATAAGGAAATTAAGAACTGCAGTAATGAAGTTACCATAGTTAAGAACAGCAGTATTTTCACCCTCGCCGAACTTGTAACAGAGAGTTGTGAAATCAACATTACCGAGAATTAAACCGATGAGCGGCATAACGATGTCATCAACAAGTGAATTAACGATAGCCTGGAAGGCACCACCGATGATAACGCCGACTGCAAGGTCAATTACGTTTCCTCTCATAATGAACTTTTTGAATTCAGCAAAAAAGCCGTTTTCTTTCTTTGCCATAAATTTTACCTCCTATTATTTTGCAGTTGCCTGCTTTTTTCCTAATTTTAACACAGATTTCAGCTTTTTTCAACATCTTTCGCTATAAAATTCTGTATATTTTTTGCAATTATCTGTGCAATTTCATCTGTTTTTTCATCAAACGATTTATTATCCTTCTCATTTGTAATAAAACCGACCTCCAGCAGAAGTGACGGCATATTAGTGTTAGCATTTATGTAATAATTTTCGTTAACGGAATCCCTGTATCCGAGCTTTACTCCCCTGTTTTCAAGACCTGTTATTTTACATATACTCTCCGTCAGAACCTGTGCCAGCTCCTTCTCGTCACCCTTAGGTGAATTGGAAATCCATGCTTCAATCCCTGTACCTGTTGCGGAGCTGTTTCTGTGAATCGATACAAACAATGAGCAATAGTATTTATTAGCGATTTTGCATCTTTGCTTCAGTGTTATCTCAGTATCCTCTTTTCGTGTATAAAGCACCTGCACGCCGTTTTCCTTCAGCTTTTCTCCGACAAGTAAGGTCAGTTTTAAATTATCATCCTTTTCAAGTCTTGTCCCGTCAGTTGATTGTGCACCGTTGTCACCCGCTCCGTGACCTGCATCAAGACAGACAATTGTTTCATTTTCAAAATGCTCAGTTACTGCATTTGACATAACCTTAACGGCAAGCATAAAGCTTATAAATACCATCGCTATTGATATTAACATCAGAATATCCGAAAATTTAATATGTTTTTTCAAAATATCACCGCTTTACTTGACTTTATACTCTAAAAGGATTAAAATTCTTCTTAATATATTTAAGGAGCTGAAGTTATGTCAGAAGCATTTAAGCCCGTTGTCAGATTCACCGTTGTCAGTGACATTCATTTAAAGGATTATGAGAGTGTCGAGGATAAAAGATTTGCAAAAGCAATTCAGAAATCATACGAAATCGCACAGAACAACGATTTTTATAAAAATCTTGATGCATTTGTAATTGTAGGAGATTTTGCCGATAGCGGAAGCATTGCTCAATATGAAAAAGCAAAGGCAATTATTGACAGCAACATCGACTCAGAAAAGACACAGGTTATCGCTTCAATAGCCAGCCACGAAACAAACAATCCCGGCGTTGAAGAGGCATACAGAAGATTTGAAACAATTATGGGTCTTTCAGTTGATACTCATGCTGAAATCAATGGCTTCCATTTTATTTCCGTTTCCCCTTCTCACAAGGTTAATTTTGACGACAATAAACAAAAATGGGTTGCCGAAAACCTTGCAAAGGCATCTGAAAAAGACAGCAAAAAGCCGATTTTTGTTTTCCAGCATCCGCACAATCAGTGCACGGTTTACGGAAGTATTCTCTGGGGTGAAAGCGAATTGATTCCTATTTATATGAATTATCCGCAGATTATCGACTTCTCAGGTCATTCCCACGCTCCGATTAACGACCCTCGCTCAATTCATCAGCAGCATTTCACTTCTCTCGGCACAGGTACACTCAGCTACTTCGAGCTTGATGAATTCGATAAAATCAGTTCAACCTTCCCTGAAAAAGAAAGAGATAAGGCCGCTCAGATGCTCATAGTTGAAGCTGACGCTGAAAACAGAGTTCGAATTTACCCATATGATTTAATCACTGACAATTATTTCCCGTATGTCTGGAAAATCGACACTCCGTCAGACACAGCTTCCTTCATCTACACAAACGAAAGATACAGAAATCCTGTTTATCCTTATTTTACAGATGATATGAAAATTTCATTCAGTAATGTTACGGAAAACGGATTCACAGTTGAATTTCCACAGGCAAAAATCGACGAGGATTACGTTAACAGCTATGACATCATTGTAAAAAACAATGCCGGTGATGTTGTTAAATGTTTAAGTATATGGTCTGACTATTATTTTTATGATATGCCGAAAACAAAATCTGCTGAAATTAACTCTCTGAAGTCAAATAAAGAATATACTGTTGAAATCAGGGCAAACGGCTTCTGGTTTAATTCAAGCAAAAATAATCTTATTGCTAAAATCACTACAAAGTGAGGAAAATAAATGAGCAAGGTAAAAGCATTTTTCAAAAGAAAAGACATTGAAATCAGTGCCAAAAGATATGGAATTGATGCTCTCAGTGCTATGGCACAGGGCTTATTTGCTTCACTTCTTATCGGTACAATTCTTTCAACAATCGGAAATCAATTTTCAATTCAGTGGCTGACAACAATCGGTGGCTTTGCTTCTGCCGCAAAGGGCTGTGCGATGGCAATCGCTATCGGTTATGCACTCAAGGCTCCGACGCTTGTTCTGTTTTCTCTTGCCGCAGTCGGCTTTGCAGCTGATGACAAGGGTGGTGCAGGCGGTCCGCTTGCTGTTCTGATAATTGCCGTGATTTCCTGTGAGCTTGGTAAAATTGTCAGCAAAGAAACAAAGCTCGACATTCTTGTCACTCCGCTTGTAACAATTCTTTCAGGCTGCGGACTTTCACTTCTGTGTGCACCGTACATCGGAAAAGCGGCAAGTGCTGTCGGCAATGCAATAATGTGGGCAACGGAATTGCAGCCGCTTCTTATGGGTATTCTTGTGTCGGTAATCGTCGGAATTGCGCTTACACTTCCTATTTCAAGTGCCGCAATTTGTGCAGCACTGAGTCTTACAGGTCTTGCAGGCGGTGCGGCTCTTGCAGGCTGTTGTGCACAGATGGTAGGCTTTGCGGTTATGAGCTTTAAAGAAAACAAATGGGGCGGTCTTGTTTCACAGGGAATCGGAACAAGTATGCTTCAGATGGGTAACATCGTAAAAAATCCACGTATATGGATTCCGCCGACACTCGCTTCAGCGATTACAGGCCCTATTGCAACCTGTATTTTCAAGCTCGAAATGAACGGTGCGGCCGTTTCGTCGGGTATGGGTACCTGCGGTCTTGTTGGTCAGATTGGTGTTTACACAGGCTGGCTCAACGATATCGCAAGCGGTGCAAAAGATGCAATTACTGCCTTTGACTGGATTGGTCTTGTTCTCATCAGCTTCGTTCTCCCTGCAATTCTTTCTGTTGTTTTCTGCGAAATTCTCCGTAGAATCGGCTGGATTAAGGAAAACGATTTGAAACTTGATATTTAATTATGTAGGTCATTCTCGCATTTGAGAATGACTTATTTTTATACATTTTCTGTTCCGACTTCAAGCTCTTCCTTATCTCTGAACAGCATCGAAGCACACCAGATTCCTGCAATTGCAACAAGAGTATAGATAATTCTCGCAACAATTGAGTCCTGTCCGCCGCAAATCCAGCCGACTATGTCAAACTGAAACAACCCGATTGAACCCCAGTTTAACGCACCGATTACAACAAGTATCAACGAAATTTTATCAAGCATCTGTTTTCATCTCCCGTATAATAATTTGACGCATACTTCGTCATATATAATATTTGCAAAAACAGTTGAAAAAAACATCAAAATATAGTATTATTATTAAGATTATAGTTATGGAAGTGTTTTAGTTAATGTTCAAAAATTTAGTTGATATGCATTCACATACAGAGCATTCCTTTGACGGTCATTACCCTGTTGATGAGCTTGTTGAGGTTTCTGTTGAGAGAGGAATAAAGGCTGTGGCTTTTACAGACCACATCGAAATGGATTTTTTCAGAGAAAAAGGCTTTGACAAAACCGCAGACGAATCCTTCGATGATATTCTCAGAGCTAAGAAAAAATATGCCGATAAAATTAACATCTGCGTCGGTGCCGAATTAGGACAGGCTATGTACAACATAAGCGAAGCAGAAGAGCTGATAAACAGCAAAAAATACGATATTATTATCGGCTCAACTCACAATCTTCGTGGTGTTGATGATTTTGCGTGTCTTGACTACAACAATGAGTACTCCGATTTTGATAAATTATTAAAGGAATATTTTTACGAAGAGAAGCTGCTTGCCGAATGGGCAAAATTCGACACATTCGCTCATCTTACATATCCACTGAGATACATTCAGGGTGAATACAAAAAAACTGTTGATATTTCAAAATATCAGAAGGACATTGACGAAATTTTTTCACTTCTTGCCGAAAAGGACAAGGCTCTTGAAATCAACACTTCAGGTCTTCGTCAGCTTATCGGTCTTACAATGCCCGATGTCAGCTTTGTAAAGCGTTTTCGTGAGCTGGGCGGAAAATATGTTACAGTAGGCTCCGATTCACATTATACCGAGCATATGGGCGCAGGAATCCCTCGTGGAATGGAAATTGCAAAGGAATGCGGCTTTGACAGTGTTCTTATTTTTAATCAGAGAAAACCAATTGAAATTCCGATTGAATAGGAGAAAATTATGGCTGAGAATTATAATGAATTCACGCAGGGTGTTGAGCCCGGTGGACTTCGGAGCAGAGAGGAAAACAGAATTCTTATCTGTTACTTAGTTGCAAAGCTCAGAAAACCGATTACTCAGGATATGCTTTGCGACACAATCTGTGCCGAAGGAATTTCCAATTATTTCGAATTAAAGCAATCACTAAGTGATGTTATCGAAAGCAATAATGTATATACAGATTCCGATGGCTATCTGTTTCTTACCGTGCTCGGAAAGAAAAATCTTTCAATACTTGAGCATGATTTACCGTATTCAATACGAGAAAAAGCACTTAATTCTGTTGTTAATGCTCAAACAAAGCAAAGGCAACAGCAGGATTATAATATTGAAATAGAAGCACTGGACAAGGGTTACAACGTAACCGTAAGCGTTCTTGATTCTAACGAAAAGCTGATGTCGACAACGATTTTTGTTGCTGACTATGAACAGGCATTAAAAGTAAAAGAAAAATTTAATGAAAATCCGGTTAAAATATATTCGGAAATAATTTCATTGCTTATGGCATAGGAGGAAATATGGAATACTTTAACGAACTCAACAATTTTGACCCCGAAATTTTTTCAGCCTGCAACGCTGAGCTTGAAAGACAGCAGCATAATATTGAACTAATTGCTTCAGAGAATATTGTTTCAAAGGCTGTACTTCTTGCAATGGGAAGCATTCTTACCAACAAATATGCCGAAGGTTATCCCGGAAAAAGATACTACGGCGGATGTCAGTGCGTTGACGTTGTGGAGGAAATCGCAAGAGAGAGAGTAAAAAAGCTCTTCGGTGCGGAGCACGCAAATGTTCAGCCACACAGCGGTGCTAATGCAAATTTAGCCGCATTTTTCGCTTTTGCTAATCCCAGTGACACTATTATGGGTATGAATCTTCAGCACGGCGGTCACCTTTCACACGGCTCACCTGTTAATATTTCGGGTAAATACTTCAACATCGTACCATATGGTGTAAACAGTGAAACAGAAATGATTGACTACGACGAAATGCAAAGAATTGCCGAAGAATGCAAGCCGAAGCTCCTCGTTGTAGGTGCAAGTGCATATTCAAGAATAATCGATTTTGCACGTTGCAGAGAAATTGCAGATTCTGTCGGTGCAAAGCTCATGGTTGACATGGCTCACATTGCCGGTCTTGTGGCTGCCGGTGTTCATCCGTCCCCTGTTCCGTATGCCGACGTTGTCACCTCCACAACTCACAAAACTCTTCGTGGTCCGAGAGGCGGTCTTATTCTTACCAGAGAAGAATATGCAAAGGACATCGATAAGGCTATTTTCCCCGGCACTCAGGGCGGACCGCTTATGCACGTTATTGCAGGTAAGGCTGTTGCATTCGGAGAAGCATTGCAGGACGATTTCAAGGATTATCAGAAACAGGTTGTTAAAAACGCTTCCGTTCTCAGTGAAACACTCATGAATAATGGTATAAGCCTCGTTTCGGGCGGTACAGACAACCATCTTATGCTCTTAAAGCTCGTTGACAACGGTATTACGGGTAAAGAGCTTGAGCACAGACTTGACGAGGTTAATATCACCGCAAATAAAAACACTATTCCTAACGAACCTCTGAGTCCGTTCATCACAAGCGGCCTTCGTATCGGTACTCCTGCAGTTACAACAAGAGGCTTTAAAGAGGACGATATGAAGCTCATCGGTAACTGGATTACTGATATTATTAACGACTTTGATGCAAATAAGGCTCGTGTTAAAGCAGAAGTCAGCGAGCTTTGCAGAAATTATCCGATATACAAATAACTTAAAAATATAATGTAAGGAGAAGAAAATATGGCAAAGTATGCAATCGGTGTCGATTACGGTACACTTTCAGGCAGAGCTTTACTTGTTGACGTTAAAACAGGTGAAGAGCTTGCAACCTCCGTTCTCGACTATCCACACAGCGTTATGGACGAAAAGCTCCCCAGCGGTAAGACTCTCGGAGCCGACTGGGCATTACAGCATCCGCAGGATTACATTGATGTTCTCACAATAACAATCCCTGCCGTTATCAAAGAAAGCAAGGTTGACCCTGCCGACATCATCGGTCTCGGAATAGACTTCACAGCATGTACTGTTATGCCGACAAAAAATAACGGTACTCCCCTTTGCTTCATGGACGAGTATAAGGACGAGCCACACGCATATGTAAAATTGTGGAAGCATCACGCAGCTCAGGCTCAAGCTACAAAGCTCAACAAAATTGCAGAGGATATGAATCAGGAGTGGCTCGCACTCTACGGCGGCAAGGTTTCCTCAGAATGGGCAATTCCAAAGGTATGGCAGGTTCTTGACGAGGCTCCCGAAATCTATGATGAGGCTGACAGATTTATCGAAGCAGCTGACTGGGTAACATGGCAGCTTTGCGGCAAAGAAATCCGCAACTCGTGCTGTGCAGGCTACAAGGGTATGTGGAACAAAACCATGGGCTTCCCATCAAATGAATTTTTCAAGGCTCTTGACCCGAGACTTGAAAATGTTATAGATGACAAATTTTCACGTGACATTATGCCACTCGGTACTAAAGCCGGTGAGGTCAACGAAAAGTTTGCCGCTCTTACAGGTCTTAAGGCAGGTACAGCAGTTGCAGTGCCAATTATTGACGCTCACGTATTCGTTCCTGCTGTCGGTATTACAAAGCCTGGCGAAATGCTCGCAATTATGGGTACATCAACCTGTCATATGCTCTTAAGCGACGAGGAAGTGAAGGTTCCCGGTATTTCGGGTGTTGTTGCCGATGGTATTCTTCCCGGTCTTTACGCTTACGAAGCAGGTCAGTGCTGTGTTGGTGACCATTTCCAGTGGTTTATTGACAACTGTCTTCCGAAGTCATATTATGATGATGCTGAGGCTCAGGGACTTAATATACATAAATATCTTCGTCAGAAGTGCGAAAGCAAAAAGCCCGGTGAAAGCGGACTTGTTGCTCTTGACTGGTGGAACGGCAACCGTTCTGTTCTCGTCGATGCCGACCTTTCCGGTATGCTCCTCGGTATGACACTTCAGACAAAGCCCGAGGATATTTACAGAGCTTTGATTGAAGCTACTGCATACGGCACAAGAATGATTGTAGAGGTATTCAAGGACAACGGAGTTGACGTTAACTCCTTCTATGCCGCAGGCGGTATCAGTCAGAAGGATCCGATGACAATGCAGATTTATGCAGATGTTATCAATATGCCGATTAAGATTGCAGATTGTGCTCAGGGCGGTGCTCTCGGCAGTGCAATTTACGGCGCTTGTGCCGCAGGCGCTGACAAGGGCGGTTACGACAGCCTTTATGACGGTGCTGCTGCTCTCGGCAAGGTCAAGGACAAGATTTATTATCCGAATCCCGAGAATGTTGAAGTATATAACAAGCTCTTCGAGGAATATAAAATTCTCCACGACTACTTCGGTAGAGGCGAAAACGACGTTATGAAGCGTTTAAAGGCGATAAGAACAAAGTAATATTTGTACAATATAATGTCTTTTTCTGTATAATAATCAATATTTTGTGCAAGATAACAAAAGTTGCATTTTCAGGTTAAAAATATAACAAATCACTTGAAAAATAAGCAAAAAAGTAATAAAATATCAAATGGTAAATTTTATCAAAATTATTTGGAGGTAATTCAAATGTCAGTTAAAGTTGCAATTAACGGCTTCGGCCGTATCGGACGTCTTGCTTTCAGACAGATGTTCAACGCAGAGGGTTATGATGTAGTAGCTATCAATGACCTTACAAAGCCAAGCATGCTCGCTCACCTTCTCAAGTATGATACCGCACAGGGCGGTTACTGTGGTAAGATCGGTGAAAATCTTCACACAGTTACAGCTGATGACGAGGCTGGTACAATCACAGTTGACGGCAAAGAGCTTAAGATCTATGCTAAGGCTAACGCTGCTGAGCTTCCTTGGGGCGAAATCGGTGTTGACGTAGTTCTCGAGTGCACAGGCTTCTACTGCTCAAAGGATAAGAGCCAGGCTCACATCGATGCAGGTGCTAAGAAGGTTGTTATTTCTGCTCCTGCAGGAAACGACCTCAAGACAATCGTTTTCTCAGTTAACAACGATACACTTACAGCTGATGATACAATCATTTCTGCTGCATCTTGCACAACAAACTGCCTTGCTCCTATGGCTAAGGCTCTCAA
>DCGX01000079.1:0-8219 GCA_002315505.1 Ruminococcaceae bacterium UBA1767
ACACGTTCCGTTCCCTTGCTGTTTTTGCCTTTTTCGACACCGAAATTACGTTTCAAATTATCTTCAAAACTCGGTTTGGAAACGGTGCATATGTTATTGTCTTCGCAGAACCGCTTGTACCTTTCGTATAATGTTGTGTGATTAACGGTAGCGGTTTTTTCGCAAACGCAAATGTCATTGACGAAAGATATTGTGCTGTCGGAAACCGTTTTATATGCTTCAAGTTCTTTTTTCTGTTCTTCCGTTTCGCTGAACCTGAAGTTATTTTCCATCAATCTGAACAAACCGTTAAGTGCAAAATTGAGAATACCGTTTTTCTCTGCAATGAGTTTTTCAACAAGGTCCTTGTCCTTTTTCTCCTCCTCAATTTTCTTTCCGAAACGGATTATAGTAAATCTTCTGTAAAAACCGTCGCTCGTATCGCCCCTGTTTTCGGGAAGCGAATTACAGGAAAACAGCAATCTTGCAAACGGATGATATTGATACGGATTACAATGCTTCTTCTCTACGGTGATTGCGTCCTGACCGACGAGTGCCTTAAAAATGCCGTTGTCTTCAATCGGGTTCTTAGGTAAATCGGCAAAAATATTTACGTATTTTCCGACCAACTGGGCAATCTGAAAACGTTCGGAAAGGCTTTGCAGAGAACAGGAACTCGTGTTCGTTTCGCCTATCAACGCACGTCTGATGACCTCAAGGAACACACTTTTGCCGTTGCATCCTTCGCCGATTAATACGAATGATTTCTGTGCTTTCGTCTCTCTTACAAGGAGATAGCCGAGTATTTCCTGAACGAGCGGTATCTGTGTTTCATCAAGAACTTCGGATAAATACTGCTCAAATCTCGGGCAATTTGCATCGGGATCAAAACTTGCGGGGAACTGACTTGTAAGCAAATAGTCGGGACTGTGCGAAATGAATTGCTTATTCTTTGCGTCGTATATTCCGTTCTGTAAATTGACGAAATACGGTTCGGTATCAAGGAGAGTTCTGTCAATGGCGGAAATTGCTTTTAACTGGTCAATGGTATCGTTTATCTGTCCTGTACGTGAATCGGAGAGCATCATATTTTCCTGTATCATACTCTTGACCATATAATCTTCCGCTTCTTCATATACTCCTTTATTGTATCTTCTCAACTCTGTACCGTTGTAAATAAAATGTTCTCTCGTTTTGAGATTATCCGCTAATATACCTGCTGAAAATGCCGTTTTGCCGTTTTGAATACTGTACCAGGGCATCTTATCGTCAATGGATTTCGGGTTTCCGATTTCTTTTGCAAACTCGTTTGCCGTCGTTGCGGTGAAATCAAAACGCTCCTTAACTTTTGTTTTTATAAACTCTTTTGCGATGGGAACACTGATGTCGGAAAGATATGTCTGAATGAAGTCGTGAGCAGTCTCTGCGTTTATCAACTTGTCCGATGACTTGGGAATAGTATTAAGCATATCTTCAAGGTCATCTGTCGTAAGGTTCTTTTTATGAACGACGGCAGGTGACATACAGGTGCAGGTTCCGTTCTTACGTTTCGGACATACAAATCCGTGTGCTTCCAATTCGGCACAGGTTATAGGTGCAATATCCGAATTAAGTATCTCATCAACGGTTTTATCTGTATCCTGCACTGTATAACCGAAACGGGAAGAAGCAAGGGAATGAACGGTCTCTCTGCCGTTATCAAAGCGGGCAAAAACCGTAACGGCATCGTGCCACAACGTATCAGACATTATTGCCGACTGTTCTTTACCTGTGCGAATGAAATTGCAAATGCCGATTGTTTTATTAAGGTCTTTGGAAGAATAAAAAGCGGGGGTATTAACTGAATTGGTGTTTTTCATAAAAAATAATCCTTTCGAAATAAAATTATAGATTTGAAACCGTATGGTTTGTTTATAATTCATTATGTCAGAAAGGTACCGATTTTACAGAAGGGCATTTCGGTAAAGATATTCAATACCGAAAACCACTGCCGAAAGTACCTATCTCGCCTAATGCTTATACCATATTTTGTCGAAAACACCGAGGTAATTGTGGACACTGTGCCTGTTTGCGTGAATATTTCGTTTGAAAGAATTATATTTCGTGAATGTTTTTATTGTTTATGAATAATAAAAAGTAAATAATATATTAAAATAAATTGTATATTGCTTAAATATTATATTTTTGCAACATAATTATTCTGCAAAAAAATAACCCCGAATGCAACCGCAAACGGGGTTTATGGTTATTATGTTTTCCCGGAATGCCAAATCAGCCGTGTACAACTCTATCACATATTTGATGTACGTTGCGTCGGCAGGTATTCACCGAACAGGGTGTGTACAACTGCCGAGACGGTTGCGGAAGATGATATCACGAATGTGATGTATATGACTTTCCGCCGAACCCGCCGTGTACAACTTTTCCAAAACAGTTGTGGACAGTAACCTGTAAAACAGGACGGACATATTCGCAAATGTGGTGTAGTCGCCGTCGGTGAAAAGAAACAGTTTTTCGTTGCTGTCAGAACGCTCCGATTTCGGACAAAAAAATACAACCGCATTAAGTACGGCTGTATTTCGGGTTATTCATTTTTTGAATATATCGGAATGGGTTCCGGTGTCAACGCAGGTCAGTGTCAAAACATCGTTTTCAATTAAATAAACAAGAAGCCAATCGGGCTTTATGTGGCACTCTCTGAATCCGATAAAATTACCTGTCAAAGCGTGGTCTCGGTATTTTTCATCAAGTTTTGCTCCCGTTCTCAGCAACTCGATTACATTATCAAGTAAAGAAATGTCGTAACCCCGTTTTTGCATTAAATTATAACTTTTTCTGAATGTCGAAGTGAATTTAATGTGATACATTATTCTTTAAGTCCGGCTTTCAGTTCTTCTATTGAATCATAACTTTTAACACTTTTATCTTTTGAAATACGTCTTGCTTCTTCCATCGCCTCAAGTGTTTTCTGCGAATATTCGGGTAATTCTATGTTGAACGGAAGCCCGCCTCTCAGCACACACTGATGAAGAAAAAGATTAACAGCACTTGACATATCAAGTCCCAAACTGTCAAAAAGAACCGTTGCCTCTTTTTTTATATCGGAATCGATTCGTACCTGTGTAGGTGTTGTAGACACAGTATCATCTCCTTTGATATATATTATATACTGTTTTGTTTACATTGTCAAGCAAAAACGTAAAATAATACAAAAAAATCATTTTATACTATTGTCTCTGTCAACCGTGATTTTTATTCACATAAACCGTCATCGAAATATTCGTTAATCCATTCATTTTCGTTGAAAAGATTGTCCGCCACATAGGATTTAATCATTTCTTTCTTTATAGGCACAATACTGACAATTTCGTCGAAAACGGTATCTTCTGTTACAACCTTTTCAGGCAGATTATATCTTAATTATCGGATATTCAATTTGCCCCACATTACAACCACTTTCTCCCTGTCTTCACTCTTATCGGAAGGAGAGTATGTGGGCATAAATGGTTAGCGAGCGAGCAGGACAAATGCAATATACAATTTTAACTGAAATTACACTTAAATTGCATTAAAATAACTTGACAGAAGCGTTTTATTGTGATATAATATGTATCACTGAAAGGCGGTAATTATATGAACGAAAAATTATCCAATGTAAGTTTCAGAATTGACAGTGAGTTAAAAGAAAAGGCAGATGTTCTTTTCTCCGAACTCGGACTTAATATGACCACTGCGTTCAATATATTTTTAAGACAGTCAGTCCGTCAGGGTTGTATTCCGTTTGAGATTACGCTCAATACCGAAAATTCGGAAACCCTTGAAGCATTACTTGAAGCAAAACAGATGTTTGAAACGGGAAACACGAAAAAATATGATGTTGAAGACGCAATAAAGGAAATTAAAAAATAAACGGTAAATGAAAAGTACAGAGATTTTCGTCCCTGTACTTTTTTGCTATACAATTTTGTGCAGTTTATTATAGTTTATGCCGTTATCCGTCGGCAAAAGCATATTGTTCAGTTCATCGACCGAAACTCCGAGGAACAGTGCTATTGCACACACCTGAGCAAAGTCGGTGGCTCCGATTACGAACACCTTGAGCAACTGTTGCGGTGCAAAATATTTTGACTGCATTCCTTTATAAAACTTTGCCAAACCGTTGCTCATCTTCTCAAAATCAACCCGCTTTGTGAATACGGAATAATATTGTGAATACTCCGCTTTGCGTTTAAGATATTCGCTTACCGAGATGTTTTTATTTATAAGCGGTTTATTCATCAATTCGGCAACATATCCCGCAAGAGCAAATTCAGGTTCATTGGGTGAATAGCAAACAATGTCATCTGTGGGAATAACGGCTTCGGCGGATACCGACTGCTGAGCGGTTAATTTGTAATTCATCAGATAACAGCCGTGAATATGACAAACATCAATTCCCCGATACTGATGCGACCTGTGCCAGTACGTTTCACCGTAAATGTCTCTGTCTGCTTTTGCACACAGCGGACAGTATAAGGCATTGTAATCAAAATCGGAATTAACAATAAACGATAGGGGAGTATCTATTGCATCATCCGATAATATGCTTTTCAAAGCCCGTTCCCGTTTTCTTCTTGAGATGAAACGGATATAATAGTCAATCAATGTGTGCCGATGGATTACGTCTTCAAAATTGCCGATTGCTTCCTTTACGTCATTGTTTATCGGTGCTGTCAGCCGAAACGGTATTTGCTTCTCATTTTTAATAAAAATGTCGGGATATAAGCCGTGATGCCCGGTGTATCCGCAATATACCTGATACCTTGCAAAAACACTGTACAAAAGTTCGTCGGGATAAACCTCAGGGAAAAAACCAATCAAATCTCAATCACGCAGATTTCTTTTTTTACGGCATCAATAAAGCCGTTTTCGTTATCGATGTTATCTTTGAGTAAATGTTCGATGAACCTTGTATCGTGTAATTCGCCGTCGGTCTGTTCTTCTTTTTCGGCAACGGTCTGTACTTCTTCTTTAACAGCCGAATTGACAACGATGTTTCTGTTCTTTTTAGGTATCTTTCTTTTTTGTATATCAACATTCTGAAATCCGTGTAAAAACCGCATTCTGTTTGAATAAATCATTTCAAGGACATTCATATTCAGATTGTCGGAACCGTTCAATATAGCCGTTTCCTGTGCATCGTGAATAAGAGTTATTACATTAGCCGTTATTCCGCCTGTTCGGTCGTAAAGCCATTTAACGATACTGTCTGTAAGTTCGCTTTGTTTTTTTACATAACAGTATGACCAAACTGTTGTACAGAAATCGGAGAACTCATCATTTAACGGAAATTCGTTATAATACAATCCGACTGAACGGCGGGCAAGTTTTTCGTCTGCCTGAAAAAAGTCAAAGCATTCGGGTGTTCCGACCATACATATTGAGATACCGCTGTTATTTATCAACTGTGTTAAAGAACGAACCAGATTTTGTCCGTTCTTGGAAAAGATAACATTCTGTATCTCATCAACAATCAAAAGTCCGATGTGATTTATACAGGCGGAACTTACCGTACAGATAAGACCGTCCGTAGATAATCTTTTTTGCAGAGAAATCCTGTAATAATCGGTACTTAATGTGTTATCTACTGCTTTCAGGATTTCCAAAAGCAAACCCCTGACCGATGCGTCAAACGGTGTCTGAACCGACAAAGCGGGAATAACCTGTCCGAACGGGTTCTTTGATGTAATCACCTTATTGCCTATAATATTGAGCGAACGGTATATCGCCGTACTTTTACCTATACCGCTTCTGCCTATGATTGTAAAACTGTCGGAACCGCCGATAATTCCCGAAGGCAATGCACCATATACAACGTTACGATTGTCATACAGTTGTCTTATAACGGTTTTCCTGTCTTTCTTCTTATTCAGAGAACGTAAAAGTGCGAGATGAAGTTTTGTATATATTTCCTCCGAAAAACCGAAAGGGTAATATAACCGATAAATATCGTCCAATGCTTTTAATCGCCGTTCGGGTTCTGCATTTCGTATTTCCGATGAATAATCGGGGAAAAAAGCCAATTCGACTTTGAGTTCATCACCTATCAAAAGTTCATTACGCATTTTTCTTTCCTTTCTTCTGAACAAAACTTCTGTTCTCAACGATTAAATCAATTTGTTTCTGCAAGTCTATTTCTGCCTGCACGCTATCCCGTACTTTCCCCTTAATCACTTCTTTTTGCTCCGATTTGAGTTTATCTATCTCATCAAAACTCATACCGTCATAGTTTTTCAAGACAAGTTCAAACTCGGTAAATACACCCTTTTCAACAAGCCATACTCTGCTCGCATCGCAGGGTTCAAAAGCGACCTGTGCATCTCCGCCGTTTAGATACCGCTTTGTGAAATTACCGTCGGTGTGTCTGTATCTTTGACCGTTGGCAATTAAACCCTTTCTTGTGAATTTACCGACTGTTCTCGGAAGCATTGTTTTATATAAAAGTTCTTTTGAAACAGGGATTGTGTTGGAGTTCAAGTGGGCGAGAGAGTAATTGTAAAGCGAGCAGGGATAAGGTTCAACACTCTTATCTATCATATCTTTCGTATAGTTCAGATTTACAAGAGCATTTTTTGAATTGTAGTGAATGATACAGCAAACAACTATTTTCTTAAACTCGGCTAATGTCAGACAGGCATCAAGTCGGTAGTCGTGAGCACCACGTTCCTGGAAATCGGGTTCTATGACACCTTTGCCCTTTAACTTTGATTTATAAAGGTTCTGAATTATATCAAATGCTTTTTCGACAGCACCTTTGAGTTCGGGACGGTAAGGCGGTAAGTTAGTTATCTTTATACCCAATTCCGTGATTTGACCGAACATTGTGCTGTCATACTCCCTGCCGTTGTCTGCAATTATAACCGCAGGTAAGGTGTTGCAGGGCCATTGGGATGGGGTTGTAGTTAAATTAAATAACGAACAAAAGGCGACTTTATCTTCAACGACATTTAGCATCATATCACTTACGGAAGCCATTCCGCCGTCATAACCGAGCGAGAAACCGCAGATAAGCCGACTGTAAGCATCAACACAAATAGTCAGTATCGGACGACCTGCAAGTTTTCCGCTTTCATCTACAAGATGTATGTCGCAGATTGTACTATCCACCATACCGAAACCGACGGCATAAGCCAAGTCGTTGATTGTACTTAAAATCGGTCGTGCATTGCGTTGATACTCCGTTAAACCGTTTCTGGATATTCGCTCGCTTTCGGGTTTGCGATGTTTGCGGTAATAGTAGTAAAAGCGACCGTATGCAGGATATTTTTCAAGCAAAACACCCGAATAGTCGGTGTATTTCTCTTTGAGCATTAGTTTGTATGCTGTTTGTAAAGAGTTTTTCCGCTGAGTGTAGAAAAACTTGTTCAATGCCCAACGAAAATTGAGTTCATCACTGTTTAACGGTCGTTCTTCCTGTTTCTCTTTCGGGGCTAAACTTTCAACCCGTCCTGTTGAAAGATATTGACACAGATACTTTCTTATTGTCTGTTTGCTTATCTTGTATTGCTCGGAGATTGAATTGATTAAATAATTCCGCATTGATAAATCGCCTAAAAAAGACAAAATCGGCGAGATTACAGTAAATCTTTCACGCATAATCTTCAACTCGGTCGGACTTAAATTATCTGTCGAACGAATTTTCTCCGCAGGTGCCGTCCACAACGCCAATGGAGTTGTGCACAACTCTTTGAAGGCTTCTTCGCCCATTTTTTCCGGCATCGTCATTTTCGTTGTGTTGATGACGAGCCGTTCTTTCTCGTCAATAATACGATAGACATCACTGTTTTGCATCGATAACAATCCCCCAATCCTTTACACCTTTGACGAGCCAATATTCACGTGATACGTCAAGAAGTTTTGCCGTTTTCATTTTCATAATATTTTTCCTGAAGACGCACTCACGGACGGCAACATCACCGTTTGCGGTATGGATTACGAAGTCGGTCGTATATACACCGTCAGACAGTTTTTCGTCTTCGATAGGCACATTGCATTCAAACGAAACGACATTTTCATCTTCTTCAAGGCGTTTGGCGAACTTCGTCTGCAATTCGTTGTAGGTTTTGCAAATACCTACACATTTTTTTAGGCTGATTTTCTCACATTTCTCAGAATGGTTGCTTGTTTTTCTCATAAAAATATTCCTTTCTTTAATTAGAATTTCAAAGATACAATAAAAAAAACGGGGGAATTAACCGATA
>DCGX01000079.1:8311-8441 GCA_002315505.1 Ruminococcaceae bacterium UBA1767
TAACCGATATTTGAGATAAAAACAGAAAATATATCACATAAAGTACGGATTTCTCCCGTTTTTTATATGATTTTTCCCGTTTTTCACATAATAAAGGCTACGCAGTATGTTATTTTTCACACCTCTATAT
>DCGX01000079.1:8524-9015 GCA_002315505.1 Ruminococcaceae bacterium UBA1767
GCCCGCCTTACAGACGGCTCCGCTCAGCCCTGCCTGCTAACCATTAACACCAATTCAGAGCCATTGAGCGAAAAGCAAGGTATGACAATGGTTTTAGCAAGGGAACAGATTAAGTCCCGCAGGGTTTCTGCCCGGCCCGTTAGCCTGTTTCATACCCACACTGTCCGTTTTTAGGCAGTTGAACACGTCCCACACTATCCAAGCCTCACCCCACCTTTGCTCTTTTTTAGGCATACAGCAATATGGGTTCATTAAGAGAAAATATGAGAGTGATAGGGATTTTAGCAAGCGAGCAGTTTTAGCAAGGGAACAGATTATTGTTTCTGCCCAGCCTGCTAACCATTTCATACACTGTCAAAAGCCTTTTTCAAAGCAGAGTAATATAGGAAAAACACGGTAGTTGTAAGGGTTTTAGCGAGCGAGCAGTACCAAATATAGAGCAATAATGAGTAAATCCCCCGCAGGGTAGCAAGGGAACAGATTAAGTCCCA
>DCGX01000028.1:0-6683 GCA_002315505.1 Ruminococcaceae bacterium UBA1767
ATTGAAGAAAACAATCCTGCAGAATTCTTCTCGAATCCGAAAACAGACAGATGCAAGGATTTCCTTGCAAAGGTTCTTGTGTAAGTTTTGCACAAAAAAATAGCTTTATTTTTGTTAAATGGTGTATTTACTTTTTTGACAATAAAAAGTATAATAAATATGAATTAAAATGAAGGGAGTAGGTTCCGATGGAATTGAAAAACACTATAATTAAGAGCATAACAGCAATTATCTGCGTAGTTGCTGTCTGCTTGACAGCAGTATCAAACACAGGTAAGATTTGCGACGCAAAGACAGCCGGTGCAACTCAGTCAGCAGCAGATGGTATTGACGCAGATGTAGTTGCAGACGACACATACGCAGGTGACGACACAGCTATTGCAGGTGACGACACAGCAGTTGCAGGCGATGACACAGCAGTTGCAGGCGACGATACAGCAGTTGCAGGTGACGACACAGCAGCTCCTGCAGATGACACTGCAGCAGGTGACACAGCTACAACAGCAGCAAGCAACAACGGCGGCAGCACAGCAACAACTAAGGCTGCAGCAGGTAATAAAGCACCTACAACAGTAGCAGACATCGTTGCAAAGTATAACGCAGCAACAGCAGCAGCTTTCAATAAGAAGGCTCCGTTCACAAAGTCAAGAACAACAGTTGAAAAGGCATATGATGCAGGTGTTGCACTTAACGCTTCAAAGAGCCTTGTTTACCAGTTCATGGGTATCGGCGATGATAACAAGATCTCAAAGACAGTTACTGCAGAGGACAAGGACAGCTATCAGAAGTACTTGCAGGCATCAAAGCTCACAGCTTCAGATGTAACAAAGGCTACTTGCACACAGAGTGGTTCTAACTACACACTTACACTTTACATCAAGTCAGGCTCAAGCTCAGTTAAGGAAGGTCAGGTTGTTTCTTCAAACAACTCACCTCTTGACAGAAGCGGACTTGCTTGCGGTGACAACGATAAGGATTACTGGGATCACAAGACAGCTGAGAACGTTATGTCAGCTATTGACGAAGTTCCGGGTTGCACAAAGGCAAACATCAGCGAGAGCTACAGCAATGCAGTAATCACAGCTGTTGTTAATGCTTCAACAGGTAACCTTGTTTCACTTAAGGCTTCGTTCACATTCAACTTTGAGCTTTCAAGCGTTATGGGTTCAAAGGGTACAGCACAGGCTCAGACAACAGTTTCAATGACAGGCTTCAAGTTCTGATTTAATTGAACAATAAATTTAAGCAGTATCGGGAAAACCGGTACTGCTTTTTTTAGAGTCTTCACGAAAACTTGTGAACAAACAAATTGGTTGGTGAGATTATTTGTCACTTTGTNNGAATGACAAGGCTTAGTATATTTTGTAGGGCAGGGGCTCTGCTCCTGCCAAAATTCCGTAAGGAATTTATGTGTACAAAACCGTAAATAATATCTATTAGAATAAATTATTATTTAGAATATTTTTTATTTATTCGCAGCAGACGATGCCCACATCGTCCTAATGCACAAGGTACAATGAGATACTTCACTCCGTTCAGTATGACATGCTTTTACGGCTCCTGTTTTCCGTGCAACGGAAAAAGGGAGCTGTCGAGCAAAGCGAGACTGAGGGATCAAAGGGAAAACAAAGCAGAACAATCCTTCGTATTTGATTTTGTTCCTGCTTTTTTGGACGATGTGGGTATCGTCCACTACGAAAGATATAGAATTGTTTTGTAGGGCAAGGGTTCTACTCTTGCCTGATTTTCGTTAGAAAATCCTCATAAATTTGCTTCGCAAATTGGCAGGAGCAAAGCCCACTGCCCTACACAACTCTGTAGGATAGAACGTAATTGTGCATTAAACGGACGATGTGGGCATCGTCCTCTACGAAAAACTGCATATGTCATTCTGAGGAACAAAGTGACGAAGAATCTCAAGAAAAAACAATCCCTCCGTCTTTGACTTCGTCAAATCCACATCCCTTTACACAAGGTAGGGCGGAGAAGAATCTCAAGTAAGAATTATATCGTAGTGGCGACAACCTGTCGCCTGATGTCTGAACAAGTCAGAATTATTAAGTATGGGAGAACTGTGTTCTCCCGCTTAACTATGATGAATTTTACAGGAGCACAGCTACCTGCCCTGCATAATAACATCTTAAAAGAATATCTGAAAATAATTAAGAGCCTGCAAAAGCAAGCTCTTGAATTTTTTTATAAAGATTTCAACGCACCTGTCGGGCAATTGTTCACGCACTTCTGACAATCTTTGCAGAATGTAAGGACTTCAGGTTTGTTAAATTCGGGTTTAATAACCGTTGTAAATCCTCTGCCGACAAGACCGAGAATACCTTTTCCGACTTCTTCGTCACAAACACGGACACAGAGATTACAAAGTACGCACTTGTTCTGGTCACGCTCAATTGTTACGAGCTTCTGCTCCTTAGGACAGTTGTGCTTGTCACCGCAGAAACGCTCGGGATGAATATCATACTGATTTGCATAGCGGATGAGCTTGCACTCATGATAATCGTGGCAACCGCATTCAAGGCATCTTTTTGCTTCGCTGATTGCCATTTCGTCTGTAAATCCGAGATTAACCTCGTCAAAGTCGTGCTTTCTTTCTTCTGCACTTCGCTGTGGCATTTTTGCACGGCTGATTTTTTCTCTGTCCCTGAGGTCTTCGGCTGTGACAATCTTTTCGGAAACAAACGGCTTTTTGTAAGCAACCATTTTTCCGTTGAGGAAGCTGTCAATAACCTCGCTTGCTTTCTGTGCTTCGCCGATAGCCTCGATTGCGATTGAAGCACCTCTGTTAGTCGCATCACCGACTGCGAAAATTCCGTCAATAGATGTGCGGAAGGTTGTTGTATCTGCGCTGATGTTACCTCTGTTTGTCAGTTCAAGCTCCTCAAAGCCGTCAATACTGATTTTCTGACCGATTGCCATAATTGCGGAGTCAAGAGCGATTGTTTCAAACTCGTCAACGGGTACAGGCTTTCTTCTTCCGCCTGCATCCGGCTCGCCGAGTACCATTTTCTGTAATTTAACCTCTTTGAGCATTCCGTTTTCACCGATGAATTCAACGGGATTGCACAGGAATTTATATGTTACGCCCTCTTCCTCGGCCTCATCAATTTCAACCTTTTCGGCAGGCATTTCAGCTCTTGTTCGTCTGTAAATAACGTAAACTTCCTTTGCGCCGAGTCGGACAGCAGTACGACAGGCATCCATTGCCGTGTTACCGCCACCGCAAACGGCTACCTTTTCACCGATTGAAAACGGCTTTTTGAGAGCAACACTGCGGAGAAAATCAATACCGCCGTAAACACCGTTAAGGTCTTCGCCTGTGACACCCATTGAACTGCTCTTCCAAGCACCGATAGCAACGAGTGTTGCATAAAACTTTGATTTGAAGTCATCAAGAGTGATATCCTTGCCGATTTTGACATTGTTAATCATTTCAACGCCAAGCTCTTTGATGGTGTCAATTTCCATATCAAGAACTTCTTTAGGAAGTCTGTACTGCGGAATTCCATAGCGGAGCATACCGCCCATTTTCGGCATTGCATCGTAAATTGTAACCTTGTGACCTTTGGTTGCAAGGAAATATGCGGCGGTAAGACCTGCAGGGCCTCCGCCGATAATACCAACAGTTTTACCTGTTGCAGGCTTTATCTCGGGAATAAATTTGTTGTCCGATTTCAAGTCCTTGTCAGCGGCAAAGGCTTTGAGAAAAGCGATAGAAATCGGCTCTTCTACCATCTGTCTGCGGCAGGCGGTTTCGCAAGGATGCGGACAAACTCGACCGATTGAAGCAGGGAGAGGAACTCTGTCCTTTACAAGCTCAACGGCTTCCTTGTATTTGCCCTGTGAAATCAGCTTAACATAGCCCTGGCAATCCGTACCTGCAGGACAGTTGAGCGAGCAGGGGCCTTTGCAATCACCTGTATGGTCGGACATAAGAAGCTCGAGTGCAATTTTTCTTGACTGACGAACTCTGTCGCTTTGAGTATTTATCACCATTCCATCACTTGCAACGGCAGAGCATGAGCGAAGGAGCTTTGGAATACCCTCGACCTCAACAACACAGAGTCCGCAAGCGCCGTATGGCTTAACTTCTTTAATATAGCACAATGTAGGAATTTCAATTCCGTTGTTTTCGGCAATAGTGAGAATGGTCTGACCTTTTTCACCGACACATTCTTTGCCGTCGATAATAACCTTAATTGTATCCATCAAACCACCTCAATCCATAGTAATAGCATTAAATTTGCAGTTGTTGTAGCAGGCACCGCACTTAATGCACTTATCGTTGTCAATTTTGTGAGCGGATTTCAGCTCACCCGTGATTGCAGAAACAGGACATTTTCTTGCACACAAAGTACAACCCTTGCAAAGCTCGGGATTAATTGTGTAGGAAATAAGCTCTGTGCAGGAATGTGCAGGGCACTTCTTTTCATTTATGTGAGCTTCGTACTCGTTTCTGAAGTATTTGATTGTAGTAAGAACTGGATTCGGAGCTGTCTGTCCGAGTCCGCAAAGTGCACCGTCCTTGATGGAATAGCACAATTCTTCGAGAAGCTCGATGTCACCGTCTTTGCCTTCACCCTTGACGATACGGTTAAGAATTTCATTCATTCTCTTTGTACCGATTCGGCAATGTATACATTTTCCGCAGGATTCTTTCGTAGTGAAGTCGAGGAAGAACTGAGCCATGCTTACCATACAGGTGCTTTCGTCCATAACAACCATACCGCCCGAGCCCATTATCGCACCCGTAGCACCGAGAGCCTTGTAGTCGATAACAGTATCAAGCAAATGCGCAGGAATACAACCGCCCGATGGTCCGCCCATCTGAACAGCCTTGAACTGTGCATCATTTTTTATTCCACCGCCGATATCAAAGATAACATCACGCAGAGTTTTACCCATAGGAATTTCAACAAGACCGCCTTTTTTGATTTTACCCGTGAGGGCGAAAACCTTTGTGCCCTTGCTGTTTTCTGTACCCATTGCAGAGAAAGCAGAACCGCCGTTGAGCATAATCCACGCAACATTAGCGAAGGTTTCAACATTGTTAATGTTTGACGGCTTGTACCAGTAACCCGATTGTGCAGGGAACGGAGGCTTTAACCTCGGCATTCCACGCTCACCCTGAAGTGACTCAATAAGTGCGGTTTCCTCACCGCAAACGAATGCGCCTGCACCGGCCTTTATTCTCATTTCACAGGAAAAGTCTGTGCCGAGAATATTCTGACCTAAAAGACCTTTTTCCTTTGCCTGTTCAATAGCTTTTTCAAGACGGATAATTGCAAGCGGATATTCCGCACGAACGTACACAACGGCTTCCTTTGCACCGATTGCATAAGCACCTATGAGCATACCTTCAATAAGATTGTGAGGGTCACTTTCGATAACCGCTCTGTCCATGAATGCACCCGGGTCACCCTCGTCAGCGTTGCAGATAAGATATTTTTCCTCACCCTGTGACTGACGTGCGGCATTCCACTTGAACCATGTCGGGAATCCTGCACCGCCTCGACCTGCAAGACCGGAGAGCTTGATTTCGTCAATAACATCCTCAGGTGTCATAGTAGTGAGAACTTTTTTAAGAGCGGCATAGCCGTCATCAGCTATGTATTCGTCAATTTTTTCGGGATTGATAAGTCCGCAATGGCGAAGTGCAATTCGTGTCTGCTTTTCGAGAAAAGCCTTGTCATCATCGCAGATTTCAATGTCATTTACGGCATTTTTGTCACCGTTTATGAATGCAATAATTTTTTCGGCATCTGTCGGCTGAACCTTAACGAGTCTTTTAATAAGCTCTTTGCCGTCATAAATATCAACAATCGGCTCAAGGAAACACATACCGATACATCCCGTGAAGGTGAGCTCGGAATCTGTGTTCGGAATAAGCGCTTCGATTGCGTCATAAACCTTTGATGCACCTGCGGCGATACCGCAACTGCCCTGTCCAACAACAATACGCATTCTTATTCCTCCTTTGCCTTTTCTTTAAGCGTTCTTAAAATTTCCTTTGCCTTGTCGGGAGTAAGTCTGCCGTAGGTTTCACCGTTAATCATCATAACAGGAGAGAGAGAACAGCATCCGAGACAGGCAACATTTTTAAGGGTGAAAAGCCCGTCATCGGAGGTTTCGCCGTCAGCAATTCCGAGTTCATCAGAAATAGCCTGCTCAATTTTCTGTGAGCCGTTAACGTGACAAGCTGTGCCCTGACAGAGCATAATGAGGTACTTGCCGACAGGCTTTAATCTGAACTGAGAATAAAACGTAGCAACACCCATAACCTTTGCAGGAGATTCACCGATTCGGTCTGCAATATAATAAATCACATCCGTTGGGAGATAACCGTAGATTTCCTGAGCGTGCTGAAGTATAGTAATTAAACTGCCCTTTGTATCGGCGTATTTGTCGAGTACAGGCATAATAAGAGATAAATCACTGTTGTTACAACAACAATCCATAATATCTGCCTCCTTTATAAAGGATATTATATCATTATGAGCAATTTAAATCAATATTTGAACAGAATATATATTGACAAAATAGAGGTGATTTGTTAAAATATATGAGCAAATTAAACACGGAGAGTTGTCCGAGAGGTCGAAGGTGCAGCACTCGAAATGCTGTGTTCGTAAAGAACCTAGGGTTCGAATCCCTAACTCTCCGCCAAAACA
>DCGX01000028.1:6772-6906 GCA_002315505.1 Ruminococcaceae bacterium UBA1767
TTCGAACAAGGACGGTCGGCGAAGCCGATACAAACAGTCCGGTGAACTGTTTGGAAGTCCGTGGTCAAGGAGCGAAGCGACGCGAAGGCGAACGGCAGTGCGCCGAAGAAATCCCTAACTCTCCGCCAAAACAG
>DCGX01000028.1:6974-7152 GCA_002315505.1 Ruminococcaceae bacterium UBA1767
TTCGAACAAGGACGGTCGGCGAAGCAGAAACTTGTTTTTCAAAATCACAAAAAATATTTGCTAATACGAATCTGAGATGATATAATGAAAACATATATGAGGTGATGATTATGTTAAAATTTACTGCACTTTTTATGTCAATTATTATATTCTTTTGCTCACTTTTCGGAATTAATGT
>DCGX01000035.1 GCA_002315505.1 Ruminococcaceae bacterium UBA1767
GCATTTCATTATCTGTATTTATCGGGTACTCCTTTCAGAGCATTAAATTCGGGCGAATTTCTTGAAGACCAGGTGTTTAACTGGACTTATTCCGACGAGCAATACGCAAAAGAAAACTGGAATAAAAACGAACCGAACCCCTATCTTGCTTTACCGAAAATGTTTATGCTTACATATAAGGTTCCGGATTCCATAACAATGAATGTCGCTCTCAATGAAGGCTATGATGAATTTGATATTAACGAATTTTTCAGAGCAGAGCTTACTCAAAAAGGCGATTATAATTCTGCAAAGTTTGTTTATGAAAACGATGTGCAGAAATGGCTTGATTTAATAAGAGGTAAGGGAAATATTGTTGACGGCTTGAAAATGGGTAACGAAAAACCGCCCATGCCATTCTCTGACACAACTTTATTAAATGTATTGTCACATACATTGTGGTATTTGCCTAATGTTGCAAGCTGTTATGCTATGAATAATCTGCTTCGTCAAAAGCAAAACAACTTTTTTGATGAATATAAAATTATAGTATGTGCCGGTACAGATGCAGGTTGCGGTCTTGATGCTCTTTACCCGGTATTAAATGCTATGGATGACCCGCTTAAAACTAAAACAATTACACTTTCCTGCGGCAAGCTTACTACAGGTGTTACCGTCAGACCCTGGACAGGTGTATTTATGCTTCGCAATCTGAAAAGTCCCGAATCATATTTCCAGACAGCTTTCCGTGTGCAATCGCCCTGGGAAATTAAAAATGAACACGGTGACAGAGAAATCGTAAAAAAAGAATGTTATGTTTTCGATTTTGCACTTGAAAGAGCATTACAGCAAATTTCCGAATACTCCTGCCGATTAAAGGTTGACGACACAAGTGCCGAGCAAAAGGTTGCGGAATTTATTGACTTTTTGCCCGTACTTGCCTTTGATGGTTCTTCAATGAACAGAATTGATGCACAGGATATTCTTGACATCACCTATGCCGGAACTTCTGCAACATTACTTGCAAAAAGATGGCAGACAGCATTGCTTGTTCATGTCGACAACGACACATTAAAAGCATTACAGGACAATGAAGAAGCACTGAATGCACTTATGAATATTGAGGGATTCCGTTCTCTTAATGCCGAAATTCAGACCATTATCAACCGTTCCGAAAAGGTTAAAAAAGCTAAAAAAGAAAAAGGCGAAGATTTAACTCCGCAGGAAAAGAAAGAACTTACCGAAGACGAGAAAAAAGCAAAATCTTTGAGAAAACAGGTTCAGGAAAATCTTTTGAAGTTAGCCGCTCGTATTCCGGCATTTATGTATCTCACCGATTACAGAGAGCAGACACTCAAGGATGTTATCACTCAAATTGAGCCTAATTTATTCCAAAAAGTTACGGGATTATCGGTTAAAGATTTCAATGTACTTTGCGACATTAAACTTTTCGACCCGGAAAAAATGAATCAAGGTATTTTCGGCTTCCGTAAATACGAAAATTCAAGCCTTTCTTACACCGGTATTGATAAACACGAAGGTGAATCAATCGGTGGTTGGGATACTGTTTTACGCCGTGAAGAATATGATGCTTTATATTCAAAACAGCAATCTTCTATGGTCGATTTCAAAGAAATAATAACTCCGGTTGAAATTAAACCCGAAAAGAAAACAGAACCGAAAAAAGTACAAATTGAAACACCGAAAAAGCAACCCGAAATAAAGCAGAATTCTGTAAATACGATTGCTAAACCCGTACAGGAAAAACCGCAAATTGATTGGGAAACCATACTTGCTCCTGTTAAAACAGGTGTTTCGGTTAAACATAAAAAATTCGGTATCGGCAAAATCACATGGATGGATAATGCAAGAAAATATATGCGTATATCATTCAATATTGATAATATGAATGTTGAAAAATCTTTCGTTTTTCCTGATGCGTTTGTCAACGGATTTTTAACATTAACAGAAGAATAAATTTAAAGAGGTTTGGACTGAAATGCTCCAAACCTCTTTTGAATATTTAAATGTATATAAGTTCTTTATATATTATTTCCTCTGCACAGTGCCGGTAATTGTTCATGAGCCCGACCCATTTCATCTGGTCGGTGACTTTGAGCTTTTCATCACACCCGTCAACTTCTGCAAAGGCTTTTATGGTCTGTTCAAGGATTTCATTTGCCTGTTTGTCAATATCATGCAGATGTCTGCTTAATGTACCATCTATAAGCATTTCTGAGTACTGTGCCTTTTTGTTTTCTTTGAGATATGTCAACCTTATTCTGCCGTACTTGCCGAGAGGGGGATATTCCTCTTCGGTTGGTAAGGTCAAATCGGGAATAAAATAATCTCCGACCTGGGTGTAAGTAATTTCTGTCTTTGGCATAAGATAAGCCTCCTTGTTATTTAGTGATTCCATCATAACAAGAAAGCTCTATTCAGTCGAATGTGTGAAATGTCTTTATTTGTGTATGTTTTCGTGCCGTAAACGGTTATTATTTGCAAATCCCTTATGAACACTCCGACCATATCGAGTATTCATAACACAAGCGAGTGTATGGATACTCGATTTTCTTTTCTCTTTTAATTTCTTTAGTTTATGTTGCTCTCGTAAAGATTT
>DCGX01000068.1 GCA_002315505.1 Ruminococcaceae bacterium UBA1767
ACGAGTGTGTCAACTTCATAACCTCATGTTTTCCTATCAGTAAAAGAAGCATTGCCCTCGGTGCCAGTAGTCCTCTTTAACTTGCTCTGTTAAGCGTAAACAAGATGATTATAGATAATCTTTTTTTCGGAGTCCCGAATGTTATTCAGTAGCCTGACACAGAGCGTCTGATTTTCTGTATTTTATTATGTCAGAAAAGCATTTTGAGTTGTGTACACATTGCTGACCACTATTCCGTTTGAAACAGAATATATTGTTTTGTCAACCCCAAAAACGTATTTACGGTTGTATGACTGATTTTCGGAAAGCATCGATTTTTTGTATATTTATCCCACTTTTCGGAGAAACGGTGTATATTTGCTGAAAAACCATTAAAAACAGATAAAAATACGACTGAAAACAAGCAGAAAAAACGATAATTTTTACGTTATTTCGGTACTAATTGGTACTAAATGTAAGTATTGATATTATCATATTTTTTCGATTACCGTGTAGTAAATTTACAGTAAAATGTAGTAAGAAAATGTTGTACCAATTTACCGTTACTTTATTTCTGTATAAAAATACTGTTAGCATCGGTCAAAAACAGCCACTGAGTATCGGTCGTTTTCAGCCAAATTTTGTCGGCTATTTTCGTTTTTTATATGTTATTTTTTTTGTTATTTTTTTATTCTGAAAACATTGTTTAACCGAATACGATAAATGACAGAATGTACTGAATAAGCGAATGTATTTTTAATGTTAGTAAAGCGATTTTTTGTTTTAATCAGAAAATCCGAAAACCCGAATTATTGTTTTCTGTTCGGCAAAATCGATGATGTTCGCTTAATGTAATCCGCAGATTTCCGTGTTCGTTGTTTTTCCATATTTCTTTTCATAATAATCTGCTATACTGTTTACGTCAACAGCACGGCGGAAAGGATTATTATGAACAAAGAACAAAGACGAGATTGCGCAACCGTTTTGAATAATGCCATAGCCGAAATGAAAGAAGAACTCGGAGACCGTTTTCGTTTGAAAGCATCAACCTATCCGAACTTTCACGGAGGACGGGTATATCTCGAGCACGTTTAAGACGGCTTAAAAAGAACAATTTTTCAGAACCGATTACCGTTCCTGCGACCGCTAAGCACAGACCGAGCAAGCTTGACGGATACACATCGGTAATAGATTCCCTTTTGACGAATGGCGTCAGAAACTCATCTGTATGTTTAGATATTCTTCGCAAAAACGGATACACCGGAGGAAGAACAATTTTAAGTGAATATATTGCATCACATCTGCATCTGATGCCGTTAAAACGTCAGGCGACAGGACCGCAAGGCAAAAGAAGTATACGTTACTCAACAGAGTCCGGTGAAGCTTTTCAGATGGATTGGGGCTTTACAAATGTTTCCGATACTTTAGGACAAACATACAAGGTTGCATGCTTTGCCATGATATGCCATCACTGCGGTCAAAGATATATAGAGTTCTTTCCCAATGCAAAACAGGAAAATCTGTTCATCGGTATGTTACACGCATTTTGTTTTATGGGAGTTCCGAAGTATGTTCTTACAGACAATATGAAAAGCGTTGTAATTCGCAGAGATTTAGACGGTCTTCCTATATGGCAGAAAGATTATGAAGCATTTATGAATACCGTAGGAATACAGACTAAGCTGTGTAAACCGTATCATCCGTATACAAAAGGGTCGGTTGAACGCCTTATACGCTTTGTTAAAGACAATTTCCTTGCGGGCAGAACATTTCATAATATCTCAGACTTGAACAGAACCGCACTTGAATGGTGCAACGAACAGAATTCATGCTACCGTAAATACACAGATTCGGTTCCGGAAATAATGCACTCAAAAGAATGCACTGCTAATCTTCATGAACTGATTAAAACCGATTCGGTGATGTTTTATCTGTGTCCCGAAAGAAAGATTTCATTTGACGGATTCGTTAATTATGAAGGACGGCGTTTCGGCGTTCCGTATATGTATTCGGGTTCTACCGCAAGAATAATGCGAAACGGTGATACAATCTACGTTTATTCTTCCGATATGAAGACACTGCTCATGACATACAGTGTGAATGACGGACGGAAAGATAATTACTGCGAGGACCAATTTGTAATTTCTCAACCTGAAGAATTACCGACAGCACCTGTAAATACACAGGTCTTTCAGCTTCCGAATTCCGGAGAAAATATCTCCTTTGACAAGTTCGACTTTGATAAGGAGTGAATGATATGAAAGAAACTGTATTTGAACGGTTTGAGAAAGCAAACTCAATATTGAAGCTTGATTTTACTTCAAAAGAATTGGCAAAATTGTCCGAAGAACTGGTGATTTCGGAAGAAGGACTTGAAGCGGTAGAAAAGGTATTTACATATCTGACGGATAAGAAAGTGCAGACAACTATCCATACGCTACTGAGAATGAGCCGTTTGCCGTTAAAAGAGCCGAAGACATTCGATAATTTCGACTTTTCCTTGATAAAAGGAAAAGATGCGGAGCAACTGAAAAATCTGTCTTCTCTTTCTGCTGTATATTCGCACAGAAATCTTGCGTTCATCGGTCCTCCCGGAACGGGAAAAACTCACCTTGCACAGGCATTCGGTTATGAATGCTGTCAGCACGGAATGAAAACATACTTTATTAAGGCTTCCGAATTAAGAGACAGATTTACAACCGCAAGACGAAGCGGAAAAGAAGATTCATGCCTTAACGGATTGGTAAGACCGTCATGCCTTATTATTGACGAAATCGGTCACTGTGAATTTGATAAGGAAAACACGAGACTGTTTTTCGACCTTATTGACAGAAGATACAATAAAGAGGGCTATTTCAACATCATATTTACAAGCAACAAGAATCCCTCGCTGTGGAGAGAAAACTTCAATGAAGACACTACTCTCCTCTGTGCATTGGACAGAATTTTCGATGAAGCTACCGTATTCAAGTTTAAGGGCGAAAGTTTTCGCGGAAAGAAGCTTGAAACAATCGCATTGCAGACAGGTCGAATTAAAGCGGTAGATTCGGAAAATACGGAAAACACATAAAAATATTTACAAGCCGATGCTGTTGACTCGGTTATTTCGCTGCCGAAAAGACAATCGCAGAAATTGCTCCGACGGTCTGAACAGTTTAAGGATAGCTCTGATAATTCGGCAAGATAAGAGTTTCGAGGGATTTTTCGCCGGATGATGAAATACGACGGAAAAAATCACCGCAGATTCCCCCGTGATAAATTTTCAGAATTGACCTTAAACAAAGCCGAAAAAGAAAACAAAAAATGAAGTATTAGCTCAAATTACATACAAAAGCATAGTGTTGGCGGTAGGTAGGATATCCCATGACAATAGCAAAAAATGAATAAGAAAATATACAGACATAACAACAAAATAGCCGACAAAATTTGGTCAAAAAACGCCGATACTCAGTGGCTGTTTTTGACCGATGCTAACACATGCATTTGAATATCTGTTTTCCATTATTGTTTCTGCCGAGGTATACCTTGAATTTGAAAGAGATAATCCTTCCTTCTTTTCGGTTAGGGTAAATAGTCGCCATTTTTTTGTCCTTCTTTCCCGCAAATAACAGAAAATGTTGACCTTTTTGTTGACCTGATGTAATTTGAAACATGATAATTGAAAACAAAAAAAGCCTTGAAAACCTTATGTTTTCAAAGCTTTTTTCTGGTCGGAGTGACAAGATTTGAACTTGCGACCTCTTGGTCCCGAACCAAGCGCGCTACCATCTGCGCTACACCCCGAAATATTAAATTATTGACAGATATTGTTTATCAAGCTTTGATATTATAGCACAAAAGCAGATAATAATCAATAGGGTTCACAAATATTTCAAAAAAAACTTGATTCAACAATAATCGGGGAGAAACCGTAATGATTTCACCCCGATAATAATCAGTTTAAGAGAGCTAAAACAGCTTCTTTAGGTTTTACTCCTATTGATTTTGCGGTCTGTTTTCCGTTCTTGAAAACAAGAAGTGTCGGAATAGACATGATTCCGAATTTGTCTGCAAGCTCTGCCTGCTCATCGACATTAACCTTTCCGACTGTGACATCACTGCGTTCTTCTGCGATTTCTTCGAGTGTCGGTGCAAGCATTCTGCACGGTCCGCACCATGTTGCCCAGAAATCGAGGATTACGGGCTTGTCTGATTTTATTACTTTTTCTTCAAAATTTTCGTTTGTTATTTCTACTGTTGCCATGTTAATCACTTTCCTTTTCTTTTTTATTGTATGTATTATATCATAAAATATCCGATTTGTAAAGTGAGCAAATCACAAAGAGCAGATAATTACCAAAACAGCGAGGAAACCGAAATTGAAAAGTGAGAATTTGCCGATGTATTTTGCGGCTTCACCCGGTCTGCGGTGAATATATTCTCTGAATGTTATCAGACTTGCAAGTGAAGCGATAAGCGTACCCGTGCCGCCGATATTTACACCGCGAAGCAAATCCGCATAGTTTTCCGTAAAACGTGAAAGAAGAACCGCCGACGGAACGTTACTGATAACCTGACACGAAGCTACACTGAAAAGCAAAGTATTTTTTTCGAGCAGGAATGACATAAGGTCGTTTACGGCAGATATTCTCGACATATTCCCCGCAAATATAAAGAAAAATGCGAATGTGAATAAAAGTCCGTAGTCAACGTCTTTTAAGGCTTTTCTGTCTGCAAAAATAAGGACAAGGGGAATAATAATAAGCCCGGTAACATACGGAATAAATCTGAAAACTATCGCAATCGAAAGAGCGAATAAAACGAGATACAGCACCGTGCGTTTTGTCTGAAATTTATATTCGCATTCTTCCGTAAGTGCGATTTTTTCTTTTTTTACAAACAGACAGCAGATTAATATCAATGCAGTTGCGACAAGGAACGGAAGCAGCATTATCATCATGAATTCGCCGGTCGGAATCGAAAATCTTGTGTAGAGATAGAGGTTTTGCGGATTGCCGAAGGGGGTGAGCATCCCGCCGAGATTTGCGGCGATGTTCTGGATGATGAAGGTGAAGGCGGCGTATTTGTCGTTCTTTGTGGATGAGAGGACGTAGTATCCCAGTGGCAGGAAGGTGAGCAGTGCCATGTCGTTGGCGATGAACATGGAGCCGATGAAGGTGATGTATGCCAGTGCCAGGATGCTCAGGCGCACCGTCTTGAACATCTTGACGATGTTCTGGGCCAGGCGGGTGAAGAAGCGGATGTTGCGCAGCGCGCCCACCACCGCCAGCACGCAGAAGAGGCAGGTCAGCGTCTTCCAGTCGAAATATCCCAGCCACTGGCGGTCCGGCGGGACTGCCAGCGAGGTCAGGAAGGCGGCGACGAGGGCGATGGAGAGGACCAGGTTCGTCCGGCAGATGTGCCCTATGTTGTGAAAGAAGATTCTGATCATGGAAAGAACGGAAATATCGCGAAGACGCAAAAAAGACGCTGGACAGCAGATGCTGTTCCAGCGTCAAAAATCGGACAAAGTGCTAACTGTAATGTCGCTTTGGATATTTTCCTGCAAGGGAAGCGACTATTATTGAAACAATGTACTTGTTCAGAACCCCGCCCCTCCGGGGCTGAGATTGCGCGCTTGCCCCGCTGGGGCTGCGCGCGCGGAGAGGAAGTAGCACCNNAAAGTTTTCTGGCCAGCATGATTTTTGACAAATCGTCGAAGGGCCCTTTTTTATTCGCCGCCCATTGTCAGCAGCGCCTCCCGGCCGGTCATGCCGACGGCGACGCCGAGGGCTGAGGCCGCCGAGGAGACCTTGGCGACCTTGGCATCCATCATGTCGTCGTAGCACGATACGCCGCTGACGATTGCCAGCGCATGGCCGAATTTCTCAGCGGCGTCCAGGGAGAGATAGCCGCAGCCCAGCATCCCCTTGCTGCCCTGGATGAGCAGCAGCTTGATGTTGTCAGCCATGTCGATGCAGTGGGCGTGGTAGCATTTCCCTTCGATGACGAGTCGTTCCATGGTGTGTTCTCCTGTGAGGTTGGTATTTGATGATACTGTAGCCGCATTTGGGAAATGCGTGAGGGCTTTATATTATTTCCGTTCCCCACGCGGTCATGGCGTTTGGGCATATTCACCTGGTGCAATGAAACTTCTCTGGCTGACACTCAATTCCTCCTGGTCGCACTCCTCGCTGGCGCTGCCGCTGGTCCATTCGGCCTGCAGTGGCTGCGTCGGATGGCAGTGGAGCGCCTTTTCCGCCACCATCAAGGACGACCTGGCGATGGCCACGG
>DCGX01000019.1 GCA_002315505.1 Ruminococcaceae bacterium UBA1767
GGGGTTTCATTTTTAGCTATTAAGTAAATTCCTAACAACAATGCAACCACAGAAACACAAAGTATAATTTTAAAAACCTTTTTATTCATAGTCATTCAACCTTTCTTTTTTACTATTAGTCAACTCTAATGCTTTTTCTTTTTAGGACATTCTGCAGAAATCGGTATTTGCCAATGACCATTTTTCTTTTCCGCCCCAATAGTTACTTTTATCAAGCCACTTTTACACCATTTGCGAATTGTAGATTCGCTATATCCCCACTTTTCTGCAACATCTTTAACTGTTAAAAATTCCATCTTTTGCACCTCCAATCATAACCGATATTGGTTAATATGATTATATACCTAAATCGGTTAATATGTCAATAGGAGGTTTGGTATATGATTTCCTATGATAGACTGTGGACAACAATGAAAGAAAAGGGCTTTTCTCAATACTCACTTATTAAAAATTATGGTATCAGTCCCGCACAAATCACGCGATTGAAACGAAATGAAAGTGTGAGTACCCATACAATAGAAATGTTTTGTAAAATATTAAAATGCAATGTAGAAGATATTATGCAATATGTTGATGAAAATATAAATAAATAAAACACATATCGTAAAAAAACAGAGGCTGTCATACCGACAACCCCTGTTTCATTATTTATTAAATCTTAAAGCAAAACTATTCCGAGCACAACAGCGATGATATAAAGCAAAACGCTGATTGCATTCTTTTCAAGCCATGCTGTTACAAGAGCAAGAACTGACGGAATGAATGCAAAAATCTTTGCAACGATGTTTGCTTTGGAATTCTTCCCGTAAAGCAGGTCCCAGTTATTCAATGCATCCTCATACAACGGAGCGATGTTGCACATAAGTGAAATTCCGAGATAAAGCATTACAGCATAAATCCAGAAAATTGCTTCGCTTACCTGCGGTCTTAAATAGAACAAACCGAGATAACCGCCGACGAGCATTCCGAGACCGAAAAGCACATTCATAATACCCGGAAGAACGCATATTAAAAATGCCTGCAGCTTCTTCTTTGTGAAATCGTGCTCAACGTGACCGCAAAGCTCAGTAGCCTGCAAATATCTTGCATCCGAAACGGGAATGCCGATTATACGGCAGAAAAGATGCTCCCAGAAGCCTTTGAGGACTGAACCGATGATTGTTAAATACTTTGAAATAATATAAATCGTATTCATTATACTTCACCTTTTCCTTCCATAAAGATTTGCTCGAATGTGATTTCACCCTTGATACATTTCTTTACTGAATCCTCAAATTCCATGCCCTGCTGCTCAAACACATCTGCAATCTCATTATAGACTGTTTCCTCACCTGTGAGCTTTGCAATCAAAGCCGCAGTATTCAATGTTTCAAGTGAAACGTTTCCGCCTGAATAAGCATTCTGAAGTGTTGTATCATATGCCTGCTTAACAGCCTCATATGCTTCCTTAGACTTATCAAGAAGCATTAAGGCGATAGCCTCCTGACGATAAATTTCAACATCTGTACCGATTTCGATACCCTTCTTACACATAGCAACTGCTTCATCGAGCTTATTCTCACGGCGAAGGATTTCTGCCTTGATTGAGTAATAATCAAGTCCGTCCGGGTCAGCCTTCTTCATCCTCTCACAGAAAACATCTGCGTTTGTAAAATCCTTCTTGAGAATGTATGTCTTAATTGTATAGTAATATGCTGATGTGTCGTTGGAATTTCTTGCGATAGCTACACCTGCAAGCTCAAGCACCTTGTCATATGCCTCATTCTCCCATGCAACACCGAGATAGCTCGGAAGGAACATATAACTGAAATCACCTGCGAGTGTATAAGCATTGTCATAATACTTAAGCACAACATCTGACGGCTTGTCAGCATAGTAGGCAGTCATAAATTTGTAATATTCAATTACACTCTTTTCGGCATCTGTCTTTATCTCAACAGTATCGAAATATTTCAATGCCTCGTCAAACTGAACCTTTTCCTTTGTGGAGCCGTCTTCATTGAAGATAAATCCCTGCCATTTGGTTGATACAGTTTCCGAAATTGAATCCATTGTCTTGCAGAAATCATAGCAAGCCTTGATTTTTGCATTTTTCGGCAAAGCAAGAGCCTCAGCAGTATATATGCCGTCGACAGCCTCAACAAAAGTATCTCTGTCACTGTAGCTGATTGAAAGTGTCTGTGCCATTGATTCAACAATAATTTTTTCTGTTCGTGTTCCGTAGGTAAAAATCTGAGTTGCGCTGAGATTTTCGCTTACAGAACCGAGCACAGCGCTTACACCTGCGTTAACTGTGCTTACAGAGTTATTTGCTTCATCGCAATTGCTGATTGCATCGGTATATCTTCTCTCATTAAAGCTGGTCTGAGCAGCCATTACCTTTGACGAAATGTCAAAGGTTGAAGCACAGATAAAATAGCTGACTGCCGCAACAATTACCATTACAAAAGCAAGAATAATGTGTCCTACACCATACTGTGTTTTAAGGAATTTTGCACAACAATCCGTACAGTAAAGCTCACTTGAGCTACCGTAAAGAGATTTGCCGCACACAATGCAGGTTCCGCACTCCTCTTTTTCCTCTGCTGTTTCTTCTACATCCTTTTCCTTTGATGTTTCCTCCGCTTTCGCTGTAAGATTTTCAACTGTCAGTTCACCGATATCCGTCTGAACGGCAGCATCCCAGCTCCAGTTGTCACCTGATTCCTGCTCAGGCTTTTCAATTTCCTCGGGAACAGTAGCCTCTTCCTCGGGAAGAATTTCATCCAAAGATTTTTCCTTATTATCTTCTGCCAAAGGAACAACCTCCTTTATAATTTATACTTTATGATTGTAACACTTTTTTGATTCGATTTCAACAACATATTGACTACATTACGAAATAAGCGTAAAATATTTACAATTATTTAATATTTGAAAGGCAGATTGTTATGGCAAAAGGATTACCGACCTCACTCTCTTACATAAAAAACACTCAGAAGCCGTTAAAATTCCACGAAGACGGCACATTCAAAATATTACACTTAACGGATATTCACGAAGTTGACCCTGAAATGGATGATGATGAAAATCCGCAGATTCCGGTTAAAAAATCGCTTGAAACAATACACGTTATCGAAACACTTGTCGAGCGTACACAGCCCGACCTTGTAGTTTTCGGCGGTGACAATATAAGCGGGTTCTGGGAGGAATTTACATACGATTATATGTACAAAACGATTAAAAAAATTATTGCTCCGATTGAAAAGAGAAATATTCCGCTTGCAATCTGCTTCGGCAATCACGACTCAGAGGGCGAGGAAACTCATCCGTTCAAGCGAAGAGAAAATCAGATTTGTATTTATGCCGAATATGACAATTTCCGAAGCAGTATGAATGACGAGGACATAACCGGCTGTGCGAACTGCTCAATTCCTGTTTACTCCGCTGACGGCAAAAAAATCTCCTGGAACATTTTCTGCGTTGATTCAAATGACTACATCCGTGACGAAAATCACCGAATGGTAAAGGGTGCAGGTTACGGTTATATCCATCCCGACCAGATTGAATGGTATGAGAAAAAATCAGCTGAGTTAAAGGCACAAAACGGTGGTGAACACGTGCCTGCAATCCTTTTTCAGCATATTCCCGTTTTGCAGGAATTCGATATGATGAAGGACGTTCCCGAAACCGATGAAAATTCAATCGAATATCGTGGCAGACACATTGCACTTGACGAAAAATACGTTCTTGACGGTGTAATGCGTGAAAATCCGTGTCCGCCGAAGGAGCATCGTGAACAGTTTGAAAGCTGGAAAAAGACAGGCAATCTCGTTGCAGCCTTCTTCGGTCACGACCATACAAACACCTTTGTTACCGAGCTTGACGGAATCAAGCTGATTCAGTCACTCGGTGCAGGCTATCACACATATGGACTTGAAAGAGGCGGCCGACTTATCACATTGAAAGAAAACAGTAAAGATTTCGACACCGAAACTCTTTCTGTGGAAAAAATTACTGATATACCTGTCGGGTAATACTTGACTATCAAATAAAAATATATTAAAATAATAGGTTGTAATTCAGTAATTTATGAAAGGAAATGGTATCTGTTTTCTTCAATGTTTAAAGCTTCGACAACATTTCGGCTTAACAGTCTCCTGTTTTCCATTTATGGAAAAAGTTATTCCCCTGATAGGGGAAATGTCGCAAAGCGACAAAAGGGTTTACAAGGCTGTCACGAAGTGACTGAGGGAGCGAAGGAAATAAACAATCCCTCCGCCTTCGACTTCGTCAAATCCACCTCCCTTTACACAAGGAAGGGCTTATGGTCTCTTTTACACTAAACAGTATTTTGTTGGTGTTTTAACATTGTAACTCTGGTATCATCAGGACACAAAAATGGCAAAAAGAACAAATTTAAGGAATGTCGCAATCATCGCTCACGTTGACCACGGTAAGACTACTCTTGTTGACGAAATGCTTAAGCAGAGCGGTATTTTCCGTGACAATGAACAGGTTCAGGATCGTGTTATGGACTCAAATGACCTCGAAAGAGAGCGTGGAATCACAATTCTTTCAAAGAACACATCCATTCACTATAAAGATACAAAAATTAACATCGTTGACACCCCGGGTCACGCAGATTTCGGCGGTGAGGTTGAACGAATTCTGACAATGGTTGACGGTGTTCTTCTTCTCGTTGATGCATTCGAGGGCTGTATGCCGCAGACTCGTTTCGTTCTCAAAAAAGCTCTTAACTTAAAGAAAAAAGTTTTGGTTGTTGTTAACAAGATTGACCGACCGGGTGCAAGACCTGCCGAGGTTATTGACGAGGTTCTCGATTTGTTTATCGAGCTTGGTGCAGACGATGACCAGATTGAATTCCCTGTAGTGTATGCTTCTGCAAGAGATGGCTATTCTTCACTCGACCCCGATGTTCGTGAGGGTGATATGAGACCGCTTCTTGACTCAATTCTTGAGCATATCGAAGCTCCCGATGGTGAAATTGATGCACCGCTGCAGATTCTTTTCTCAAGCCTTGATTATGACGATTACATCGGCAGAATCGGTGTCGGCAGAGTTGAAAGAGGTCACATTAAGCGTGGCGAGAGCGTTGTTCTGTGCAAGCAGGACGGCACACAGGAAAACGTTCGTATTTCCCGTCTTTATCAGTTTGAGGGACTTCGCAGAGTTGAGGTTGAAAATGCAGAAATGGGCGACATCGTCTGCGTATCGGGTATTCTTGACCTTAATATCGGTGAAACCGCCTGCGACCCGAACTGCATTGAGCCGCTGCCGTTCGTTAAAATCGACGAGCCGACAATTTCAATGAATTTTATTGTTAACAACTCACCATTTGCAGGTCGTGAGGGTAAATTTGTCACATCAAGAAACATTCGTGACAGACTTTTCAAGGAAGTTGAAACAAACGTAAGTATGAGAGTTGAGGAAACTGACTCAACTGACACCTTCAAGGTATCGGGCAGAGGCGAGCTTCACCTTTCAATCCTTATCGAAACAATGCGCCGTCAGGGCTATGAATTCCAGGTTTCACGCCCTGAGGTTATCTATAAAACAATCAACGGTCAGCTTTGCGAGCCGATGGAATTGCTCATTGTTGAGGTTCCCGAGGCATACGTAGGAGCTGTTATCGAGAAGCTCGGCTCACGTAAGGGCGAGCTTGAAAACATGGGCTCACGTGATGGCGGAGCTACTCATCTTGAATTCAAAATTCCGTCAAGAGGCCTTATCGGCTACCGTTCGGAATTTATGACAGACACAAACGGCAACGGAATTATGAATCAGCTCTTTGCGGGCTATGAGCCGTTCAAGGGTGATATCCAGACTCGTGAAAGAGGCTCGGTTGTTGTTCACGAAACAGGCACAAGCACAGGCTACGGACTTTTCAACACTCAGGACAGAGGTCGTCTGTTCATCGGACCGGGTGTTGATGTTTACGAGGGTATGATTGTCGGCGAATGTTCACGAAATGAGGACATCGTTTGCAACGTATGTAAGAAAAAGCAGATGACAAACACCCGTGCCGCAGGCAGTGACGATGCACTTCGTCTTGTTCCTCCGACAACTCTCAGCCTTGAGCAGTCAATGGAATTCATCAAGGACGATGAGCTTCTTGAGGTTACACCGGAATCATTAAGACTTCGTAAGAGAATCCTTTCAAAGGAACAGCGTATGAAGCAGATGTTCAAGAAAAAATAAGAGGTATTTATGCTGAATAACGACGTTACCCGAACAAGAGCAGTTGCGCTCGGAAATTTTGACGGCATACACACAGGTCACCGTGAAATAATCAAAAAAACGGCGAGCTTCGCAGAATGCGGACTTGAGCCTTGTGTTCTGCTGTTTTTCGAGCATTCCGTCAAGGCTCTTTCGGGCAATATCCCTCCGATGCTCATGAGCGAAAACGAGCGAAAAGCCTTTTTTGAGAGCAACGGATTTTCAGTTGAATACATAGATTTTAATAAAATTAAAAATATGTCACCCGAACAGTTTGTGACGGAAATCCTCAGGGACAGACTTCATGCGAGTGCCGTTATCTGCGGATACAATTATCGTTTCGGCAAAAATGCACAGGGCAATGCGCAGACAATGACTGAGCTTTGCAGAAAATACGGCATTGAAAGTGTTGTTGTTGACGAGGTTGATTATGATGGCGTTCCCGTTTCTTCAACACAGATAAGAAATCTTATCGAAAACGGAGAAATTGAAAAGGCCAATATCCTGCTTGACAGGAGCTTCGGTTTTTCCGCAACCGTTATTGACGGTGACAAAAGAGGCAGAACGCTCGGTATTCGCACGGCAAATCAACGAATTCCCGAGCATTTTGTAATTCCGAAATTCGGCGTTTATGAGTCATTCGTAACCATTGACGGGAAACATTATAAAGCAATCACCAATATCGGCAGAAGACCGACCGTCGGAACGGATATTATTTTAAGCGAAACACATATCTTAAATTTTTCCGATGATATTTACGGAAAAGAAATTGATGTAAGATTAATCCGCTTTATCCGTGAAGAAAAGAAATTCAGTTCATTTGACGAATTGAAAAGACAGATGAATGAGGATATAAATATAGTTTCTTTTTAAACAAAAAATGACTTGAGATTCTTCGCTTTGCTCACTACCCCTTGGGGTAGCTTTTCGGTGCAAGAATGTAATTAGGCTCCCTCTGATGAGGGAGCTGTCGAGCAAAGCGAGACTGAGGGAGAGATTTTTACGCACAAACTTTTCTCTCCCTCCGTCTTTGACTCCGTCAAATCCACCTCCCTCGTCAGA
>DCGX01000054.1:0-6581 GCA_002315505.1 Ruminococcaceae bacterium UBA1767
CTCTGCCAACTGAGCTAATGAATCAACTCGATGCGTTTTTTAACGCTTGAATATAATATCTCATTTTTGACTAAAAGTCAAGCATTTTTTGAAATTTTTTACGGCAGGCGTTAATTATTACTATTTTCCTTCTTTTTTTCAAAAATATACTCTGCCGCACTCATCATATTATAAAGCTCTCCGACCGAACTATGCAAACCGACCTCACCAAGCTCAACAATTTCATAAATAACCTCTTTTTTATAAGGCACCTCTGCACAAAGCTGTCTGCTGCATTTGTACATCATATTTAATTTAGTCAGCTCATCCTCCGGCAAATCGTTCAATAAAGACTTATTCCTCTGAATTATTTTTTCAAATTCATTCGGTCTTTTCCCGAAGCTCATAAGCTCGTCAATTAATTCTTCTTTCAAGCTCATAATTACAACTCAACTTCAATATTGTACTGCGGAAGATATTCTCCCTTTGCAAAATTTCTTACCTTGAAAACAACCTTGCTCCCGTAAATCTCCATTACAAGTCCAATGCCGTTGTCATAAATTCTCCTAAAAAGTAAACCGCACATCGCTGTGCGGTATAATTTTAATATTTTGCAAGGTAGTTATCAATTTCCCACTGAGAAACACTTGTACGATAGCTGTCCCATTCACGGCGTTTTGCTTCAATGAACTTTGAATAAACGTGCTCACCGAGTGCATTCTTAACGAAGTCGCTTGCTTCAAATGCATCAACAGCATCCTCAAGAGTACCCGGAAGTGACTGAATACCTGCTTCATTTCTTTCTTCGATGCTCATATCAAAGATGTTCTTAACGGTTGACTCAGGAGGCATAAGTCCTCTTTCAATTCCGTCAAGACCTGCAAGAAGGCAAAGTGCCATTTCAAGATACGGATTACAGGACGGGTCTGCGCTGCGAAGCTCAACTCTTGTGCCCTTACCTCTTGATTTCGGAACACGGATAAGAGCTGAACGGTTTGAAGCTGACCATGCGATATAAACAGGTGCTTCATAGCCCGGAACAAGACGCTTATATGAGTTAACAAGCGGATTGTTGACAGCGGTTGTAGCCTTAATGTGCTCCATAATACCTGCGATGAACTGAAGTGCGGTCTTTGAAAGTCCGTACTGACCGTCCGGGTCACAGAAAACATTGTTGCCATCCTTGTCGAAAAGTGACATATTTGTGTGCATACCCGAGCCGGCGATACCGTAAATCGGCTTCGGAAGGAAGGTTGCATACAAGCCGTGCTTCTGTGCATACTTTTTAACAACATACTTGAAGGTCATAACCTTATCAGCTACATCAAGAACATCACCGTACTTGAAGTCAATTTCGTGCTGACCTTCTGCGCACTCATGATGTGATGCTTCAATCTCGAAGCCCATATTCTCAAGTGCGATACAGATATCTCTACGGCAGTTTCCACCGAGGTCTACATTGTCAAGGTCGAAATAACCGCCCTTGTCGTGAGTCTTGGTAGTCGGTCTGCCCTCTTCGTCCACATAGAAAAGGAAGAATTCAAGCTCAGGTCCGACATTGAATTTATATCCCATATCCTCAGCCTTCTGAATTGCACGCTTGAGAACATTTCTCGGGTCACCGATAAACGGAGTTCTGTCGGAGCAGTAAACATCGCAGATAAGTCTTGCAGTTGTACCTTCCTTGCCGTAATCCCATGGCAAAACCGTAAAGGAATCATAGTCAGGGTACAGGTACATATCAGACTCCTCGATTCTTACGAAGCCCTCGATTGAAGAGCCGTCTGTCATGCAATCATTGTCAAGAGCCTTTTCAAGCTGATTAACCGTAATTGCAACATTTTTCATACAACCGAGAATATCTGTAAATTGAAGACGGACAAAGCGAACGTTCTGTTCCTTAGCCATTCTCAAGATATCTTCCTTTGTGTATTTTCCCATAAAATTACCTCTCTTCACAAATGTAATAATTTATTATACTGCAATATTAAAGTGTTGTCAACTAATTCATTTCATCAAGTGTCAAAGAATAGCTGTCAAGAAAATCATCAATAAAGCTCTGTACCTCGGGCATCTCAATTTCCTTCAATGACTCGAGATTTGACTTTGCGGCTTTAATAAAGTCACTGTTGCCTGCTTTTTCTTCTTCAAGGCATTTTGTGTATGCGCTGATTTTGTCGGCAGCCTTTACGAATTTCCAGAGCTGTCTGTCCTCTTCCTGCTTGAAGAAAAACGGCTTGTATTCCTCACGGATATCCTCGGGAATCATCTCAAGTAACGCGTTGCAGGCATCGTCCTCAACCTGGTCATAGGCTTCTTTAATCTGCTTGCTGTAATACTTGACGGGTGTCGGCATATCACCTGTTATGATTTCGGGAGCGTCGTGGAAAACTCCGAGTACCGCCGCTCTTTCAGCGTTGACATTTCCGCCGAAACGAGTATTGTGGATAACTGCGAGTGCGTGTGCGATTTTAGCGACCTCAAGAGAGTGCTCGCTGATGTTTTCTATATGTGTATTTTTCATCAATGCCCATCGGTTGATATATTTCATTCGTGAAAGCATTGCAAAAAAGTGATATTTTTTCTTCATGGCAATATCCTCCTTTGGATATTAAAATTTTATCATACCAATATATTATTTGCAAGAAAAATCTTTAATTTACTGCATATCTATGCTATAATGAATATATATGTTTGTCTAAGGAGAAAATTTATGAATTTTACAAAAATAAATAACAGTGATACAGTTGACGGCTTTTGTCTTATCAAAACGCTTGAGCTGAAAAAGACTGCAAAAGGCTCGGAATATCTTGATATGGTTGTGACGGATTCCTCGGGTGAAATCGGTGCAAAGCTATGGAATTACAATGCCGATATGCATTCATGGGTATCTGAAAATGCACTTGTAAAAATTCGGGGTAGCATTTCTCTTTTTAACGATATGCCACAGCTTCGTGTCGAAAGAATTCGTCCCGTACTTGAATCCGACGGAGTAAAAATCGAGGATTTTGTACCAAGTGCAGATTATTCTGGCGAAGAAATGTATGCAACAATTCTCGGAATTGTCAACGGCTTTGAAAATGAACAGCTTAAAAAACTCGTTTTAAAAATTCTCGACATCAACAAGGAGCAAATGCTTTACTGGCCTGCCGCATTCAAACTCCACCACGCAATCAGAGGTGGACTTCTCTACCACACCTTGTCGATTCTCCGACTTGCACAGAGTGTTGCCGAGATTTATCCGTGCATTGAAAAGGATTTGCTTTTCAGCGGAGTTATTCTTCACGATGTTGCGAAAATCAACGAATTTGAGGTTTCATCGGCAGGTGTTGTATCCGGCTATACGGTTGAAGGTACACTTATCGGTCACCTTGTCAAGGGTGCAATGGGTATCAGCAAAATCGGTGAAGAATTGGGAATCGACCATGAGCTGCTCGTACTCGTTGAGCATATGGTGCTTTCCCACCACGGCGAGCCCGATTTCGGTGCGGCAGTAAGACCGATGTTCTTAGAGGCAGAGATTCTCTCCGAGCTTGACCTGATGGACGCAAGAATTTATGAAATGTCACAGGCAATCTCTCAGACTCAGCCGGGAGAATTCACTCCACGTCAGTGGGCACTTGACAACAGAAAGCTCTACAATCATGGCTTAAAAGAAATTAAACCCGAAGCAAAATTACTGGATGGTGAATAAATAATGGACTGGACAGAAGTTAAAATAAACGTAAATGCCGCTGACGTCGAGCTTGCAGGCGACATTGCACAGATGGTTGTGCCGTACGGCATTTATATTGAGGATTACAGCGACCTTGAAGAGGCTGCATGGGAAATTGCACACATTGACCTTATTGACGAGAATTTACTCAAAAAAGACCGCACAAAGGCGGCCGTGCATATATACATTTCTCCCGAAGAAAATCCAAGCGAGGCAGTAGCTTTTCTTTCAGAGAGATACAATGCCGCAGGAATCAGGCACGAAATTGATTTGAGTGTTTGTAGAAATCAGGATTGGGAGAACAACTGGAAGGAATATTTCAAGCCGATGGAGGTCGGAGAGAAGTTGCTCATCAGACCTGTATGGGATGACAATTACGATGCAAATGGCAGAACTGTTCTTGACATTGAGCCCGGTCTTGCATTCGGAAGCGGCGGACACGATACAACCCGCCTTTGCCTTGAAACACTTGAAAAGCACATTGCTCCCGACACAGAATTGCTTGACATCGGTTGCGGAAGCGGAATTCTCGGAATTGCAGGACTTTTGCTCGGTGCAAAGAATGCGACAGGCGTTGACATTGACGAGCTTGCAGTAAAAACAGCCATTGAAAACGGCAGAATGAACGGCTTCAGCGAGCCGAAATTCACGGTTTTGCAGGGAAATCTTACTGACAAGGTGCACGGCAAATATGACGTTGTTGTGGCAAATATCGTTGCAGATATTATTGTTATGTTTACGGAAAATGTAGGTCAGTTCCTTAAGGAAGACGGACTTTACATTACATCGGGCATTATTGACACAAGAGAGCAGGACGTTCTCGACGCATTCGAGAAATACGGCTTTGAGGTTGTCGGCAGACACGAAAGCTGCGGATGGCTCTGCTTTGAAACGAGGTTAAAGAAATAATGAAGCTCAATTCAGATGACATTGTTCTTTTTTCGGGTGACTCAATAACAGACGGCAACCGTGGTCATTCAATGGATTGCAATCACATTATGGGACACGGCTATCAGTTCACCATTTCATCAAAGCTCGCACTTGAGAATTCCGCAACAATGCCGAAATTCTACAACAAGGGCTATTCAGGTGCAAGAATGTGCGATTTGCTCGCCAAATGGCAGGAGGATGTTCTCGACATAAATCCAACTGTACTGAGCGTTCTTGCAGGCACAAACGACGGTCTTTCAGGATTTGTCAACAACCTTGACCCCGAGGTTGCCGCAAGAAATTACAAGACAAATCTCACCGAAGCATTAAAAGTGACTTGCGAATACATTCCCGACATAAAGATTGTGGTTTGTCAGCCGTTTTACTTTCCGATTTATGACAAGACAACGAGCTTTGATTTTGTTCCGCATCCGTACTGTGAGGAAAATCACGGCAGACCCGACAGAGACGAAACGAAGGAATGTATTGAGTACAGGCTCAAAGCAATGGATTTGATTTACAAGTACACCGAGCAGGTTGCAGACGAATACGCCGACGTTTATGTTCCGCTTTATGACAGACTTGCAAAGGAAATTGAAAAGTCACGCACGGAATATATTATGTGGGACGGCACACATCCGACAATAGCAGGTCACGAGGTCATCGCACAGGAGTGGTTGAAGGCAACGGAAAAGTTGTAAAAATTATTATTTGTATTGCCCCCTGCAAATCAAAATTGTAAACAAAAATCTTTTGTTTACGGTAATATGTAGTGGACGATGCCCACATCGTCCAAAAAACAATGACGAAAGATTGTTCTGTTTTGTTTTCCTTTGATCCCTCAGTCACTTCGTGACAGCTCCCTTTTCCAAAGGAAACAGGAGCCTGAATGGACGATATGGGCATCGTCCACTACGAAAAACTTCAAAGAAGTTGTAGGATAGAGCGTAATTGTGTATTGCTCCTGCTGTGATTTAGTTATGACAACCAATGACAGAAATTTATTAAAATGACACAACAACACCGTTTCATTTAGCTTGAAGCGGTGTTGTTTTTATTTTTGCCATAGAAAAAGTCACCCTAAGGGTGACACAAGAAATCCGAACTACGCCTTAAAGCGGTCTTTTTCCCGTTTATCGACGTCATCGTCATTGTAAGGCGATAGCCTTACTGCTTCCTCTTCCTTGCTAAACGAAAAAAATTCTCGATTTAAGGTCGAAGATTTTATTTTGTTTCAGAGTGGGAAGATGTTAGGCAGACGAGTGAGGAATACTGTTTGTATTCCGATTGAGGATAACGCAACAGATTCCTGCTATGAAGCAAAATAAAACGAGGTCGGATATCTTGTGTCACCCTAAAGTGACTTTAATTAACTATTCCATTTGATTAAAAGGCAACCTTTTTTAACACTTACGATTACCTCTTCACCGACAAATTTATTGCTCACTCCGAGCGGATAAAATGGTGAAAGTGTTGCGTTTTCGAGCAGATACTCCGCACCGATTTCACACACACCCTCGGCAATTCCGCCGAATGCAAACACCGAGAATTCATCGCCCGATTTGCCATTAAAGCTCATATGAGTATCTTTAATCACGACAAAATTTTCCCTATCACCGATTAAGAATCCCATTCCGCCGTGCTCGGCAATGTACCCGAGTGACTGAATATTTGCAATGGTGTGGTCGGTTCTTTCGCCGCCGATACCGCCGTAAATATAGAAATATTTATAGCCCTTTTCAAATCCGTGCTTTATTGCAAGCATTGTGTCCGTGTCATCCTTCATAACGGGATGAACCTCAACATTGTCAAGCTCAGGCTTTTTCGTTGAATCAAAATCACCGATAACAATATCGGGCGTGATGCCAAACCTCACGCAGTGCTTATATCCCCCGTCAGCCGCAATGACATAGTCATTTTCGGTCGGGAAAGGACGGTTGCTTTTCATTGTCGAAGC
>DCGX01000054.1:6653-47778 GCA_002315505.1 Ruminococcaceae bacterium UBA1767
ATGGACTTGCCGAACACGAAGAATCTCTGATACAGGAATTCGGTAATGAAGTTTACGAGCATTGTACAAATTTCAACAACGTAATGGTTAATTCCTGCTTCAGCGGCAAAATTTCCGACCCATGCCGAAAGCGGAGTAAATACCGCATAATAAGCAGCAGTTTTCAACATCGCAACCGGAATATTACTTGCTGACTTGAATGTGAATTTTCTGTTGAACGTGAAATTCCACAAAACTGATAAAATCAATGACGGCAGATAGCATGCCCAATATGACCATTCTGTGCCACCTAATGCCTTTGGCAACTCCGTAAATGCGGTAAATGAGCCAATCTGAATAACGCCTGCACTTGCGGCAAACATTGCATATTTCAAGGCTCTGAATAATTCCTTTTTCTTGTTATCGTCCATATTCAACAACTCCTTTTCATTTACTATAACATAAATTTCTGAAGATTTCAAATTAAATTTTTGAATAGAATTGTTGTTGTGAATTGTCTTATTCCACCGTCACACTTTTTGCAAGATTTCTCGGTTTATCAATTTCGCAGTTTTTCTTTTTTGCGGTATAATATGCGATTAATTGCAACGGAATTATTTCGAGCATCGGACAAAAAATATCATCTGTGTACGGCACGGAAATTTCTCCGTCATGTGACACGCAAATCACATCAGCACCACGGGAAATTACTTCGTTGATATTGCTCTGAGTTTTTGCTTTGATTTCCTCACAACAGCACAGTGCAAAAATAAGGCTGTTCTTGTCAACAAGGGAAATTGTACCGTGCTTTAATTCTCCTGCAGGATAAACCTCGCACGGAATGTAGCTGATTTCCTTGAGCTTGAGGGATGCCTCCATTGCTGTGCAATAGTCAAAGCTCCTGCCTATAAAACAGATATATTTTGCTTGAATTATTTGCTCGGAATATTTATAAAATCCGGTTGATTGAGAAAGGATTTTTTCTTCGATTTCGGGAATTGATTTTAATTCACGGATGAATTCTTCTGACTGCGATTTTGTAATACTTTTATTTTTTTGTGCAAGATAAAATATGAGCGAATACACAACTGCAAGCTGTGCTGAATACGCTTTTGTTGTCGCAACGGCAATTTCTTTTCCTGCTCTTGTCATAATTACGTTGTCGCTTTCCTGTGCGATTGTACTGTTCTCAACGTTAACAATCGAAACAGTTTTTGCACCCTGCATTTTCGCAATTCTCAATGCGGCGAGCGTGTCTGCGGTCTCACCGCTCTGACTTATAATCACAGCTAAGGTATTGCCGTCAAGGTGAGGCTTTTTGTAACGGAATTCCGATGCGACACAAGCTGAGCTTGTTTTATGAAGAATTCTTTCGCACAGATAACTGCCGACAAATCCGACGTGAAAGGCCGAACCGCAGGCAACAAAAATTATATTGTTAAGCTCGTCGATTGCCTTCGAGGAAAGATGAAAGTTTTTGAAAAAAACCTGATTATTTTCTGTAATAATTTCTTTTAAAGTGTTGCGAATTGCGGTAGGTTGCTCATGAATTTCTTTTAACATAAAATGCTCATATCCGCACTTGCCGTCATTTTTGTCGAAGGCTTTTAATTTGATTTCATTTTTTCTTATTCGACATCCGTCAAGGTCAAAAACCTTCAGCTCACCTTTTTTTACAAGTCCGATTTCGTTATCATTGAGCCTGTAAAGACGGTGACTTTTTTCTGCAATTGCACTTACATCGCTTGCAATAAACGAGCCTTCTTCTGCCGTACCGACAAACAACGGACTTGATAATTTTGCACAGATGACTGTGTCACTGTAATCACGGCACAGAATTGCGAGCGCATACGAGCCGACAAGCATCTTCAAAACCTGCGACACAGTTCCTTTTAAATCCCCGTTGTAATTTTTTTCAAGAAGGTGAGCAATAACCTCAGTGTCGGTATCGCTTCTGAAAATAATTCCGTCACTTTCAAGTACGGCTTTAAGCTCTGCAAAATTTTCAATAATTCCGTTGTGGACGATGGTAAAAAGTCCGCTTTCGCTTGTATGGGGATGTGCATTCTCTGCTGTTGCCGCTCCGTGAGTAGCCCATCGGGTATGTCCGATTGCGATATTTCCGAATTCGTTCCCGGTCAGCTTACGTAATTCCGACGGACTTCCGACACTTTTCCTTATGTTGATGCTTTCGTTATTTACAATAGCAATTCCGGCTGAATCGTAGCCTCTGTATTCGAGGTCTTCAAGTCCGCTTATTACAATATCCTTTGCGTTTTCTTCGCCGATATATCCCATAATTCCGCACATAACAATACCTTCTTATTTTTCTGTATGTTAGTATTATATGCACGAAAAATTCAAATAAACAAAAACACTGCCGTTTCATAAACGACAGTGTAAATTTTTAACTTTGTGTAACTATGTCAAGCCCTATTGCGTAATTCGCAACAATCATATAATCGTCTTCGTTAACCGAATTGTCAAAGTTGACATTCGCCGCACAGCCTTGTGCGGTGGAATAAATGTCGGGCGAATCAATTATGCTTGAAATTAAAACAGCATCCTGTCCGTCGGCGAAGCTGTCGCCGTTGATGTCTCCATAAACGATGATTGTGTATGTTGCGAATTCATTGCCACGTGCATCGTAAATCGTGAGAGTGGAGCCTGTTCCGTTTCCGTTCTCTGACGGAGTGAAAAGCGAGGTTCCGTTTTCAATCGTGATGTAGTCCGTGATATCATCAAAGCCTTCTTCAAGGCCCGAAATGTAGAAATTAAACGGGTCAACCGCTAAGTCTGATGTTTCGATTTCGGGGTCAGGGATTGGCCTTGTATTCGGATAATTGAGCAATTCGTAAGCATCAACTACCTTGTAATTGTAAGTGGATGTTGTTACAGTTGAATTTGTTGTAACATATCTTGTCGGTGAATTTCGGAGTGCTTCGTAAACCTGGTCAACAGTTTCGTCGGGATATGCTGACCTGTACAGTGCGGCACAGGCGGCAACGAGCGGAGTTGCCTGCGAAGTTCCGGATGAAACCGTTGCCTGACCATTCGTACCACATCCGACAATTGCAACACCCGGTGCGGCAACATCGTAATACTGATTAGTGCCCGTTGTATCATAGTTTGAAAAATCAGAGAGCTGGTCGGTGCTTTCAATTCGGAATCCCTTTGATACTGTTGTATCTTTTACGTAAGTACCGATTGCCATAACACCTATAACATTTGACATACAGGCAGGGTAGTACGTGGTGGTTGTTGCGGCGGCATTGTTACCTGCGGATGCAAATACCGCAATATCGTTGCTGACCGCATTGTTAATAGCAGTTTTGATAGAGCTCGGAACAGTACCGGATGCACTCAGCGACATTGTGATGATGTCTGCACCGTTATTTACAGCAAAATTAATGCAATTTACAAGAGAACTGAGTCGGATAGTATATTTAGACGTAGAAGTCGATGAATACTCGGCACATTTAAGGAGCATAAGCTCTGAATCATATGCGGCACCGACACCCGCGATTCCGTTAGCCGCCATGCCGATAATACCTGCGACGTTTGAACCATGCAAGCCGGAGCTGATAACTGCTCCGCTGTCATCTGTAATAAGTGAAATATCGTAGCTTTCGTCAGCGCCGTTGTAACCGCAGTGTCCGTTTCCGTCGTCCCAGAGATGGGTTGAGAAATCAATGTAAGATGTGTCATATCCATTATCGATAACCGCAACAGTTACGCCGCTTCCTGTTGACTCAAACTGAGTCCACGCCTCTGTTATCTGCATATAGTCAAAGTACCATTTGCAGTAATTTTTATATGTTGAAGTTTTTGTGTCTGTCGGCATTGTGAATGAGTCCAAGGTCATAAGATAGTTAGGCTCAGCATATTCAATACCGTCAATTTTTTCAAGTTCTTTGCATATCTTCTGCACATCGCCGTCAATCTCTGCGAGGTACATACCGTCATCAATTGTTTCTTCGTCAGCTACACTCGAGGTTAAGAATGTCGGCTCTTCTTCAACTACGGCATCAAGAATTTCAAAGTCTGTCACGCCTGCATCGTTAAGCTCGTCGGCAATATTCTCCGACTCGTCGGTAGACGAATTTAATTGCAACGGCTGTTCATATTTGAAGATAAGCTGACCATCCGCATACTCCGATTCGATGGTTTCGTCAACGGCATACGAGGTCGGAAAAGAGCAGACTACTGCAAGAATAACAGAAAAAATAATACACAAATATTTTTTTGCTTTCATAAACTCACTACCTTTGCAGATAATAATTTCGGGTGATTTATTTGAAAAAATATATTTCAGTTTTATTGGTTTTTGTTTTAATTTTTTTGTGCTCGTGTTCAAAGTCGGACAAGGTTGTCGCAAAACCCGAAAGTCAGACGAATTCAACCTATACTGGCTATAAGCCGTTGCAGGAAGTGAAGATGACCATTCCCGAAAGTACAGGTCTACCGACAGAAAAAATCGAACACGCATACGGAATTGCGAAGAATTCACAGCCGCATCAGATTTCGATTGATTCCGAAAAATTCTTCGAGAAGAATAATTTCAAAGCGGTAACCTATGATACGAAATCAAAGGAAAAGGTTATGTACCTGACATTTGATTGCGGTTATGAAAACGGATACACGGAAAAAATTCTCGACGTACTCCGTGAAAAGAATGTAAAAGCCGCATTTTTCTGCACACTTGACGATATAAAAAGCAATCCCGAAGTTATTGCAAGAATGATAAAAGAAGGTCACATTGTCGGGAATCATTCATCGACTCATCCGTCCTTTGCTGAAATTGACATTGCACAGATGGTGCGTGAGATTGAAGAATGTGAAAATTATCTGCGAAAAAATTTTGGCTATTCTTCTCACTATTTTCGTTTCCCGAAGGGCGAATATTCGCAGACAGCTCTCGATGTAGTCGGAAAGCTCGGTTATTTGTCGGTTTTCTGGTCGCTTTCGTATGCCGATTGGGATACCGAAAATCAGAAAGGCTCCGAATATGCGCTTGAAACTGTAACAAGCCGTTTTCATCCGGGTGCAATAATACTACTTCACGCTGTATCCGCAGATAATGCAGACGCAATGGCACAGATTATTGACTCCGCAAGAGCGAAAGGTTATAGCTTTAGAGCTATCTCTGATTTTGGATAAACTTCTACAAAATAATTTTATCACATTATTATTAAATTTTCAATCTGTTTTTGTGTTTTTTGTTCAAAACTTCTTGAAAAAATATATAAATAATGGTATAATTCAATAAATAATTATGGGAGGGTATTGTATGAAAAAATATACAAAAAAAATTCTCGCAATAATAATGACAATGGCTCTTATCTTTTCGATTGTTGCACTCGACGGAGTTGTTGCTGCAGAAAAGCCAAAGTTCTCATTGAACAGAGTAAGTGAAACCGATACTCAGGTTGTAATTTCCATTAACCTTGAATCAGGAAGCTTCAATAATGCCTCGTTTGTAATTACAACAACTGCAAATATTACAAGCTGTGCTTCAATCCAAAAGGGTGATACTACGCTCGAGTATATTGATGCTGCAGGCTTTATGACTTCAACATATCCTGTTAAAAACACATCGGCAGTTGCGTCTACGGTTGCGCTTACAAAGACAGGTCCTTATTTCGTTTACACATTCAATAAGGCAAAAAGTAACAGAATTGAGGCAAGTGACTTTTCTCTTACCGAAAAGGATATCGAATCAGGAATAGAGTATGTTAACAATATTCCATCAAAATTCAGCGAAAAATCACTTACTTACACTACATCCGGTTCAAACGTAACTATCACAAAGTGTCGTGCAGATGCTTTCGGCAGTGCTTCAATTCCGGGTACAATTAATGGTAAAACAGTTGTTTCAATTGCAAACGGTGCATTCTCAGACTGTAATGAGCTTGACAGCATTGTAATTCCGGATAGTGTTACTACTATCGGTAAAGAAGCATTTAAGAATTGTTCTGCCGCAAAGTCGATTACTATCGGCAAAAAAGTTAAAACAATCGGCGAAGATGCGTTTGCAGGCTGTACAGCTGTTGAGAATGCCTCATTCACAGGCACTCTTGCTGAGTGGTGTGCAATCAGCCTTGCAAATGAAAATTCAAACATCAATAACCTTGCTAAGAGCTTTAAAATCAACGGAGCTGTAATCAGCGGTGATGTTGTTATTCCCGATGGTATTGATTCAATTGGCAAATATACATTTATGAATTTCAAGGGTATTAAGAAAGTTACTTTTAATGATGCAGTGAGCTCTGTTGGTGAAGGTGCATTTAACGGATGTGAAAATCTTGAAATGGTTATCATTCCGAAGGCAACAAAGTCAATTGCAGCTAATGCCTTTGCAGGTTGTACAAAGCTCAAGAGTGTCGGCTACAAGGCAGGCGCAGACGATTGGAAGAATATCACAATCGGCAGTGGCAACGATGCTTTGAAAAATGCGGCAATTACTTATTACTACGGTCATTCACATGATTACAAGACAGTTGTTGAAACAGTTAAGCCGACCTGTACTGCAGATGGTTACACTATTTTCAAATGTACAATGTGTGATGCAACACAGAAGGGTGACACTGTAAAAGCTACAGGTCATCATGCCGCAGCATGGAAATATGATACATCTAAGCATTGGCAGATTTGCGAAGCTGATGGTGTGAAATTCAACGAAGGCACTCATACATTTGATGCAAACGGCGGTTGTAAGTGCGGCTACATCAAGGCAAAGCTCGGTGACCTTAACAATGACGGCAACATCAATTCTTTAGATGCACTTATTGTTTTGCAGTTTGTTGTAGGTCAGATTACACCGAACGCCACTCAGAAGGTACTCGCCGATACTAACAAGGACGGCAAATATGATTCAACTGATGCACTTCGTATTCTTCAGTACACAGTTGGCGCTATTGCAAAATTCTGATAAGTAAACCGAACGTAGGTTGATTAAATTTTACTCTCCTGATATAATGGGCTTAACCAATATTTCGGGAGAGTTTTTCTATGGATAATTATGTTACGGGTGCTACGATAAAAAAACTTCGTGAGAATAAAAATTTAACACAGCTTCAGCTTGCGCAGATTCTTGACGTGAGCAGTAAGGCTGTTTCAAAGTGGGAAACCGCAAAGGGCTTGCCCGATATTTCGCTGATTGAACCGCTCGCAAGGGCACTCGATGTGTCAGTAATGGAATTGATGAGCGGAACAATGGTCAGCAACAGTAACCGTTCTGCGAATATGCTTCGTTCAAAGCTGTATGTTTGTCCAGTCTGCGGAAATATTATTCACTCGATGGGCGAAACGGTTATCAGCTGCTGCGGTGTGACATTGCCGCCACTCGAGGCAGAGGATTTTGACGAAGAGCATAAAATTATTCTTGAACAGGTCGAGGATGAAAAGTTCATCACACTTGAACATCCGATGGAAAAATCGCATTTTATTTCGTTTGTTGCGTACGTGACGAGCGAGAAAATCGAGCTTGTGAAATTGTATCCCGAGGGAAATGCAGAATGCAGAATTAAAATGCGCGGTCACGGCTTTTTGTACGCATATTGTAATAAACAAGGATTGTATAAAAAGAAAGTATAAATTCCCAATGCACAATGGCTGTAAAAGCATCAACCACCTGTCCTATATCTCAAATACTGCAAAAAATATGCCGCCCCAATCGGAGCGGCATATTTTAATATTTAAACTGTGGTAAAGCATCAACGAGATGAGCCATACTGTTGTGATATTCAAGGTGAACATCACCGAACTTTTCTGTGCCGGGCTTGAAGAAAATTATTTTTGTAACACCCGTATTTGTGAATGACGGGTCAAAAATCTGCTCCCAGCCGAGTCCGAGTGCGGCATACATCATAAATGTATTAAATGCGGCATGAGCGGTAATCATAACTGTTTCGCCGTTATGGAAACGACCTCTTATGTAAGCGAGCGCCTCTTTGCCTCTTTCAAGAAGCTCTGCATCTGTGCCGAGCTTATCGTGATGAACAATTCTCTCCGAGGGGTCTGTGCCCTCTGCACTTACAACTGTCGGGAAATCCTTTTTGATTTCGTCAATCGTTCTGCCCTTTGTTCCGAGACCTGTTCCGCACTCTGTGAAAATCTTATGAAGCTCAACCTGCTTTGCACCGTCGGCAGGCTGTCTTGTTGCAACCTCGTGACCTGTTCTTGAAGCTCTTCTGAGTCCGCTTGCAAGAATTGCATCGAGCTTTAAGCCTGAGAAATATTCGCCGAGCAGTTCAGCTTCTTTTACTCCCAATTCCGAAAGTGGCGGGTCAACCTTGTATTCCTCGCACATTTTTTCGTCAAGTCCTGCATTTGATGTTGATTCGCCGTGGCGAACAAGGTAAAGGACAAGCTCTACGTTATCTTTTGCCATTGTTATCATTCCTTATCAAAAAATTTTTGAATTCTGTCTTTATAATCCTCAGCCTCGTCATATGCCGCATGGCTGAAGGTTTCATCATACATATAAATTTCACAGCCTGTTTTTTCTGCAATTTCCTCGCTCGCTTCGCCCGTCAGCACCCTGTCACCCTTTGAACCGATAACAAACAACGGACATTTGATTTTTTCAAGCTCGTCATAGGTGTTCAGCGTCTCGCACGCAGAAGTAAGAACAATAAATCTGCTCAATTCATCCTCTGTGGTATCCTTGTGCATTTCAATAAGAAGCTCTCTGAATCTGCCCGCAAATTTTTCTGAATAAACATAATCCACAAATTCACCGCAAAGAGCCGCCGCATCATTTTTCTTCGCAAGTGCGATAAACTTATTCATCACACCGAGCGAAGCTTCATTCATTCTTGAAGCAGACGAGCAAAGCACAAGTTTCTTTACATAAGTCGGATAGTTTATTGCCAATATTTGCGCAAGCATTCCGCCCATAGATGTACCCATAACATACGCATCGTAAATTTCAAGCTCTTTCATAACGCTCGCAATGTCGTCCGCCATATCACGAAGTGACAAGCCTGCCATGATATTTTTTCTCGGCAGAATCATATAAACTGTATAGTCCTCGCAAAATTGTTCATATGCTCTTGCAACTGAGCCTGCAGACGTGACAAGACTTTTTATGCTGAGCCCGGGAATCATTACAAAATTCTTTCTACCGACACCGAACCTTACATATTCAATTTCTGCTCTTTCGGTTTTTACAAGACCGATTTCTACTTTATACTTCATTATACCATCAGATTTCCTGAGATTTCATAAATGAAATCATTTTTTCTTAACTCTTCAGCAAGCTCAAGTGAATCCTTAGGCAATGTGCTGAATCTTGTTGCGGCAAGATTGTCGTGGCCTACGTGATGGTAATCCGAACCGATTGTCGCAATCTTGCCGTGCTCCTTCGCATAGTAATACGCAACAGCAACTCTTGAATTATGATTAGGATGCATATTGAAAGCCTCAACACCATCCAGTAAATCCGTGTCCATAAGAATCATATCATCTCTGAACGGATGTGCCTGCAACAAAACCATTGTTTCTGTTTTGCACTCACGCACAAAGGTTTCAAGGTCCTTGTCGAGATAATCATAAATTTTATCAAGGTCATCAAGTGTGATGCCGAAAAGTAAATAATCATTATCACTCTGCTTCGAGAAACGAAGCTCTGCACCGAGATAAATTGTCATGCCGAGCTTTTCACCCTCATCGAGCGCCTCAAGAAAATCATGCTTGTATGCTTCGAGATAATCCTCTTTATTCGTCCAGCGCTTGTTAATCGAGAAGTGATTTGTAATTGCCATTGCATCATAGCCATCGTTGTGAAAGGTCCTGACCGCATCACGCGGTGGAATATCTGAACATCCGCTGACAGGCTTTGTATGTGCGTGAAGCTCAGCTCTAACAGGATATGCCTTTGACAATTCCGATTTAATTTCTTCTGACTTTTTCATTACTATCCCATGCTTTCTTCCATAATTGTGCGAACCATTTCGCCGATTTCATTTGTCTTTAAATTTTCTGTTTTTTCATACGGAATAACCTCGGAAATTTTAATGGTTACCCGTGAAAATTTTCTGAAAATATTTTCGTTAACTGCTCTCGTATTTTTCATAACCGCAACGACAATATCGCACTTTGCTTTCTTCGCAATTTTAAATGCACCGTTGCGAAATTCGAGAAGCGTTCCGACATTTTTGTTAACGTACCCTTCGGGATAAACTCCCATCGAGCACACACCGTCCGCAATGTTTTCCACTGCTTGATTTATTGCCGTGACCGCACTTCGGTTGTTGTCCCTGTCAAGTCCGACACAGCCCGATTTTATCATATATTTTCCTGCAAAAGGAACCTCAAGATTTTCTTTTTTTGAAATGAAACCGAGATTATATTTTGCAAGCTCGACGATTGTAATTATCGGGTCAAAGATTGAAATATGATTGCAAACAAATAAAAAGTTTTTATCCTTCGGCAACTTTTCTTCGCCGTCAACCGTAACCTTTACGAGTCCGATTTTAAAGAAAAGTCGCAGCGAAATTAACATAAATTTTCTGTAAAAATTATTGATATTTTTTGTTCGTTTTTCTTTGACAAAAAGTGATAAAAAACAGAACAGAATCAGGTGAATTATCAGGCAGGAAATAAATAAAAAAGGAAATAAAATTATTTTTTTCCACCAGATAATTTTCACTAAAAAAATATCAACAATAAAGCTCAACACAAGATAAACATAAAACATACTATCACTTCATTAAAAAATTATAATAAAAGTATGCCGAAATTCTGCGAAATTATTCCAGTTCAAACGCACCTGTGTAAAGCTGATAATATCTGCCCTTTTCGGCAATCAAATCATCGTGAGTTCCTCGCTCAATAATTCTGCCGTGGTCGAGGAGCATAATTACGTCTGCATTCTGAATTGTGGAAAGTCTGTGAGCAATTACAAATACTGTTCTGCCCTTCATAAGAGCATCCATACCCTTCTGAACAATTGCTTCTGTTCTTGTATCAATCGATGATGTTGCCTCGTCAAGAATCATAACAGGTGGGTCTGCAACTGCGGCACGGGCAATCGCAAGCAGCTGTCGCTGTCCCTGTGAAAGGTTTGCTCCGTTTGAAGTGAGCATTGTATTATATCCCTCGGGAAGTCTTGTGATGAAATCATCAGCATTAGCGAGCTTTGCCGCTGCAATACATTCTTCATCCGTTGCATCGAGCTTTCCGTAACGGATATTTTCCATTACCGTGCCTGTAAACAGGTTTGTCTCCTGCAAAACTATACCGAGTGAATGACGCAAATCGTCCTTCTTGATTTTATTGATATTAATGCCGTCATAACGGATTTTTCCGTCTGCAACATCATAGAAACGATTGATAAGATTTGTAATTGTTGTCTTACCTGCACCCGTTGCACCAACGAATGCAACCTTCTGACCCGGTTCGGCATAAAGTGTGACATCGTGAAGAACAATCTTTTCGGGCTTGTATCCGAAGTCCATATGCTCCATACGAACATCACCATTAAGTTTAGTATAGGTAACACTTCCGTCACCGTGCGGATGCTTCCATGCCCATGTTCCTGTACGCTCTTCGCACTCAATGATTTTGCCGTCAGCTTCTTTTGCGTTTACAAGTGTAACGTATCCGTCGTCAACCTCAGGCTCTTCGTCCATAAGCTCAAAGATTCTGTCAGCACCTGCAAGTGCCATAATAATATGATTAAAATGCTGTGAAGAATCGCTGACATTTCTTGTAAATTGTCTTGTCATTCCGAGGAAAGGAACAACTGTTGCAATACCGAGTGCCTGACCCGACAACGAAAGATTATGAACATTCGGCAAAAGAATAAGAACACCGCCGATGAATGCAACAAGAACATAAAGAATGTTGCCGATGTTGCCCATAATCGGCATAAGCATATTCGCAAAGCTGTTAGCCTTTGATGCTTCTCCGTAAAGTTCTTCGTTAATTTTGTCGAAAGCCTTTCCGCTTTCTTCCTCGTGGTTGAAGATTTTAACAACCTTCTGACCGCTCATAAGCTCTTCAATATAACCCTCTGTTTTACCGAGAGCCTTCTGCTGACGGATGAAATACTTGCCTGAATTTCCGCCGACCTTTTTTATAGCCAATGTCATAAGAAGAACGCCGAAGAATACAACCAAGGTCATCCATATGCTCAGATAGAACATATAAACAACAAGAATTATAACCGTCAATGCCGACATCATAAGTGACGGGATTGCCTGTGAAACGAGCTGACGAAGTGTGTCAATATCGTTGGTGTAATACGACATAATATCGCCGTGCGGATGAGTATCGAAATACTTAATCGGAAGATGTTCCATTTTTGCAAACATCTTTTTACGTGTTGAATTGAGGAAACCCTGTGTTACACTTGCCATTGTCCAAGCCTGAATGTAAGAAGCAATAACACCCGAAAGATAAATGCATCCCATTATTATAACAAGTCGTGAAATTCCGACAGCGGCTGTCTGCCAGCCTGTTTCAACACCTGCTGTGATTTTTGTTATAAGCTGATTCATGAACAAGCTCGCTGATGTTGATGCAACTGTTGAAATGATAATACAGAATATTACCAGTGCGAGCTTCCATTTATACTCTGCAAAGAGCATTTTCATAAGGCGCTTGAGAGTGCCTTTTTTAGCGGCGGTCTTCATACCACCTACCGGACTTCCCATTGGTCTAGGCATCAAGATCACCTACCTTATTCTGTGATTCGAATACCTCACGATAAATTTCGTTTGACTTAATAAGCTCATCGTGAGTACCGACAGCATTCACCATTCCATTGTCAAGAACGATAATTTTATCCGCTTCCTGAATTGATGAAATTCTCTGTGCGATAATAATTTTTGTTGTATCGGGAATTTCTTCCTTGAATGCCTTACGGATAAGTGCATCCGTTCTTGTATCAACAGCACTTGTCGAGTCATCAAGGATAAGAATTTTCGGCTTTTTAAGCAATGCTCGTGCAATGCAAAGTCTTTGCTTCTGACCTCCCGAAACATTTGAACCTCCACGTTCAATAAATGTATCGTACTTTTCGGGCATCTGCTCAATGAATTCTTCAGCCTGTGCAAGCTGACAGGCATTTACAAGCTCGTCATCGGATGCGTTTTTGTCGCCCCAGCGAAGATTCTCCTTGATTGTACCCGAGAAAAGAACATTTTTCTGCAGAACAACGGAAACTGCATCACGCAGAGTTGCGATATCGTAATTTTTAACGTCGATTCCGCCGACCTTAACAGAGCCTTCGGTAACGTCATAAAGACGTGAAATAAGCTGAATAAGACTCGTCTTGCCGCATCCTGTTCCGCCGATAACACCGATTGTTTCACCCGATTTAATATGAATGTTGATATTGTCAAGCGTATTTTTCTCCGCTTCCTTTGAATAAGCAAAGCAAACATTTTCAAAGTCAACCGAACCGTTCTGAACATTCATAACGGGATTTTCACAATTTTGAATTGTCGGTTCTTCCTCAAGAACCTCACAGATACGATTTGCTGATGCAAGTGACATTGTAACCATAACGAAGATAAACGAAAGCATCATAAGGCTCATAAGAACCTGCATACCATAGGTAAGAATTGAAGAAAGACTTCCGACAGAAAATTCTGTTCCACCCGAACGGATAATGAGCTTTGCACCGAAGAAGCAGACAATAATCATAACAACATAGCTTGCACCCTGAATGAGCGGCATAGCAACAGCCATTAGCTTTTCTGCCTTCGTGAAGTCAGCACAAACTGCGTCGGAGGCCTTCTTGAACTTACTGTTTTCATACTCCTCACGAACGAAGGACTTAACAGCACGAATACCCGAAACATTCTCCTGAACGGAATTATTCAATGCGTCATAACGCTTGAAAATTACACGGAACAACGGCATTGCCTTGCCCATAATAACAATAACGCCGACAATAAGGAACGGTACCATTGATACGAAAGCAAGTGTGATGCTCGGGCTGAGTTTGATTGTCATAACGATTGAAAAAACCATCATAAGCGGACTTCTGATAGCCGTTCTGATAATCATCATATATGAGTTCTGCACATTTGTAACGTCTGTTGTAAGACGTGTTACAAGCGAAGAGCTTGAAAATCTGTCGATATTTGAAAATGAAAAGTTCTGTACAGCATAAAATAAATCGTGGCGAAGATTCTTCGCAAAGCCACAAGCTGCGATAGAACAAAAATAACCTGCCAAAGCTCCGCAGGCAAGAGATGCGACAGCCATTACAACAAGGAGTCCGCCAAACTTTCCGATTACCGAAAGGTCACAACCTGCTTCAATGTTGTCAATGAGCTTCGCTGTGATGAACGGGATAAGACATTCGATTATAACTTCACCCATAATAAACAGAGGTGACAAAATCGACTGAATCTTGTATTCACGGACACATCGCAATATACGAATAAAAGATTTCATATCATTCTCCTTTTCTGCTATTTTTAAAACGGCAGGCGATTAAGCCTGCCGCATTTTTAATTAATATGAATATGAGCTTGCTGCGCTTGAAGCTGAGTTTGCGTTGCTGATGCTGATAAGATTGTTAATCTTCTTGAGCACGCCTCTCTCTGCAAACTGACAAAGTCCTGCGCTGAAGTCGAGCTTGTAGGTGTCACCCTCGAGGAGCTCTGTTGACTCAGTTTCAATATCAGTTGAAGCCTTACTGCTTCTGATTGCTGAATCGTAGTAAGAACCATTCTTGCTTACGAAGTACATTACGTGGTAACCATACTGTGTTTCAACGATTTCAACATCGCCTGGCTTACGGTTAGCATCGAAACACCAATCATTGAATTCTGAAACCATCTGTCCCGGAAGAACATTCTCATAAAGTCCGCCGTTTGAAGATGAACCTGTATCCTCTGAAAGGTCTGCTGCGAGTGCTGCGAAGCTGTCCTCTGTCTTGTCACCATCGTTGAAGCTCTTGAGTGCATCATCTGCATTTGTCTTTGCCTTTGCGATTTCTTCCTCTGAAAGAGCCTCACCTGAGCTTGTATCAACTGTTGAGAAGAGGATGTGACGAACATTTACTGTGTTCTCCTGGTGCATACCCTTAACAAGATAAATAATATAATATGTGCCGTTATCTGAATCTGTAATCATTGTCTTGTCGCCGACTTTTCTTGCTGAGTCGAACAACCATGTAGCAACATCGGATGAACAGTTTGACTCGAAGGTTGACTTGATTGCTGTCATGAGTGTTGAATCTGCATCATAATCAGCAGTATCCTTGTTCAATTCCTCAGCCTTTGCAACGAATGTCTTTTCGTCTGTTACAGCCTTAAGGAAAGCATCTGCATCTGTCTTTGTCTTAGCATCTGACTTTGTCTGACGAGCTGCAAGTGCATCATCTGTTTCACCGTCTTCAGCTGTAAGTGTTTCATTTGTGAAAGTATATACACGAGCAGTTACAAGATCGTATGTATCCTTTGCTGCCTCATATTCCTTCTTAATTTCCTCATCTGTATAGCCCTTAGCAATCTCCTTTGAACGAGCCTGATAATACTTCTGAGCCATAATCTGAATCTTAATCTGCTTCTTGAGGAAGCTCTTGTTTACGCCGTTACCGAAAACCTTACGAAGGTAAGCGTTAAGAGAATACTTGATATCGCTTCCGTTGCTGCTTGAGCTGCCTGCTGAATCTGCAGACTCTTTATAATCCTCAAGTGTCTTCTCAAGAGTAGCCTCGTCAGCCTCTGTGAATTCAAGGCCCATCTTGAGAGCCTCATTGTAATATGCCTTATAAGTCTGTGCAAACTGAATTGTCTGCTCATGAAGCATCTCGCCCCATGTGATTTCGTTTCCGTCCTCATCAGTAGTTGTCTGAGTCTGCTTGTCAGGAGCAAGAGTTGTGTCATAGCCATAGTCATAGCCGTACTGTGAGTACTGCTGAACCTGGTTAACAAGATTATTATATGTTCTCATATAATAATACTGATATTCTGCAATAGTAACATGCTGGTCAGAACCAACGCCACCGATTGAGATAAGTCTCTGTGGAACTCCGTAATAATTAAGAATTAAACCGAGAACACCCAAACCGATTACAACAGAAAGAATTATTGAAATAATCTTACTTGCAGTTTTCTTTGCCGCATTTGCCTTTTCAAGCTTAGGAGCGTTCTTCTTTGCAGACTTTGCAATACGTGCTTTTCTTTCGTCACGGTACTGCTCTGCCTTTGACTTTTCGTTAGCCATTGTATTCATCCTTTACTTAAATGTAATTTGCACCGAATAATCGGTATAACAAAGATATTTTAAACCATTTCTTAATTTTTTACAAGTGTTTAATGCCAAATTTTTCAAAAAATCATTGCTATTTTTATATAATTTACAAACAGTTAATAATTAAGCAGAAAAAAGCTCGTACTGTATTTCAAGTACGAGCCGAATAACTGTATTACGAGTTATATATTTTCTTTTCCGTATTTCTTTGAAACAACAGTCTTCATTACGAAAAGGAAAGCAAGTGTAAGAACAACACCGATTGGAAGTACGATTGCCGCACTCTGTACAAAGCCTGAAACAACGTACATTACAAATGAGATTCCAGCAACTGAAAGTGCATACGGAAGCTGTGTTGAAACGTGGTTGATGTGATTGCACTGACCACCTGCAGATGACATAATTGTTGTATCTGAAATCGGTGAGCAGTGGTCACCGCAAACAGAACCTGCAAGACAAGCAGACATTGCGATTGTCTGAAGTGCACCTGCCGGGAAAATTGCGATAACGATAGGAATAAGAATACCGAATGTACCCCATGATGTACCTGTTGCAAAAGAAATTACACAAGCTACAAGGAAGATAATTGCAGGAAGGAATTTATCAAGACCCTCTGCTGCACTTCCCATAACATCGGCAACGAACGGCTTTGCACCGAGAACGCCTGTCATGTTTTTAAGTGATGTAGCAAATGTGAGAATCAAAATTGCAGGAACCATTGCGATAAAGCCCTTAGGAATGCACTCCATAGCTTCCTTAACTGTAACGAGCTTTCTTATGCAAAGATATGCGATTGTGAATACAAGAGCAATAATGCTACCCCACGGAAGACCTACTGTAGCATCTGTGTTTGAGAAAGCGTCAATAAAGTTGCTTCCGTCAAAAATACCACCGACATAAACGAGTGCGAATACGCAAATTGCAATCAAAATAACGATAGGAAGAACAAGGTCAATAACCTTACCGTTTTTGCACGGTTCAACTTCTTCAACCTCAGCCTTGTCGCCACAGGTATAAAGGTCACCATTCTTCTTTGCGTTAATTTCATGTATTCTCATCGGGCCGTAATCAAATTTCATAAGAGTGATACCGATGATGAAAACGAAAGTGAGCAATGAGTAGAAGTTAAACGGAATAGCTCTGATGAAGAGAGCAATTCCCTGTCCCTCATCAGCGTATGAAGCAACGGCAGCAGCCCATGATGAAATAGGAGCAATCATGCAAACCGGAGCAGCTGTTGCGTCGATAAGATAAGAGAGCTTTGACCTTGAAACTCTGTGACCGTCTGTAACAGGACGCATAACAGAACCAACTGTAAGGCAGTTGAAATAGTCGTCGATGAAAATAAGTACACCGAGAATAAAGGTCATAATCATTGCACCCGGGCGTGTTTTAATATGAGTTTCTGCCCACTTACCGAAAGCAGCAGAACCACCAGCCTTGTTGACAAGAGCAACGATACATCCAAGCACAACAAGGAAAATAAAGATACCTGCTGTGCCTGAAACGGCAGAAATAAGTCCGTCATTTACAAGTACATCCATTGTCTTTGTAAATTTGAAATCAGCACCGAGAACAGCACCTGCAACAATACCTACAAACAATGAGCTGTAAACTTCCTTTGTGATAAGAGCGAGACCGATAGCGATAATCGGCGGAACAAGTGCCCAGAAAGATGCACGGACTATACCATCACCTGCACAGGTTTCACACTCAACTTCATCAACGATTCCCGTACCACCGCAATCAAGACAAGCAACAGTAGTGAGAGAACCACCTGATATTTTTGCAAAAGCAAGCACTGCAACGATGACAACGCAAGCAATCGCAAGAACAATTTTCTTTGACTTTGTCATTAAAGTCGCCTCCAAATTAAATTAAAAAGACATGGCTCTGTACATTCATACAACCATGTCCGACAATCTGATTTACACGATAGCACTCCACATACAAGCTGTGACAGTTCGTTACATATTCTGTAACGACCCAGCAATGGTTCACAGGCAAATCCCCAAAGCTTCGGCGGTGATTCTTTTCATTCTCTGTCTGCCTGACGTACCATGAGAACTACTTGTAAGCAACCGCACCTCCATCATTTCTGAGCTTTTCAGAACCATATTCTTTTTTCATTCAGCATTATAACACCGTAAAAATTCTATGTCAATCAAAAACAGCATTTTCGTATGAATTTACAAAAACACCGGGAAGCGATTGCCTCCCGGTGTAATATTTGCTTATTTATCTATTAAAGATATGTGTAAGTAACCTTCTGGTCAAATGAACCATGGAGTGTAGCTGAAATTTTAATACCGAGCTTTCCTTCACCTGTACCGCTGAGTGGCTGCTTGATTGATGTTGCAAAAACCTTTCCGTTTGCATCAACAGTAGCTGTAAGTGTTGTACCCGGATATGTGAAGTCTGCCTTTGTAACTGTTGCAGGGCTGATATCAACTGTAGCAAGATCCAACGGATGTGAGCACATTGTGTTGTACTTCGGCGGAGTTTCAAGTGTTGACTTTTCAGCAACAACATTGATTGTGATTAAATAGTTTGCACCGCTCTTTGTAATCTTAGCTGTCTTTGCACCATCTGCTGTAAGGCTGTATGGTGAAGCATATTCTGTAATCTTCTGCTCGCCATGGATTCCGTTTGTGAAATCTCTGTCGTACTCTGTTGTTCCTGCATACTTAGGAAGGATTGTACCATTGATGAAATCTGTTACAAGGCTACCTGCACTTGATTCGTCAAAAACGATTGTGATTGTTTCTGTCTTCTTTGCCTTGAGCTTCTTTGCATATGACTCTTTAAGGCACTTGTTGTAGTAGTTAACAACTTCTGCCTTTGAATACTGTGTAGGATCCTTAGCAGCACTTGACTTGCCTGCACTTGCAGTAGTAGCAGTGTTGCCACCTGTTGATGAAGATGCAGCAGCTGTATCTCCTGTATCTGCGGCAGCAGCTGTGTCGTCTGCAGCAGCTGTATCACCTGCATCTGCAGCAGCAGCGTCGTCAACCGGAGCAGCTATATCGTCAGCTACAACATCTCCGCCGATTGCTGTATCGTCAGTATAGCTTGCGTCACCGCCATTGTCAGCAACTACTGCGTTACCGCCATTGTTTGTGCCGACAGTCTTAAGTGCCTCGCTGTACTTATCAACTGCTGAATTTGTTGCGAAGCAGATTGCAAGAGTACAAACAATAGCTGTTGCCGACTTGAACCATGTCTGCTTTGTTTCAACAGCCATTGGAACTTTTTCTTTCTTTTCCTTAACCTTTTTTTCTTTCTTACTCATAAAGAATTTTCCTCCCAAAAGATTTATATTTCGTGATGCCCCGCATCAAAATCCCAAATTACTCTTTCATGAAAACAACGGCACAAATTACACAAAGTGCGGCCATAATATAGTTGAGATTACCTGAAAGATAGTTTTCTTTTTTCTTCTGAATGCCGTCAAGCAAAACAGCAACTGCAATTATCAATACAAACACACCGAAAAATATGGATGCATGGAATTCAAAAAACATTGCAATAATAAACGCCATGAAAGCTATAATTGAAGCAATCGTAACAATAAGCCACGGCAGTGTAATCTTTGCAACAGCATTTTTGACATTCTTTTGTTTGTTATCCACCAACGTCACTCCTCGGACGATTTTCCCATTCATCCCTAATTTACAATAACCCATTTTATTCGTCTTTAACAATAATACCAAAAAAATAACAGATAGTCAAGAAAAAGAAATAAGAAATTTAAAATTATTTTTTGTCAAAATCACCAAATATAGGCTGAAAAAATATATACTATTTTAATTAACAAATTCGCATATTCAGGTGACTTATGCGTTTTTCTGTGTTATAATTAAGAAACGAATTTTGATGGTTGGTGACAATGTTTGTTTGAACAGATAATAAACTTTGAAAGAATGGAGCAGGCAGTCAGCTTGTTTGGCAGCTTTGACGAAAACATTCGACACATTGAAGAAAAGTATAGTGTAACTGTTGTCTGCCGTGGTTCTGATCTGAAAATCAGCGGTGACGAGGAAAATGTTGCCAAGGCCGTGCGTGCCGTCAACGGACTTCTCAACCTTATAAACAAGGGCGAGGAACTCAACGAGCAGAATGTCCGTTATGTCACTTCTCTTGTTGATGACGGTGACGATGACAAGCTCTCGGGTATGTGTGCGGATTGTATTTGCATGACCACAAAGGGCAGACCTGTCAAGCCGAAAACTCTCGGTCAGGAAAAATATGTTCAGGCAATCAATGACAACACAATCACCTTCGGTGTAGGCCCTGCAGGTACAGGTAAAACTTATCTCGCCGTTGCGATGGCAGTCAGTGCCTTCCGTGCGAAAGAGATTAATCGTATTATTCTTACCCGACCTGCCGTTGAAGCAGGCGAAAAGTTAGGCTTTCTCCCGGGTGATTTACAGCAGAAGGTCGACCCGTATCTCAGACCGCTTTACGATGCACTTTTCGATATGCTCGGTGCTGAAAGCTTTCAGCGGTACCAGGAGCGAGGCTGTATTGAAGTAGCTCCGCTCGCATATATGCGTGGTCGAACACTTGATGACAGCTTCATTATCCTTGACGAAGCACAGAATACCACACCCGAACAGATGAAAATGTTTCTTACCCGTCTTGGATTTAACTCGAAAATGGTTGTTACAGGTGATGTCACTCAAATTGACTTGCCCGACGGAAAACGCTCGGGACTCGTTGAGGTAATAAAAATTTTAAAGAATGTTGAAGATATTAAAGCAATACGTTTTTCTGAGAAGGACGTAGTAAGACACAGGTTGGTTCAGGACATAATCAAGGCATATGAGCGTTATGAGGAGGTCAAAAAGGATTATGGCAGACAAGGTAAAGGTAATAATAACAAATGATCAAAAGGAAGTTAAAATTCCGACAGGCGTAAGAATGCTTATCAGAAGATGCTGCAACGCAGTGCTTGTAACGGAGAATTTTGACGGCTCGGCTGAAATCAGCGTAAGAATCGTTGATGACGAAACAATTCATCAGCTTAACATAGAGTACCGTGGGGTTGACAGAAGCACAGACGTGCTTTCGTTCCCTCTCGGTGAAAACGGAGAATATGATATCAACTATGACACGGGCGCAAAAATGCTCGGTGATATCGTTATTTCCATTGAACACGCAATCAAGCAGGCTGAAATGTACGGTCATACTCTTCAGCGTGAAATCGCATTTCTTACAGTACATTCAATGCTTCACCTGCTCGGCTACGACCACGAGAGTGAGGGTCTTGAAAGAGTCCGCATGAGAGAGCGTGAGGAAACCGTTCTCACAAAGCTCGGACTTAAGAGAAATGACAGCTATTATACGGAGGAAAACTGATGTCGAAAACCGCATTTATTGCTATTGTAGGATGTCCGAATGTCGGAAAAAGCTCTGTTCTTAACAGATTGCTCGGTCAGAAAATTGCCATTGTTTCCGAGAAGCCACAGACAACACGAACAAAAATTATGGGTGTTCTTACCGAAGACGATATTCAGCTCGTTTTCACCGACACCCCAGGCTTCCATCGTCCGAGAACAAAACTCGGTGAAAAAATGGTGCAGGCTGTGTCCGACAGCGTTGCAGGCGTTGATGCCTGCCTTTTCGTAGTTGAGCCACAGGGTGAGCTTCGTCCTGCAGAGCTTGAGCTTGTCGAAAAGTTCAAAAAAATGAAAATGCCTGTTATTCTTGCAATCAACAAGGTTGACACACTTCCCGACAAGGAAGTTCTTATGGCAAGAATTGCGGAATTGAATCAGATTTATGATTTTGAGGCAATCGTTCCTGTTTCCGCCCTGCGTGGAATCAATATGGATGCACTTCTTGATGAACTTAAAAAGCTCAGCGAGGAGAGTGTGTTCTTCTTCCCCGAGGACACTCTGACAGACCAACCCGAAAGGGTTATTGCCTCGGAAATTATCCGTGAAAAAATTCTTCGTAATCTCGACCGTGAAATTCCTCACGGAGTTGCGGTTGCTGTCGAAAAAATGCACGAACGTGAAGATGCCGACATTATCGACATCGACGCAACAATTTATTGCGAAAAGGACAGCCATAAAGGAATTATCATCGGTAAAAACGGTGCAATGCTTAAACGAATTTCCACAAGAGCAAGAGAAGATATGGAAAAATTCTTCGATTGCAAAATCAATCTTCATTGCTGGGTTAAGGTCAAGGAAGGCTGGAGAAATCGAGAAGGCTTAATTCATAATTTTGGCTTAGATTAATATAAATAATTTTACAATCCCTGCGAACAATAGTTTCGGAGGGATTGTTATGGATAACAACAGTATTAAAAACATGGCGGCATGGGACAAATTCGCTTCAAGCGGAAAAATCTGTGACTATTTACAGTACAAGCACGCCTGTTCACAGGAGAACAACGATGAAGCTGACAACGGACGGACTGATAATACGGGAACAACAGACGGGCGAGGATGACAGACTTGTCACCATTCTGACCCGTGATAATGGTGTTCTTCGTGCCTTCGTTCGTGGTGCAAAACGAATTAAAAGCCGTTCGGGAAGCTCAACTTCACTTTTTGCATACGGAAATTTTTCAATCTATCGTGGAAAGGACGCATATTCCGTTGACGAGTCCCGACCTATTGAAATTTTCTTCGATTTGAGAAACGATATTGAAACCCTCGCACTCGCACAATATTTCTGTGAGCTTGCAGGAGAACTTGCACCCGTTGAGGATGATGCCGCAGACTATCTTCGGCTTATGCTCAACGCACTACATATGCTTTCTAAAAACAAAAAAACTCGTTCGCAGATTAAAGCTATTGTCGAGCTTCGTATGATGAGTCTTTCGGGATATATGCCCGATTTGCTCAGCTGTGGTGACTGCGGAAAGGATAACGAAGAAGCCTACTTTTTCAGCCCTGTTGAAGGACAGATTTTCTGCAGTGAATGTGTTAAAGACCATACCTGTCTTTCACTGCCTTCGGGCGTACTGTCCGCAATGCGATACATCTGCTACTGTGAGGACAGCAAATTATTTTCCTTTAACTTGCAAGAAGAAAATATGAAATATCTTTCTTCGGTTACTGAGGATTTTGTTAAATCCCAGACGAGAAAAACTTACAAAACACTTGATTTTTACAACACTATGAAAGGATGAGCCGAATGGATAAACACTATCTTGCACTTGAGCTTGACAAGGTACTCGAAATGCTCGCAGGTCACACATCGTGCGACGATGCACGTCAGTCGGCTCTTGAAATAAAACCCGAAACGAATCTTGACCTTGCTCAGAGTCTTATGAATCAGACAAAAGATGCTCATATGCTTTTAGCACGTTTCGGCGGCCCGTCATTCGGCGGTCTGAAAAACGTCAACAATGCACTTTTCCGTGCGGATGCAGGCAGTGTGCTGAATTTACGTGAACTGCTTGACATTGCCTGTGTGCTTCATGTAATCCGTTCAATCGTTTCGTGGCACGAAACAAACGAGGGTGTGCAGACTTCACTCGACGTTTTCTTCAATTCGCTTGTTCCGAACAGATTCCTTGAGGATTCAATCACAACCGCAATTCTTTCAGAGGAAGAAGTTGCAGACAATGCCTCACCTACCCTTGCGGATATTCGCAGAAAAATCAAGGTGCAGGAATCAAAGGTACGTGACCAGCTCGCAAAATACACACGCAACACGGATATGTCAAAATATCTTCAGGACAACATTATTACTATGCGTAACGGCAGATATGTTATTCCTGTCAAAAATGAACATCGAAGCGAAGTACCCGGTCTTGTTCACGACACCTCTTCAAGCGGTGCAACAATTTTCGTTGAGCCGATGGCAATTGTCGAAGCAAACAATCAGATTAAAATTCTTAAGAACAAGGAGCAGGATGAAATTGACCGAATTCTTGCGGAGCTTTCTGCGAATGTCGGCAATTTTGCGAACACAATAAAAAGCAGTTACGAATGTGCCGTTGAGCTTAATCTTATTTTTGCAAAAGCACAGCTCGGCTACGCAATGAGAGCATCTGTTCCCGAACTGAATGACGAGGGAATTATCGAGCTTCGACGTGCAAGACATCCGTTAATCGATAAAAAAACTGTAGTCCCCGTTGACATTCGTCTTGGCAGTGACTACGATACAATAGTAATAACAGGTCCGAACACGGGCGGTAAAACTGTTTCAATTAAAACAATCGGAATTATGTCACTTATGGCAATGTGCGGACTTATGCTCCCCGTTGATGACAGAAGTAAAATTTCTGTTTTTGACCACATACTTGCCGATATCGGTGACGAGCAAAGCATTGAGCAATCACTTTCAACATTTTCATCTCATATGACAAGAATTGTTGAAATTCTTAAAACTGCCGACAACCACAGTCTTGTTTTAATCGATGAGCTTGGTGCAGGAACAGACCCTGTCGAGGGTGCGGCACTCGCTGTTTCGATTCTCGAGCAATTGAGAAATCAGGGTGCGAAGATTGCTTCAACCACCCACTATGCGGAATTAAAATCCTATGCACTTCAGACCTCGGGCGTAATCAACGGAAGCTGTGAGTTTGACGTTAAATCTCTCAAGCCTACATACAGACTTCTTATCGGTGTCCCGGGACGTTCAAATGCTTTTGCGATTTCACAGCGCCTCGGTCTGAGTGAAGATATTATTGAACACGCACAGGAGCTTGTTTCAAGTGAAAATGTGCGATTCGAGGATGTTGTTGATAAGCTCGAAAAAAGCCGACTTGAAATGGAGAAGGAGCACGATGAGGCTCGCAAAATCCGTGATGCAGCAAACAAGGAGCTTGAAAAAGCAAAGCAGATGCGTGACGAGATACAACATCTTCGTGACAAAGAGCTTGAAAATGCAAAGGGTCAGGCAATGCGAATTACCGAGCAGGCAAAGCGAGAGGCGTATCAGCTTCTCAACGACCTTGAAGAGCTTAAAAAGCAACAGGCAAAAGAAAAAGATGCAAACGAGATGGCTCGCCGTGCAAGAGCGGTCATCCGTAAGGATATGAATTCCATTGATTCCGTAACCGACCCGATTATCGGTGCGATGGATTCGGACGAAGACTACAAGCTTCCACGACCGCTACAGGTCGGTGACACCGTTATCATCGCTGACCTCGGCAACGAAGCGACAGTTGTTACTCTCAGGGACAAAAAAGGTCTTGTTCAGGTTCAGATGGGCACAATGAAAACAAAAGTCAAAGAGGAAAACCTCAGACTTGTAATAAAGCAGAAAAAAACAAAATCACAGCCAAAGCGAACTGTTGCCACAGGAAAAATGGAGAGCAAAATGAATATGGCTGTAAACACAAGCCTTGACCTGCGTGGAATGAATGTTGAAGAAGGTCTTATGGAGCTTGACCGATACATTGACTACGCACTCAGAATGGGCATAAACGAATTTACGGTTATTCACGGCAAGGGTACAGGTGTTCTTCGTACCGCTGTCAGAAATTACCTCAAGCACAGCTCCTTCGTCAAATCGAGCCGACTCGGTGCTTTCGGTGAGGGAGAGGACGGTGTTAGCATTGTCACTCTCAAATAACAAAGGCAGGTTAATGGTCATTGTTTCAATGTTCACCTTCGGTACATTGGGCTTGTTCATTAACAACATTGCCTTTCCGTCATCATTCATTGCACTTTGTCGTTCGGCAATCGGTGCCCTTATGATTGGCTTATATATGCTGATTTCAAGGCACAAAATTGATTTTTCGTCAATAAAACAAAACCTTAAATTCTTGCTTCCTGCAGGAATTGCGTTAGGATTTAACTGGATTTGTCTTTTTGAAGCATACAAATATACAGGTGTTGCCGTTGCTACACTTTGCTATTATATGGCACCTGTAATAATTATCCTCGTATCCCCGTTCCTGTTAAAAGAAAAGCTGACACCTCTTAAGGGCATCACCTCAGCATTCGCAATTATCGGAGCTGTTCTCATTTCGGGAATTGTAACAGGCACGGTTAAAAGCGCTAAAGGCATTTTTCTCGGTCTTTTTGCCGCCGCTCTTTATGCAGGAATTGTAATGGCAAACAAGTGCATTAAATGTCTGTCGTCAATCGACGTTACCTTTGTTCAGCTCGGCATTGCGGCGGTAGTAATGCTCGTTTATGTTTTGCTTACGGAAAAAATTTCCGAATTCACTTTTGACAGAACTTCTGTTATTTTCACAATTATTGTCAGCATAGTACATACAGGAATTGCATACCTGCTTTATTTCACGGCACTGCAATCTGTTCCTGCACAGACGGCAGCAATAACAAGCTATATCGACCCTGTTACTGCGATTATACTTTCTGCCGTTGTGCTTAACGAAAAAATGACTATCGTACAGATTATCGGTACTGTTTTGATTCTCGGCGCTACTCTTTTTAATGAATTAGGAAGTGTTAAAAAGCAATGAAAGATTTAATTATTATCGGTGCAGGCGGTCTCGGAAGAGAAACAATTTTTATCATTGAAAGAATTAACTATTTTGCCGACCAATGGAACATACTCGGCTTTCTTGACGACAGCTCCGAAAAACAGGGAAAAAGAATTGATGGCTATGACGTGTTAGGCACAGTTGCTGATGCAAAGAAATTCAGCGATGCATATTTTCTTTGTGCTGTCGGCAATCCGTATATACGCAAGTTAATCGTTGAAAGACTTGAATCGGATTTTGAAATCAAGTTCGCAACGGTAATTGACCCGAGCTGTATGTGCAGTTTAAAACGACTTAACATCGGCGAAGGCTGTGTTATCTGCTCGACAACATACATCACACTTGATATCGACATCGGTCGACATTCGTATATCGGTGGTAATACGACAATCGGACACGACTCAAAAATCGGTGAATTTGTATCCGTTTACGCAGGTACAAATATTGCAGGTACTGTAACAATCGGTGATAACTGCGAAATCGGTACGGGAAGTAAAATTATTCAGCAGCTACACGTCGGCTCAGACACTATTATCGGTGCAGGCTCGGTTGTAATCAGAGATATCCCGAATAATTGCGTTGCAGCAGGAGTGCCTGCAAGGGTGATTAAATCGAAATAACATCAGTCCATACTATATTATAAAATAACGGTGCGTTCAGATTGTGAACAGCACCGTTTAAATTTTTATTTAATTATTTTTCATATAATAAGTTTTCTCTTAAATTCCCTCCAATACGAATTATCCTTATGACTCTGCATAAAATATATATTAATTTCCCTTGCAATCAGTATATACCAATATGGTTTATATGTCAATATACCATTTTGGTTTGTGATAATATTTTTTTGGTGATAAATATGTATAGAAGAATCAGAGAACTTCGGGAAGACAAAGATTTATTGCAAAAAGATTTAGCCGAATACTTAAACTGTACACAGGTTGCATATTCAAGATATGAGCTTGGTACAAGGGATATACCCACAGACATTCTTAAAAAAATAGCATTGTTTCATAATACAAGCACCGACTATCTGCTTGAATTAACCAACAATCCGGCACCATACAAAGACAGAAAAATCTGATGCTTTTATCGGCTCAGCTATCGGAATCGGGACTTTTTTGAAAATCAATTTCAAACAGGTTCCGATTATTTTTATATTTCTTGACTTTTCCACAATGTTTAACTGGAAAACACATTTTTCCCCTACGTAATACTCGAAATTTGTGCAGTCCTCAGGCGACAGGTTGTCGCCACTACGGAATGAATTTTACTTGAGATTATTTCTCCTCCTTAAAATGATATTACTTTCAGCCTCCCTTGTGCAAAGGGATGTGGATTTGACGAAGTCAAAGACGGAGGGATTGTTTGTGCCTGAGATTCTTCGTCTTATGCAACTCATAACAGCATACGTAACAAATCGAAAAAATAAAACACCCACGGAATTAACCGTGGGTGTTCTTTTTCGGGAAATCCGATTATTTAGACTCTTTGTCAACGAGCTCGATAATGCACATTTCAGAAGCATCACCGCGACGTGTACCTGTCTTAATAATACGGCAATAGCCGCCGTTTACATCCTTGTATTTAGGAGCAATCTCATCAAAAAGCTTCTTAACAACGTCTTCTTTAGTAACGTATGCTAAAACCTGTCTTCTTGCATGAAGTGTGTTATCCTTAGCTATGGTGATCATTTTCTCAGTCATAGCACTAACTTCTTTTGCTCTTGTAACGGTGGTCTCTATTCTGCCGCTTTCTAAGAGGTATGTTACCATGCCTCTGAGCATTGACTTACGATGGTCACTTGCTCTTCCAAGCTTTCTGGAACCTGGCATTTAAAGTCACTCCTTTACCGTTAGTGGTTAAAATTGAATGTTACAGTGAATTATTCTTCTTCTCTGCGCAAATCATAGCCGAGTGAAGCGAGCTTAGCAACAACCTCATCAAGAGATTTTCTGCCAAGGTTACGAACCTTCATCATATCGTCTTCTGACTTACCGATAAGATCTTCAACTGTATTAATACTTGCTCTCTTCAAGCAATTAAAAGAGCGCACAGACAGGTCAAGTTCCTCAATGGTCATCTCCAAAACTTTTTCCTTGCCATTCTTTTTATTCTCAACCATGATCTCAGTATCGAAAGCCTCATCAGAAAGATCTCCGAAAAGACTGAGATGCTCGTTGAGGATCTTGGCGCCCAGAGAAACGGCTTCCTGTGCGGAAATTGTACCGTTTGTCCACACCTCAAGCGTGAGCTTGTCATAGTCAGTAATCTGACCAACACGTGTGTTCTCGACTGTGTAATTTACCTTTAATACCGGTGAATATATAGAGTCGATTGCGATAACACCTATTGGTGGGTTAAGATACTGCTTGTTTCTTTCTGCAGAAACATATCCTCTGCCCTTATCGCAAGTAATCTCCATAACAACATGAGCATCACTGTCAAGAGTAGCGATGTGAAGATCCGGATTAAGGATTTCGACATCAGAATCTGTCTTGAAGCTGCCTGCTGTAATTTCACCTGCACCCTTAACATCAATGTACATAGTCTTAGGCTCATCACCATTGATTTTAAGGATTACGCTCTTCAAATTAAGTACGATTTCGGTAACATCTTCTTTAACGCCCGGAATCGTTGAGAATTCATGAAGAATTCCGTCAATCTTAACGGAAGTTATTGCGTAGCCCGGCAAAGAAGAAAGGAGAACACGACGAAGGCTGTTGCCAATAGTTGTGCCATAACCTCTCTCCAATGGCTCTACGACAAATTTACCGTAAGTACCATCAGGTAAAACATCGGCTGTTTCGATTCTTGGTTTTTCTATGCCAATCATTCAAAACCCTCCTTGTTGTATTAAGTATACGGTTAATTATTATTTTGAATAAAGCTCGACGATAAGCTGTTCCTCAACAGGACAAGCGATCTGATCTCTCTCAGGGAGAGCAACGATCTTAGCCTGAGTATCAGCAGCCTTATCAAGCCACTGTGGAACAGGACGAGCACCGTTTGTTTCGAGGACTGCCTTAATCTTTGCACTGTCCTTGCTGCCTTCGGCAATTGCAACAACGTCGCCTGCCTTCATAAGATATGAAGGGATGTTTACCTTACGACCGTTAACATTGAAATGACCATGTGTTACAAGCTGTCTTGCTTCTGCTCTTGAGTTAGCCCAACCCAAAAGATAAACAACATTGTCTAAACGGCTTTCGCAAAGTCTGAGAAGGTTAGTACCTGTCATACCCTGCTTACGTTCTGCTGTAAGGAAATAATTATAAAACTGACTTTCCGGAATACCATAGTATCTCTTAGCCTGCTGCTTAGCACGAAGCTGGAGACCATACTCGGAAGTCTTCTTGCGGCTCTGACCATGCTGGCCAGGTGCGTATGAACGACGCTCCAAAGCACACTTGCCTGTGTAGCATCTTTCACCCTTGAGGAAAAGCTTCTTTCCCTCACGGCGGCACATTTTACAAACCGCACCGGTATATCTTGCCATTTGTAGTTACACCTCCTGATATTATAGGTTATACACGTCTTCTCTTCGGCGGACGGCAGCCGTTATGAGGAATTGGAGTTACGTCCTTGATAAGGCTAACTTCCAAACCTGCTGTCTGCAATGCTCTGATTGCAGCTTCACGTCCTGCTCCCGGACCCTTAACGTAAACCTCAACAGTTTTCATACCATGCTCCATAGCTGCCTTTGCAGCTGTTTCAGCAGCAGTCTGAGCTGCGAACGGAGTAGACTTCTTTGAACCTCTGAAGCCCATCTCACCAGCACTTGCCCATGATACTGCGTTACCCTGTGTATCACTGATGGTAACAATAGTATTGTTGAAGGTGGATTGGATATGAGCTGCGCCGCGTTCAATGTTCTTGCGTTCACGGCGTCTGCGTGTTGCAGTGCCCTTTTTAGCGGAACCCTTAGGTGCCATATTATCCCTCCTATATTACTTCTTCTTGTTTGCAATAGTCTTTTTCGGACCCTTGCGTGTACGAGCGTTTGTCTTTGAGCGCTGACCTCTTACAGGCAGGCCCTTTCTGTGGCGTACGCCACGATAACAACCGATTTCGATAAGTCTCTTAATATCGAAAGCTGTTTCTCTGCGGAGATCACCCTCAACCTTAACGTTGTGGTCAATGTACTCACGCAATTTTGCTACATCGTCTTCTGAAAGATCCTTAACTCTGATGTCAGGATCTACACCTGTAGCTGCGATAATGTCGCTAGCTGTTTTACGTCCAATACCGTAGATATAAGTAAGAGCGATTTCTACTCTTTTCTCTCTCGGTAAGTCAACACCTGAAATACGCGCCATTCTCAGTTGCACCTCCATAAAATGGTTTGCGTCGGATTAGCCCTGACGCTGCTTGTGCTTAGGATTTTCACAGATAACCATTACTTTTCCCTTGCGCTTAATAATCTTGCACTTCTCGCAAATTTTCTTTACAGAAGGTCTGACTTTCATTTGAATGCCCTCCTTGAAAAATTAGCATTGAATAAATTAATTATTCAGCTTATTTTGATCGCCATGTTATTCTTCCTTTGGTGAGGTCATATGGCGAAACTTCAACCGTCACCTTATCTCCCGGTAGAATTCGAATGTAATTCATTCGAAGCTTTCCGGAAATGTGTGCTAAAATCTTGTGTCCGTTTTCGAGCTCTACCTGGAATGTAGCGTTTGGCAAAGCCTCAACAACTACGCCGTCAAGTTCGAGCATATCCTGTTTTGACATATACTATCCCTCCTTAAAGCAGAGTAAGTATCTTTGGACCACTCGGTGTTATTGCAACCGTGTGTTCAAAGTGGGCAGACAGCTTACCATCTCTGGTCTTAACTGTCCATCCGTCGGGTAAGGTTTTCACTCCCGCCTTGCCAAGGTTAATCATTGGCTCGATGGCGATTGTCATACCCGGCAACAGTCGAACTCCCCTACCGGGTGTTCCGAAATTCGGTACACTTGGGTCTTCATGAAGATTGTAGCCAACTCCGTGACCGACAAATTCCCGAACGACTGAAAAGCCACGTGACTCGCAATACTGTTGTATTGCCGAACCTATGTCGCCGATTCTGCCGCCTGCGACAGCCTTTTGAATTCCTACATACAGACTTTCTTTAGTCGTGTCGCACAGCCGCTTCGCCTCGGAGCTTATCGCACCTGCAGCGAAAGTAGCAGCATTGTCGCCGTTAAATCCGTTGAGCTTTGCGCCAAGGTCAATGCTGACGATGTCGCCTTCCTCAATTACACGCTTTTTGTTCGGTATTCCATGAATAACCTCATCGTTTATGGAAATGCATGCAGTAGCAGGATAGCCATTGTAATTAAGGAAATTCGGTTCAGCACCGCACTTCTTAATATAATCATAGGCTATTTTATCTATCTCAGCGGTTGTTACACCGGGCTGGACAGCTTCTCCTGCTAACTTTAATGCTCCTGCCGAAATGATGCAGGCTTCTCTCATGAGAGCCAGCTCTCTGTTCGTTTTGAGCACTACCATGCTTAATCCTCCAAAGCCTTAAGAGTAAGTGCTGATGTGTCAGCAACCTCCTCCTGACCTTCAACTATTCGAAGAATTCCCTTCTTCTCATAGTAATCCTTGAGTGGCTCTGTCTGCTCGTGGTAAACCTTAAGTCTGTCAAGAACTGTTGCAGGCTCATCGTCTTTACGCTGAACAAGCTCACCGCCGCAAGCATCGCATTTGCCCTCAGCCTTAGGAGCCTTATACTCCAGATGGTAAGAAGCACCGCAATCCTTACATACTCTTCTGCCGGAAAGTCTCGAAGCAATCTTCTCGTCAGGAACTTCGATATCAACAACACGGTCAATTACGATACCCATGTTGTCAAGAGCCTCTGCCTGAGGAATTGTACGAGGAAATCCGTCAAGAATGAAACCGTTTGCGCAGTCATCCTTAGCAAGTCTGTCCTTGATGATACCGATAACGACCTCATCTGGAACGAGCTTTCCTGCATCGATGAATGACTTAGCTTTAAGTCCCATTTCTGTGCCCTTTGAAAGAGCTTCTCTTATCATATTGCCCGTGGAAACGGCAGGGATTTTAAGCTCATTGCAGATAACCTCTGCCTGAGTACCCTTGCCTGCTCCCGGAGCTCCAAGAAGAATTAATTTCATAATTAACTCCTTTTAACTTAATCAAGGAATCCCTTGTAATGACGCATCATCATCTGTGATTCAAGCTGTTTAACTGTTTCAATTGCAACACCAACAAGGATGATGATTGATGTACCGCCAAGTGAAACTGACATTGGAACCTTACATGCAGTTGTAATCAACTGGAACAAGATTGGGAACAATGCAACAACAGAAAGAAGAAGAGCGCCAAGCAATGTAATTCTTGACAAAATCTTCTGAATGTAATCAGAAGTCGGCTTACCCGGACGAATACCCGGAATAGCACCGCTGTTCTTACGGATGTTATTAGCCATTTCAATTGGATTATACTGAATTGATGCATAGAAATATGCAAAGAAGATAATCAGTAAGAAATAAATTACAGCATAAACCCAGCTCTGGTTGGAGAAGAACTTGAAGAAGTGATCATACCAACCGTCACCTTCCTTTGCACCAACAAAAAGATTGATTGTCGGAGGAAGAGAAAGGATTGAGCTTGCGAAGATGATTGGCATAACACCTGACATATTAACCTTGATTGGAATATGTGTGCTCTGACCGCCATACATCTTACGGCCAACAACTCTCTTTGCGTACTGTACCGGAATACGACGCTCAGCGTTATCCATCCATACAATGTAAGCTATCATAAGAATAAAGATGATAGAAACAAAAGCTGAAAGAACTGAGTAAATTGCACCGTGTGAGTAGTACTCACCGAGCTGTGTGATGATTGTCGGGATTCTTGATACGATACCGGCAAAAAGGATGATTGAGATACCGTTACCGATACCCTTATCATTTACCTGCTCACCAAGCCACATGATCAAAGCAGAACCTGCTGTAAGACATGTGATAATTACAAGAGCCTGGAATACAGCAGCGAAACCTGTGAACTTGTCACCTGCAGCGCTGTGGAGAAGGTAATCATTACCACGAAGGTAGAAATAATATGCTGTACTCTGAAGAAGTGCAAGACCAACTGTAACGAATCTTGTGATTGTTGCAATCTTCTTACGACCTTCTTCGCCATCCTTTGAAAGACGCTCAAGAGCAGGGATGGCAACTGTTAACAACTGAATAATAATTGAACTGTTAATGTATGGTGTGATTGACATTGCAAACACAGTACCGTAGTTAAAAGCATTACCAGTCATCATATTCAGATATTCCATGAATGTTCCGGACATCTGCGCATCAGAGAAAATACCATCTGTACCGGCATTAATGAACGGTACCGGAATAGCAGCACCGATACGGAAAATAAGAATAATCAATGCTGTGAATAAAATCTTTTTACGAAGATCTGCGATTTTCCATGCGTTAGCAAGTGTCTTTAACATCTCAGATCACCTCAGCATTTCCGCCGGCTGCTTCAATCTTCTGCTTAGCAGAAGCTGAAAAAGCGTTAGCCTTAACGTTTAACTTCTTTGTTAATTCGCCATTACCGAGGATTTTAATACCATCGAATGAATTCTTTACAAGACCTGCTGCCTTAAGTGTATCAACATTTACGTCAGCACCGTCTGCAAACTTTGCTTCGAGATCAGCAACATTAAGTGCAACAATCTCTTTGCGGAAAATATTGTTGAAACCTCTCTTAGGAAGACGTCTCTGTAAAGGCATCTGACCACCTTCAAAGCCCGGACGCATACCGTGTCCTGCTCTGGCCTTCTGGCCCTTATGACCTTTACCTGCAGTTTTTCCCTGACCGGAACCTGCACCTCTACCGATACGCTTACGCTCCTTTGTTGAGCCAGCTGCCGGTGAAAGTTCGTGCAACTTCATAATTCGCACCTCCTTGCTTATGCTTCAGTTACTTCGATAAGGTGAGCAATCTTCTTAACCTTACCGAGAGTCTGAGGATTATTCGGCTGTACCGAAACGTCCCCAATCTTATGAAGACCAAGTGCATGAGCGGTGGCAATCTGATCCTTTTTGCTGCCGATTAAGCTCTTAACAAGCTTTACCTGTACATCTGCCATTTGTCCGCCCTCCTTAACCTAAAATTTCCTTGGCTGACTTGTCACGGATAGCCGCAACCTCGTCAATGCCACGAAGTTTTGAAAGACCGTCAATAGTAGCTCTAACTACATTGCACGGATTGTTTGAACGCAGAGCCTTTGAACGAATGTCCTTGATTCCTACTGCTTCAACAACAGAACGAACCGGGCCGCCTGCGATAACACCGGTACCTGGTGCAGCAGGCTTAAGAAGAACAACGCCTGCGCCAAATTTACCAGTGACCTCATGAGGAATAGTTGATCCTCTGAGTGATACTTTAATAAGGTTTTTCTTCGCATCCTCGATACCCTTACGGATAGCATCAGGAACTTCGCCTGACTTACCGATACCAAAGCCAACTGTTCCGTTGCCGTCACCAACAACTACAAGAGCAGCAAACTTATAGATACGACCACCTTTAACAGTTTTAGAAACACGGTTGATAGTAACAACGCGCTCCTCAAACTCTATAGCCGATGCATCAATCTTAGCCAAAAGTAACTCCTCCTTACTTAGAACTTGAGGCCACCCTCACGGGCGCCTTCGGCCAGTTCCTGAACACGGCCGTGATAAATGTAACCGCCACGGTCAAATACGCATTCTTCAATGCCTTTGTCCTTAGCGCGCTGTGCGAGTACCTCGCCCACCTTGTGAGCTGCGGTTTTATTTCCGCCATATTCAACGAAATCCTTCTCAACAGTAGAAGCACTTGCAAGTGTAACACCTGCTTCGTCATCTATTAACTGAGCGTAGATATTCTGTAATGAGCGGAATACATCAAGGCGAGGGCACTGTGCAGTACCTGTAATCTTGTTACGCACTCTCTGGTGACGAGCAAGTCTTGCCTTTTTACTGTCTGGTCTGTTAACCATAAGTGTTTCACTCCTTCATTAAGATTATTTGCCGCCCTTACCGGCTTTACCTTCCTTACGGCGAATGTATTCATCAACATACTTGATGCCTTTTCCCTTGTAAGGCTCCGGCGGACGCTTTTCGCGTACTTCTGCAGCAAACTGACCTACCTTCTGTTTGTCAGGACCGGAAATAACGATTTTGTTTGGAGCCGGAACTTCAACCTTAAGTCCTTCCGGCTGAGGCATGATAACCTGGTGTGAGTAACCGATGTTCATAACAAGGTCATTGCCCTGCATAGCTGCACGGTAACCGATACCATTGATTTCAAGCTCTTTCTTGTAGCCAGTACTTACACCTGTTACCATGTTAGCAATAAGTGTTCTTGTAAGGCCGTGAAGTGATCTGTTCATCTTATCGTCGTTAGGACGAGTAACGATTACTTCATTGTTCTCAACTTTAACGCTGATATTACTGTGCACTGTTCTGGTAAGAGTACCCAAAGCACCCTTTACGGTTACAGTGCTGCCGTCGACTGCTACGTCAACGCCTGCCGGAATTACAACTGGCAATTTACCAATACGTGACATTCTGACAGCACCTCCTTACCAGATAAATGCAAGAACTTCGCCGCCTACATTAGCTTTGCGTGCGTCCTTGTCAGTCATAACGCCCTTTGAAGTAGAAACGATTGCAATACCAAGGCCTTTGATAACCTTCGGCATATCCTCGCAACCTGAATAAATACGTAAGCCGGGCTTTGAAACTCTACGTATACCTGTGATAGCTGAAGTCTTGTTCTGACCGTACTTGAGAGCAATCTCAATCATGCCCTGCTTACCGTCTTCCTCAACTTTGAAGCTCTTAATATAACCCTCATCAACAAGAATCTGAGCAATTGCCTTCTTCATGTTAGATGCTGGGATTTTGACAGAATCATGTTTTGCAGAACTTGCGTTGCGAATTCTGGTCAACATATCTGCGATTGAATCTGTAGTTTGCATACCGTCAACCTCCTTAATGCAATTGCTCGTTTACCAACTTGCTTTCTTAACGCCAGGAATCTGACCAGCGTGAGCCAATTCTCTAAAGCAAATACGGCAAACTCCGTACTTACGAAGATAGGCATGTGGTCTGCCACAGATTTTGCATCTGTTGTAAGCTCTTGATGAATACTTTGCAGTTCTTGCCTGCTTAACCTTCATTGATTTCTTAGCCATGTCCTATCCTCCTTACTTTTCAAACGGAGCACCCATAAGTGTAAGCAACTCACGAGCTTCTTCGTCTGTCTGTGCTGTGGTAACGAAACAGATGTCCATACCACGAACTTTATCTACCTTATCATAGTCAATTTCAGGGAAAATCAACTGCTCCTTGATACCCATGGAATAGTTTCCACGGCCGTCAAATGAGTTAGCGTTAATTCCTCTGAAGTCACGAACTCTCGGAAGTGCGAGATTGAAGAATCTGTCAAGGAATTCATACATTCTGTCACCACGGAGTGTAACTTTTACACCGATTGTCATACCTTCACGGAGCTTGAAGTTAGCAACTGACTTCTTAGCCTTGCAGAGGTAAGGCTTCTGGCCTGTAATCTGCATAAGATCGCTGCAGATAGCATCAACAACCTTCGGGTTATCTCTTGCTTCACCGCAACCTACGTTGATAACAATTTTATCAAGCTTTGGGATCTGCATGACACTCTTGTACTCAAACTTCTTCATCAAAGCCGGTGCGACTTCGTTAACATAGGTTTCTTTTAACCTTGCTGCCATTTGTCATGTCCTCCCTAATTAAAATTCAGCGTTGCACTTTTTGCAAACACGCTTTTTGTCTTTCTTGCCGTCAGCCTTTGCGGTGTGGCCAACTCTTGTCGGCTTGCCGCACTTCGGGCAGATGAGCTGAACCTTGTCAGCATAGAGTGCGCTCTCAGCCTTTACAAGGCCGCCCTGCTCACCCATCTGTTTTGGCTTAACATGCTTTGTTACGATGTTAACGCCTTCAACGATAACCTTACCCTCAGCAGGAGCAACCTGGAGAACTTTACCCTTAGCTCCACGGTATTTACCGTTGATAACGATGACCTGGTCACCGGTCTTAACGTGTACTTTATTACTCATTAGTTGCACCCCCTGATTAAAGCACTTCCGGAGCGAGTGAAAGGATCTTCATGAAGTCCTTATCACGAAGCTCTCTTGCAACTGGTCCAAAAATACGTGTGCCTCTTGGGTTTTTGTCTTCTCTGATAATAACAGCAGCATTCTCGTCGAAACGAATGTATGTGCCGTCATTGCGGCGTACGCCACTAGCAGTACGAACAACTACTGCCTTTACAACCTCGCCCTTTTTAACAACTCCGCCTGGTGTTGCTTTTTTAACTGAAGCAACAATGACATCGCCGATATTAGCGTATCTTCTGCCTGTACCACCGAGAACGCGGATACATCTGATCTCTTTTGCTCCGGTGTTGTCGGCAACTTTGAGGTTACTTTCTTGTTGTATCACAGTGTTTGCCTCCTTGCACCATTATTTAGCTTTCTCGATGATCTCGACAACACGCCATCTCTTGTCTTTTGAAAGCGGACGTGTTTCCATAATCAATACCTTGTCGCCTACACCGCACTCGTTCTTCTCATCATGAGCCTTGAACTTGATTGTACGGTTAACGATCTTCTTGTAAAGCGGATGCTTTACCTTATCTTTTACAGTAACAACGACTGTCTTGTCCATCTTGTCACTGCTGACAACGCCTACACGTGTCTTTCTGAGGTTTCTTTCAGTCATTACAGTTAACCTCCCTTTCATTACGACTCAGCGCCGTGAAGTTCGATATCACGCTGAACAGTCTTGATTCTTGCGATATCCTTTTTAACGGCGTTAATACGCATTGGGTTGTCGAGCTGGTTAATGGCCTGCTGGAAACGAAGCTTAAAAAGCTCATCCTTCAAATCATGAAGCTTAGCATCGAGCTCCTGAGCGGACATCTTTCTGATTTCACTTGCTTTCATTACTGCTCACCACCCATTTCTTCTTTTGATATAATCTTGCACTTGATCGGAAGCTTGTGAGCTGCGAGACGAAGAGCCTCGTGAGCAGTTGCCTCATCGATACCTGCAATTTCAAACATAACTCTGCCCGGTTTAACAACGGCTACCCAATATTCAGGTGAACCTTTACCGGAACCCATTCGTGTTTCAGCCGGTTTCTCTGTAATCGGCTTATCTGGGAAAATTTTGATCCAAACCTGACCGTTACGCTTGATGTAACGNNNGTCATAGCGATACGAGCTGCCTCAATCTGGTTTGAAGTAATCCATGCCGGCTCAAGAGCCTGAAGGCCATAATCACCGTTAGAAACTGTGTTTCCTCTGGTTGCTTTACCTTTCAGACGACCTCTCTGAACACGACGATATTTAACTCTCTTAGGTAACAGCATTATTTAGCACCCTCCTTACGGCGTGGTCTGCGATGATTGTTGTTAGCCTCATGAAGAACTTCGCCCTTGTAAAGCCAAACCTTAACGCCTACACGACCGTAAGTTGTCTTTGCCTCAGCAAAACCGTAATCAATGTCTGCACGGATTGTCTGAAGAGGAATTGTTCCTTCATGATATGTCTCTGAACGAGCGATTTCTGCACCGCCGAGACGACCTGAACACTGAATTTTAATACCCTTTGCGCCGAGCTTCATTGTGCGACCGATGCACTGCTTCATAGCACGACGGAAAGAAATACGTCTTTCAAGCTGAGCTGCAATGTTCTCAGCTACGAGCTGAGCGTCAAGATCAGGCTGCTTAATCTCAATAATGTTGATTGAAACTTCCTTATCTCCGCCAAGCTTTTTCTTGCAAAGCTCTTTGAGCTTCTCGATCTCTGCACCGCCACGGCCGATTACCATACCTGGCTTTGCGCAGTGAATGTTGATATAAACGCGCTTTGCATCACGCTCGATTTCAACCTTTGGTACACCGGCAGGAGCAAGTGTTTCAAGAAGGTATTCACGAAGCTTTGTATCCTCAACAAGAGTAGCGCCGAAATCTTTCTTATCAGCGTACCAGCGGGATTCCCAATTTTTAATAACACCGATTCGAAGACCGGTTGGATTGATTTTCTGGCCCATTTGTTTACCTCCTCCTTGCTTATTCTGCTTCTCTGAGCACCATTGTGATGTGAGAAGTCTTCTTATTTATTCTGAATGCACGGCCCTGAGCTCTTGGTCTGATTCTCTTGAGAGTCGGACCCTGACCAACGAAGCACTCTGCTACGTAGAGCTTAGTAACGTCCATATCTTTATTTTCCGCATTAGCCATTGCTGACTTGAGCAACTTAGCAAGCGGTTCACACGCAGCCTTTGGCGTGTGTTTAAGGATAGCCATTGCTTCATCGCAAGGCTTATTTCTGATAATGTCAAGCACAATCTGAACCTTTCTAGGTGCGATACGCACGTAGGTTACTTTAGCTGTTGCTTCCATGAATACACACTCCTTTCGGCTAATTATTTACCATTGTTTGTAGTCTTTGAACCTGCATGACCTCTGAAAGTTCTTGTAGGTGCAAACTCGCCCAACTTATGACCAACCATATCTTCTGTAACATATACAGGAACATGTTTGCGTCCATCATGAACAGCAAATGTGTGGCCGACAAAGTCAGGGAAGATTGTGGAGCTGCGGCTCCATGTCTTGAGAACTATTTTTTCGCCTTTTTCGTTCATAGCCTGAACTCTCTCGAATAACTTAGGCTGCACGAAAGGGCCTTTCTTTATACTTCTGCCCATAATCTTTATCTCCTTTCAACTTATTTGCCGTTACGACGTCTAACGATGAGCTTGTTAGAAGCCTTCTTCTTGTTACGAGTCTTGTAACCAAGAGCAGGTTTGCCCCAAGGAGTAACAGGACCCGGACGGCCGATTGGTGACTTACCTTCACCACCACCGTGAGGATGGTCATTGGGGTTCATGACGGAGCCGCGGACGGTGGGACGGATACCCATATGACGGGTACGGCCTGCCTTGCCGATAGAGATGTTGGCGTAGTCGATGTTGCCGACCTGACCGATGGTAGCCTTGCAGTCCGGACGGATGAGGCGGTACTCACCGGAGGGGAGTCTTACCTGCGCCATACCGTTTTCCTTTGCCATAAGCTGTGCGGAAACGCCGGCGGAGCGGACGAGCTGTGCACCCTTGCCGGGGTAAAGCTCGATGTTGTGGATAACGGTGCCGACCGGGATATTTTCAAGCGGAAGGGTGTTGCCCGGCTTGATATCGGCTGCTGCGGAGGAGATAACGGTGTCGCCTGCCTTCAGCTCGTAGGGAGCAAGGATGTAGCGGCGCTCGCCGTCCTCATACTCGACGAGAGCGATGTTGGCGGTGCGGTTCGGATCGTATTCAAGACGGAGAACCGTTCCGGGCATATCGTACTTGTCGCGCTTGAAGTCGATAATGCGGTACTTTCTGCGGTTTCCGCCGCCCTTGTGACGGACGGTGATGCGGCCGTAGCTGTTGCGGCCGGCGT
>DCGX01000047.1:0-27154 GCA_002315505.1 Ruminococcaceae bacterium UBA1767
CTTTAACAATACGGTTTGCAATATTAAGTTCGGTTCGTTTTTCCGTTATTGCTTTCGTCAGCCTTTCTCTTTCGGCAATGAGCTTAGGGTCTTGACTTCTGCGTAGTCGGTTATACACCTTACTGCGTTCGTATTTAAGTGTTTCAAGCTCCGCACCCGTCTTCATCCGGACCTTCAAGCGTTGAAGAAAAATTCTTTGTTTATACAGGAAACACAAAATACGGCATACAAAATCTGGAGTATGACAAGAACGAGAATGTGTTCTTTGCGGCAGTATATTGCGGAAGCAAAAATGAATTTCCAAATTACAGTTTGTTTTTGATTGATGCGTCCGTAGCTCCGTATGAAGCGAAGCCTAAAGGACTAAAAGAAAAGGTAAAAATGCTGACATTGAAGCGTTGCGGAAATGAAAAAAACGGCATTTATGGTTATGATTTTCCATATGGGTCAACAGGATTGTATTCTTTTGGCGATGGGAATTATCTCATTAGTGAGGAAGGGTCTGATGTTAAAGGACAGTATAGCAATATTTACTTGTATAAATTCAGCGAAGAAACAGGTTTTTATAAACCGCATTATTAAATGATTACTTGTTGATTTGTAATAATCGTTCTTGTGTTTCGGGAGGCTGAATATGACCATAGCAGCGATTATTGCTATAATTCTTATCTTTGTTTGTATGAGAATTTTCAGCAACGACACAAATGAAAAACCAAAGGGAAATCCAAGCGCAAATCATTTAAGAACCTCCGATAGATTTATTTTTGATGCTGTTATCTACAGGACACTTTGCTCTTGTAACCTCGTTCTAAATAAACTGTCGGGCGGTATATAACTGATTAATAATACTGCAAAGGTCTGTGGTTGGAGCCTTTTAAAAACCGTCTATCCGGTAGGAGAAATCTACCAATCCACAGCACCATTTACAGTGTAACATATGTCCTTACAGAGGGACAATAACAACTACTGTTTTATTATACGAGGAGATGTTTTTATGATAAAAAGTTTTTTCTCAGCACTTCTTGCATTTATTGTTTCTGTTTCGCAGTTAGTTTTTACACCGAATGTTATCAGAATCGATTTTGACAATGTTGTTGATGAAATCAGACCTGTTCACAATATCGGCAGAATGCCGGAGTATGAGCTTAACAGCGAAGTTAATAAATATTTTACTGATGCAAATATGACCTCGTGCCGCACCCACGATATAAACTGTACGGATATTTATCGCATTTTTCCTGATTTTTCAGCAGATGTAAATGATGAAAGCTCCTATCGCTTTGCAGATAGCGATAAGGTTCTTGCGGCAATCGTTGATGCAGGTATGGAACCGTTTTTCCGTTTTGGCATCAGCTACAGCGACCCGGTCCTTCATCACGATTATTTAGTACCTCCCACCGATTACACAAAGTGGGCACAGATATGCGAACACATTATCCTTCATTATAACGAGGGATGGGCGAACGGTTTTGAATATGACATTGAATACTGGGAAATATGGAACGAGCCCGAAAACAGTGACGATATAAATGACAACCATTTCTGGATTGGCTCGGATGAGGATTTTTTCCGACTTTATGATGTTTCGGCGAAATATCTGAAAGAGAAATTTCCTGCTCTTAAAATCGGCGGTTATGGTTCATGCGGATTCTATGCGCTGACAAAGACCAATGCCGTTAACACCGGTTCTACACCGAGAAATCAGTATTTTGTTACATATTTCGAGAATTTCCTCGAATATGTTCAGGAACATAATTCACCCATGGATTTCTTCTCGTGGCATAGTTACACTGTTACGAAAAAGAATAAGCAGTACATCAGTTATGTTAGAGAGATGCTTGCAAATGCCGGTTATGGTGAGTGTGAAATAATCTGCGACGAATGGAACTATAATCCGACTGAAAATGTAAAAATTGACCGTCGATACGGAGCAAATCAGACTTCAATGCTCATAATGTTCCAGAACGAAGGACTTGATTTGGCACATTATTACTGTGCGATTGCAGATGGTGGTCTTCACTCAGGTATGTTCTATAAGGGAGGTAAACCCACTTCTGCCTATTATGGCTTCCGGGCATTCGGTCAGCTTTATAAGCTCGGCTATCAGGCCGAAATCAAAAACCGCAAACTACGTGAAGACCTTTATGCCGTTGCCGCAACGGGTAAGGACGGACAGGCACTTCTTATTTCAAATGTTTCGGATAAAAAAGACAGGAAGCTCAGAATTGATGCGGGTGACTATACAGTTGATAAGTGCTGGACAGTAAACGAAAATTGTGAGTGGGTTGAAATTCCGATCCCTGATAAAATAGAGGCGGGCACAATGCTTTACATTACTTTTAAGAATGTGCCTGATACAATCAAAGCTCCGGATAATTCGGGTGAAATGCACCTTGTATGGCACGATGAATTTAACACGGATACTCTTGACAGTACAAAATGGACCCTGCGTGCAAAGATGAGACAGAGCGACATAATAAACGGTAATGATGAACACAACGTCAAGGTTGAAAACGGCGAGCTTGTTATGCGCACGTGGAAGGAGGATGACGGTACATATTCCACTAACACTTCTGTCACAACTGACGGCACAATGAGCTTTAAATACGGATATCTTGAAATGTACGCAAATGTTCCGTTTGTTGACGGTTGCTGGCCGTCATTCTGGATGCAGTCCAAGGATATTCATCGCACTTCTCAGTATATGACGGAAATTGATATGTTTGAAATTTACAACACGAAAAATACAGTACGTACAGATATTCATAAATGGTATCTGGATACCGGTGAGCATTATAACATCGGTGGTACGGAGATATTCTATAAATTCAGAAAAAGCAGTAATCTGAATAACGAGTATCATCGTTACGGCTTTGGCTGGACACCTGAGAAGATGTATTTCACCGTGGATGGCAAGATATACGGCAGTTATGATTTGTCAAAGGACTTCGGTGATAGAAATGACGGAATGCAGGGCTTCCATGACCCGGTTTACATCATTTTCAATAACTTTATCTTTACCGACAATTCCTCGTGGAAAAATCCGGCGGTAAACGAAAATACAGAGTGGCCGATAACCTATAAAATTGACTGGATCCGACTTTATCAAAAAGACGGAGAAGGCGAAATCTTTGACGATACAGGATGTTAAATCCTGATTATTGTATAAAAACAGAAGGAGATTTTTATGAAAGTAATAGCATTTTTAGAAAGTATTATCCTTACAATCTCGTTTTTCTTCGGTAGTGTGTTTAATCTGCCTGACGAGAATGTAGAAAAGCTCATCGAAAACACAGATGGATTTATCTACGGAATTTGTCATCCCACCGAGGACTATGATATGCTCGAACAAGCAGGTCTTAAGTGGGTAAGATTCGACATTCCTACACCATTTGACAAATACGGAAATGTAAGACAGGCATATCTTAATTTTAAAGAGCGTTGCAAGGGTTATGCTGACAGAGGCTTCAAGGTTATGGCTGTTACTCCGTATCCGAGAGATTATATTGCAGATATGGATTTTAATCCTGTTGCGAATGAAGAAAATATCGAAAGAACAAAAGAGCTTGCGGTGTGGCTTTATAACGACCTTAAGGATATTACAGGTGCATTTCAGATTACAAACGAAATGGGACTTGTCGGCTTTATGACACCGCTTACTATTGAAGAGGCGGCACTTTATATCGGAATTCAGCTTGAGGCAATCAGTGCCGTCAAGGATGAATCCTTCCCGATTGGCTATAATTCCGCTGATTTGATTCAGGTTAGCCTGCAGCTGCACGAGCTTATGAAGCCGTATCTTCAGTATTGCGATTACGTAGGTATTGACCTTTATACAGGCAACCAGGGAAAAGCTACAGCAAATGATTATGTCAAGAAAATTAAAAAGCTGTACAGAATGACTAAAAAGCCGATTATTATAGAGGAATTCGGTTTCTGGAGTGAAGGCGGTCCGAAAACGGATGAGCAAAAGGCTGAAATATTAGCTGTTTACGGTTATAGTACAGAGGCAGAGGCAATAGCGGACGGACAGAATTTCATCAGTAAATTGCCTTCTCAGTTCCGAAATACGCTTAAGGTTGAACATCCCGACGAAGAAGACAAGTGGGCGGAATTAGTTTTCAGTAATTATGCAAATCATTTTTACGGAATAACATCTGCGCTCACAATTAAGGATATTCCTCATACTCCCGAGGGACAGGCAGAATATTATTCATATCTTATGCCGAAGCTCAGAAAGCTGAACTGCCTTGCAGGTATGATAATTTACTGCTGTCAGGATATGGAAAAGTGCTATTGCTGTGGTCACACATGGTGTCCGTATGAAACAAAGTGGGGACTTTTCTATATTGACGGAACTCCGAAGCCCTCATACTATGCAGTAAAAGAAGTAATTACGGGAACGAAATAAAATATGATTATGAAAGTCGCAGCTTCGGGAAAACGGGGCGCGACTTTTTGATTGAAGCTATGATAAATTTAAGTAAAAAAATATTCCTATTTTGCAAAAAATCTTGATAACAAACCTCTAATATGGTAAAATATAGGATACGGAAACAGGAGGGGATTTCATGAAGAAAATATGTAAAATGCTGATAGCTGTTATTCTTGCGACAGTTATAGCAATTTCCGTTCCGCTTAATGCTTTTGCGGCATCAACATCTGTGAAATATTTAAGTGATATTAAAATCAGCTACGGAAAAACACTTGACGATGCCAAAAAATGGCTCATAAATCAGGGCTATGAGGTGGTTGACTCCAACCTTAATGAAAAAGCTGACTCGATGCTTGTATCTGCAAGGGCAGTTTGTCTTGGTTATAAAACAACCAACAATGCAGAAGAAGCCATTACCGATCTTAAGGTAATGAATATGAAGGGTAATTACAGCTTTGATGAGTATGAAATGGTTATCGAAAAGCAGGCTGAAGAAATAGGAGTGTTTGTTTCTCAGCTGACAGCTTCTCTTGAAGAATATCGTGAAAACTATAAAAACGGACTTTATAAGGCTGTTGCTGCTCATGATTTGCTTGACAAAATTCTTGATAATGATACAAACAAAACGATGGGCGAACTGCTTCTGAATAAAACTATTCAGGAGCTAAGTGACGGAGAATATGAGGCAATGACTGATGAGGAAAGGCTAAATCATGCCGACATGGTAAAGATTCTTATGCAGGGTAATTCTTCGGCAACTCTCAGCATTGAACAGTATTTGTGTATCGCTTCGGACACGGAAAGTGATTCCTTTGTTGACCGCCTGGCAGAGCTTAACTGCTATGATGATTTTGAAACAGATTATGCACGTTCAAATAATATTACCGACGGAACAAAGCTTGAAAAATCACTTGCTGCAGCTTATGATGATACGGCAATTATTCTTGCGGATAAAATTGCCGATTTTGCAGAATATCTTGACGTTTATACAAATAGTGAAATGTTCGGTGAAACAGATGAAGAAGCAATAACCGATTATTTTGATAAAAACGGTAAAGACGGCGATTATCTTCTCTTCTGCAACGCAAGAAATCTGTATCTTGTTTTAACTGAAATTGAATACGAGGACGGAACCCTTTACGATTTTCTTACAAGTGAGGATTATGACTTCACCGGTGAGGACAGATATATGCTTTATCCGTTTGCCTCCGTACTTTCTGACGGTCAGCGTGCGTGTGCTCAGTATGTCAGCCTTTCTCAGTTATTTGACAATGGTATAATGGATAATGACGCATGGAAATTGAATTATGACAAAATCAAGACTGATATTATTGATAAGTCACCGGTCGTATCTGCTTATGCAGGAATTAACAGAGAAGTTTTTAACGGCGGCGTTGCTCTGACAAATAAGGCAAAGCAGCTCAACGAATCTTCAGATGATAATTATATGAATAACTGGGTGCTTGATTCGTTCACAGATACAACATATCTTTTCCTTGCAGGCTTTGCAGTAAATGCTGTTGCAAGTATCGGATGTAAGATTGCAGCTGCTGTGCTGAAAAATCAGTTAAGACACGCAGTTCAGTATGGCTCTTCGAGCTTTTATGAAATTGGTTCAAGCTTTGTGACAGATTCCATTGATGCAACAGAAGCGGCAGAGATAACAGAAGAGCTTATCAAAGGATGTCTGTCTGAGGAACATGTTGCATCAGTTCAGTTTTTCAACACCAACAAGGTCTATGGACTTAAGAACAGTGTTCGTATCTGCAACTGTATCGGTAACGTAACCTGTATTCTTATGCTTATTTTTGCTTCGTTTACGTTAGCTTCTGCATGGCATGACCTTCGGGATTATTATCATACCGATAAGACTCCTATTCCTGTATATATGGTTGACGAGGCTGAGGACGAAAACGGAAAGACAACCTATACTTACTATTCAGCGGTTACCTGTAACCGTATTGAAGGCGGATTTACAGACGAAAAGAGTAAAATTCTTGAGGATTACGGTGACTTGAATGGTGATATCGGAAAGGAATGGCTTGCACTTTATTATACAAAGGATGCAACGGCAGGAAATCCGATTAAAGCAGAATTCCTTTGTCAGAAGGGTAGTAATACAGCAGAGAACAAGGTTCCGCTTACTATGTTCGGCGAAAAGAACGCAATAAATCTTGTTGATGAAAAGTATGTCTTTAATGATGAATTCGGCGGTATTTATCTTTTTTACGCAGTCGGAAATCCATTGACAGGCTCGGTTTTGACTTCGGGTAATATTGCGATAATTGCGGTTGGTACAGCTTGCGTTGCTGCACTTGGTGTATTTCTGATAGTAAGAAAAAAGAAAAAGGCAGCAGTAAGTCCCGAGCTGTAAGCTGCTGTTAATAATTATTGTATAATATTTAAAATAAAATAAAGCAAAAAAATGAAACGGGGGAGCTATATGAAAAATATGTGTAAAACCTTGATAGCTGTTGTTCTTGCGGCAGTTATCGCAATTACTATTCCGCTTAATGCTTTTGCGGCATCGTCTTCTGCAAAGTATATAAGCGAGATTAAAATCAGCTACGGAAAAAATCTTGATGAGGCTAAGAAATGGCTGACAAATCAGGGCTATGAGGTGCTTGATGCTGACCTTAATGAAGAAGCCGATTCAGCATTTGTATCTGCAAGAGCAGTATGTTTAGGCTATAAAACAACCAACAAGGCTGACGAAGCAATTACCGACCTCAAGGTAATGAATATGAAAGGTAATTACAGCTTCAATGCATATGAAATGGTACTTGACCAGCAGGCTGAGCAGATAAAGACATTCGTTGCTCAGTTAACTGCATCTCTTAATGAGTATCGTGAAAACTATGAAAAAGGTCTTTATAAGGCTGTTGCTGCTCACGATTTGCTTGATAAAATTCTTGATGATGACACCAACAAAACAATGGGTGAGCTTCTTCTGAACAAAACCGTTCAGGAGCTTGGCGATGAAGAATATAACAAGATGTCTGATACGGAAAAAGCAAATCACGCAGATATGGTTAAGATTCTTATGCAGGGCAACTCGACCACGACCTTGTCAATTGAACAGTATCTCTGCATTGCTTCTGATACAGCGAGTGATTCGTTTGTCGATCGTCTGGTGAAGCTGAATTGCTATGATGATTTTGAAAGTGAATATGCTGATTCGCATAATATAACTGACGGCACCAAGCTCGAAAAATCGCTTGCCGCAGATTATGATGACACCGCAATTTCGATTTCAAACAGCATTGCGGCATTGAAAGAACTTCTCGCAGAATATACTCAGAGCGAAATGAAGGACGAAACAAACGAAGAAACAATAGCAAATTACTTTAAAGAAAATGCTAAAGAGGCTGATTATCTTCTTTTCTGCAGTGCAAGAAATCTTTATATTGTTTTGTCATCACTTGAGTATGAAGACGGCACACTTTATGATTTCTTCACAGATGATGACTATGATTTTACAGGTGAAGACAGATATATGCTTTATCCCTTGGTTTCTGTTCTTTCAGATGGTCAGCGTGCTTGTATTGAATATGTAAGTCTTGCACAGCTTTTTGAAAACGGAATGATGGATAATGACGGCTGGAAGCAGAATTATGATAAAATCAAGGAAGGTGTTATTGATAAATCTCCTGTAGTATCCGCTTATGCAGGTATTAACAGAGAAATTTTCAACGGTGGCGTTGCTCTTACAAATAAAGCAAAACAGCTCAATGATTCTTCAAACAACAACGTTATGGACGAATGCATTCTCGATTCGTTCACAGACACAACTTATCTTTTCCTTGCAGGCTTTACAGTAAATGCAATTGTCGGTGCGGGATGTAAGATTGCTGCGAATGTATTAAAGAATCAGATAAGTACTATCGTTTCAAAAGGTTTACAATCTCGTATTTATGAAGACGGAATCTTTTTCATAGAAGATCTGACCGCTTCTCAGGTATCAAATATTACCGAACAGATTATCGAAGGTACATTCACTAAGAAGAATGTTATGGCAACAAACTTCTTTGAAACAAATACAGGTAAAATGAACTCTCTCAGCGGAAAAATAAATGCACTTAACTGCATAGGAAATGTTGCTTGTATCCTTATGCTTATTTTTGCCACATTTACATTGGCTTCGGCATGGAAGGATATTCAGAATTACTATCATACTGACAAGACACCGATTCCTGCTTATATGGTTGATGAGGCTGTGGATAAGGACGGAAAGACAAGCTATACATACTACGAAGCCGCTACGTGTAACCGAGTTGAAAACGGATTTGTTGATGATAAGAGCGAAGCTCTTGAAGACTACGGCGATCTGAACGGTGATATAGGAAAAGAGTGGCTTGCTCTTTACAGCACAAAGGATTCTTCGGCAGGTAACCCGATAAAGGCAGAATTTATTTGTCAGAAGGGCAATAAGAATATGGGCAACAACACACCGCTTACAATGTTCGGTCAGATGGACCCGATTAATCTTGTTGATGAGAGCTATGCGTTCAACGATGAATTCGGAGGAATATACCTTTCTTATGCGGTCGGCAGTTCATTGACAGGCTCTGTTTTGTCAAGCGGAACAATAGCGATTATTGCCGTCGGAGCGGCTGCCGTTATTGCAATAGGCACATTCTTAATAATCCGAAAAAAGAAAAAAACAGTAAAGGCAGACTGATATAATAAATTACCTCCTGTGGATTACCGCAGGAGGATTTTTTTGTAAACTTTTGTAATTTGTTAAATTACAAATTATTATAGACTAAAACAATATGTTATGTTATACTAATGCAAATGGAGTAATATTATGTCAATTCTGGAGGATTTTATTAGCATGAGCATATTTGATATTATTACTTTAATCGGCGGACTGGCGATGTTCCTGTACGGAATGCGTCTTATGGGCGACGGATTGAAAAAAGGATCTTCGGGAACATTAAAAAAGGCAATGGAGCTTGTTACGAACAATCCTGTTTCCGCTTTCTTTCTCGGATTGCTGATTACGGCGATTATACAGTCATCTACTGCAACAATTGTTATTACATCGGGTCTTGTCGGTGCGGGAATAATTTCACTGCGCCAGTCACTTGGTATTATTGTCGGTGCGAATGTCGGTACGACTGTCACGGGTCAGATTATTCGTCTTCTCGACCTCGATACGTCGGCAGGGCAGTGGCTTCAGATTTTTAAACCGTCTACACTTGCTCCTGTTGCGCTTATTATCGGAATTGTTTTTATTATGTTTATAAACAGCAAAAAATCCAGAATTGTCGGCGACGTTTCTGTAGGCTTCGGAATTCTTTTCAGCGGACTTATGACAATGACATCATCAGTTGATGCTCTTAATGAAACAGGCTTGTTTGACAATATGTTTGCGAAGCTCGGCGGAAGTCCTGCTCTCGGATATATAACCGGTGCAGGTGTTGCTTTTGTACTTCAGAGCTCATCTGCCACAATCGGAATTCTTCAGGCTTTTTCGGCCTCGGGAAGTCTGTTATTTAATGCGGTTTGTCCCGTTATTGTCGGTGTTTATCTCGGTGACTGTGTCACGACTGCAATTGTATGCTCAATCGGTGCAAAATGTGACGCTCGCAGAGTCGGAATGGTTAATATTCTTTACAATCTCGGAAAATCGTTTTTTATACTTGTAACGCTTGCGGTTGTTCATAAAATCGGCTTGATTGACGGAATATGGACATCGGTTGTTGACTCGGGAAAAATCGCTAACGCAAATACAATTTTTAACCTCGGAAGTGCAATTCTTCTTCTTCCGATGACAAGTATTTTTGAGAAGCTCAGTAAAAAAATTATCAAGGATGATTCTGCTGAGCAGAATGATTATCAGGAAAAACTCAATGCACTCAGCCCTGCATTCTTCAATACACCTGCACTTGCTTTCAAGAGCTGTTATGATGTTTTGTTAACAATGCTCAGAGTATCAAGGTCAAATATTGAGAAATCAGCTAATTTGCTGGAGCATTTTGACGAGCAGATATTCGACAAGATTAATGAAGAGGAAGAAAATATCGATATGATGACCGACAGGGTCAGCGCATATCTTGTTGAACTTTCACCACACGTCACAAATGAACTTCAGGCGGCTATTCTCGACCAGTATTATAAGGTGCTGATGGAGTTCGAAAGACTCGGTGACCACGCTGTAAACATTGCGGAAATTGCGCAGGATATGAATAGTAAAGGTGTTACTTTCTCGGAGCGGGCAATGGATGAGCTCAGGGTTGTTAAAGCCTTGATTGAAAAGATTCTTGATTATACCGAGCTTGCGTTTGAAAAACGTGATGTTGAAGCCGCATATCATATTGAGCCGCTTGAAGAGGTTGTCGATGATATGGTTAACGCTTTGAAAATAAATCATATCAATCGTCTGTATGAAGGAAAATGTAATATTGCTATTGATAATAATTTTACTAATCTTCTTACAAATATTGAAAGAATTTCCGATGTTTGTTCAAATGTCGGTGTTGCAACAGTTGCACGAGTTAATCCTGAAAAGGGTGCGTATTCTCATTACTATATTTCAACTCTTCACTCGGGCGATAACAGTGCGTTTAACAAGGAATACAACGAAGCTCACGATGAGTTTTTCTCCATGCTGCCTAAGATTAAAGATGTCAGCAACGCATAAAATTATTATTTTTCTTATAAAGCATAACCAAACGGCTATGCTTTATTTTTTTTTAAAATAATTGAAATTCAAATAATAATATGGTAAAATAAGCAAATTAAAACAAAAAGGGGATATAATATGGATATTTTAACCTATGCGATTTCATTCATTAAAAAGGCATTCCTGTTCATTGTCTCGGGAATAATGTGCATCAGCTCATTTTCAGCACCCGTGAGAGTTGAACCGACAAACCCGAATGCGGAAACGGGAAACTACTTTTTACCCGATTACGGAGAGACACTTATTTCCGCTCACAGACTCGGTAAGGGTTATGCACCTGAAAATACAATGATGGCAATTAAGTCCTGCCTTGACTATGAGGGCAGAATTGACACTCTTGAAATGGACTTACAGTTTACAAAAGACGATCGACTTGTTCTTTTTCATGATTTGTATCTTGACGAAAAAAGTGATTCTGTCGAAGTGTTCGGCAAGGAAAATGTGGAAATTTTCTCAAAGACCTATGAGGAGCTTCGTCAGCTTAATATGGGCGAGTATTTCAAGTACAACGGAAAATATCCGTATCAGGGACTTCGTGGTGAGGATATTCCCGATGATTTGAGGATGGTTGCTGTTGAGGATGTTTTTGACTATGTTGAGAAGAATGCACCGGGCAAGTATTCATATGTAGTTGAAATCAAGTATCCGCATCCGTGGATGCCTGAAATGGTTGATAATCTGTATGAAATTCTTGAAGAAAGAAATCTTTGCGACCGTGTAATTATCGGCAGCTTCTGGAACGACACAAGCCACTATATCGACAATCATTACGCAGGAAAACTGCTTCGTTCTGCAAATCCTGCTGAAATAATTGATTTCTACGGCAGTTACACAAGAAATGAAGAGCTGAATCCCGATGATATCAAATTTATGTCATTGCAGATGCCGTATTACTGGGAAGATGATAAGCTTAAGCTCGGTAATCTCGGCAGAACAGAGTTCATTGATTATGCTCATAAATACGGAATTTCAGTTCAGTACTGGACAGTTGAAACTGAGCAGGAAATCCGGGATTTGTACATCGGCGGTGCTGATATGATTATGACAAATCATCCGGACAGAGTTGAAAAGGTAATCAACGAGGTTAAGGCAGAAAGAGGTTAATTTTAATGAAAAAAGTAATAACAGTGGTATTATCAGTAGCTTTGTGCCTGACATTTGTGCTTTCAATAGCTACACCTGTTTTTGTGGTTGAGGCTTCAGCTAACAACACAACTATTGAAGTACCGGCAGAGTATCAGAACGTATTTGATAAATTTACAAATGTAATGATTGATGTTATCCACAGATGTCTTATGATTTTCCGTTATCCGTGGGAGTCGAAGACAGGTAACACGGTTGATATGTCAAAGTTCACGCTTGTTTTTTCGGATGAATTTGACGGTGACGAGCTTGATTTAAGCGTATGGAATCACTATCGTCAGGGTGAAAGAAAAGGCGGTTACTGGGACAGCGAGCAGGCATTTGTACGTGACGGAAATCTTGTAATCAGAACAGAATATAAGGAAGATGGTAAATTCGGCGCAGGCTACTATTGTGACAGAATTGACACAAGAAAGAAATATACACAGACCTACGGCTATTTTGAGTGTCGTTGTATTCTTCCTGCAGCACAGGGCCTGTGGTCAGCTTTCTGGCTTTCAAATGAAAATGCATCAGTTGACGGTACACCCGGCACAGAAGGCACTGAAATTGATGTTTTTGAGTCACCGCTTTATTACAGAACATTACTCGGACTTGACAACAGTATGATTACATCAAATCTGCATTATGGCGGCTATGGTTTGCAGACAAGATACAATAATGTAACTATTGCAAAGGCAAACAATCCGTATAAGGAGTTCAATACATACGGCGTTGAATGGAACGAAAACGAATATATTTTCTACATTAACGGTGTTGAAACAGGCAGAAGCAGCTTCGGTGGAGTTGCAAAGGTTCCTGAATATTTGCTCCTTTCGTGCGAAATTGATGGCGTTGACGGTGTGCCGTTCTATGGCTGGTCAGGTCTTATCACTAATAATAAAAAAGATAAAATCCCTGCTGAATTTGTAGTTGACTATGTTCGTTGCTATCAGTATACAGAGTTAGCAGAAACAAATTGAGGAAAGCAATATGAAAAAAATCATCAGTATTTTACTTTCAGTAGTTTTGGCTTTTTCGATTTCATCTGTAGCGTTTGCAAAGGATGAAATCACTCCCGTTATTTTTGTTCCGGGTTACACAAGCTCGAGAATGTTTATTAATCGCGGAACTGAGAATGAAAAAAGAATATGGAAAGTCGACGTTGCCGATGAAATTATCGACGCATTGAAAAAGGAAATTCCGAGTATTCTTGCAACCACGGGTAAGGCTGTTATGGGTGACTATGATGCTCTTTTTAAAACGCTTGAGCCGTATGCAAATGAAATAACAGAATATCTTCGCATTAACGATGACGGAACATCGAAATATGATGTTGAGGTTTATCCTCATTCTGTAGAAACAACAAGGCTTGATAAGCTCGACGAATACGGCTATCATCCCGACAGTGATACACTTAAGATGCTCAGAAAATGCACAAGCAGTAAGAATATTTATTGCTGTACACTTGATTGGCGTTTAGGTCAGGTTGATAATGCAAAGGTGCTTAATGATTATGTTGACGATGTGCTCGAGGCTACGGGTGCAAAAAAAGTAAGCATTCTCGGTGTCAGCTACGGCGGACAGGTTACTGCAAGCTATCTTTCGTTGTATGGCGGAGATAAGGTTAAAAATGCAGTTCTTCATTGTCCTGCACTTGACGGAAGCTCTATAATTCCACAGCTGTTTTCTGACAACGAAATCGAGCTTTCGTGGTCGGATTTGTTAAAGCTCGTTCAGACTTTCAGATATGAAGAAACAGATTTTTCACAGATTACCGATATTTACAGCCCCGATTTTCTTAACGGATTCATTAAGGCATTTATTGATTATTATCTTCTTGATTTGTTCCTCAATTTCGGCAGTGCATGGGATTTAGTTCCGCTCGAGCAGTATACAGAGCTTCGTGACAAGCTGATAAATGACGGAAATCATAAGGAAATTGTTGCGAAGAGTGATAAATATCACTTTGAGGTTGCCGCAAATCGTGAAAAGGATTTAAAAAGACTTCAATCCGAGGGTGTTAATATTTCGATTATCGCTGGCTACGGCTATAAGCTTGCCGTCGATAACGGTATGAATTCAGACACTGTAATTGAGGTGAACTCAACAACAGGTTCTGTCTGCTCCGAGCTTGGTACAACCCTCGGTGCTGAATATATCAGTGCTTCCTGTGGTAACGAAAAGCATTGTCACATTTCTCCGGACGGATGTATTGATGCCGCAACGGGTTATCTTCCCGAAAATACATGGTACGTGGATGATATGTTCCACGGACTCGGTACAAATGAGAAAATTGTTTCGGATTTGCTTTGTGACCTTACTTTTGCCGAAGAAGGCTTTGATGTTCATTCCAATATAAAATATCCGCAGTTTATGTCTTCGGATAATGCATTTATGGGTGTGATGTGTACCTTCTCTTCTTGTGCACAGGGCTATTTCACTCCGTATTCAACTGATCTTACTCTTACAAATCTTTCAAAGAAGAACAGCATTGTTATTGACGGAATTACTGCCCTCGGTGCAAAGCTCGGCTTCGGTTATTCGGTTAATAAGGTGCTGGCACCGGGAGAGAGCCTGACCGCTTCTGTTTTCGGAGAAGTGCCGAATGCAGACCTGTCAACCTTCAGCATAAAGATTGATTACGTAACGCAGGGTGAAAAGCTGAATATTGCGGAAACACGTACACAGAATTTCAGATTCACCAACGGCTCATTGTATGATGAAGTTCTCGCTGACGGAGTTGATGAAGCATCATCGACAATTACAAACGAGGAAGTTAAGCGTGACGGCAAAATTGATGCAAAATCTTTCTTTGCACGAATCGGTTATTATCTTAAAAAGCTGTTAACATATATTACAGATATCTGGAATGTAATAGTATAAAATAAACTGCTGTTAATGAACGTAATGTTCTTAACAGCAGTGTTTTTATATCTTAGCTATTTTATATGTTTCAAAATCGTGTCCGAGCAGGCGCATTATTTCAAGCTCATCCTCGGCATCGGTTAATGCGTTGTGAACCTCGCAGTATTGCCTGTTTCCCGAGAGCATCTGATAGATATTTTCCGCACTGTAACCGCATTTCATTCTGCCTGTCTTGTAGCATTCGCAGTGGCAGGGGATTTTAGGGTTAAACTGCCTGTATGCCGCAATTCGTAAAATATCAAACCAGTTGAATTGCTGTAATTCGGGCAGGTGTCCTTTGTCGAAGCCTGCATTATATGCAAAAAGGGAACTGACTTCATAGTTATTTAAAAAATCAATTATTTTTGCTATTGCAGCTTTTCTTGACAGGACCGCATCAACAACAGCTCTTTCGTGAGTAAGCACGAAGGAAAACATTGCAGGCTTTTTGTATTCGGGGTCTAAGATTAAATACAGCTTGTCAATTGGCAAGTATGTAGCTGAGTCGGCAATGACAATACCGATTGAAATAACCTCGTCAAAGAAGTTGGTTTCGGTATCGATTACCGCAATATTGTTCTTGTTGTTTGAATTCATATTTAGCATTATATTTTATCCACCATTTTTTTGAAGCATTCTGCAATTATTTCAGCAGTTTTTATTCCTAATGAATTTGTTTCATTGTAATGATTTCTGTCAAATTTATCACGAACAGAAGTAAGATAAGGCTGGGTGGGGTGAAGTATCCAGTCGTTCGGCGGAACAATATAGCCTGTCATATCGTTTGAAACGCCGAAAATCATAAGGTTATCGTCTGAACAGATTTCAGCAAGCGGCCGAGGATTAATTTCGGGGCCCTTGCCTGTTGCGGAATTTTCAGCATCGGAAAAGCCACCGTATACAAGCTCGGTAAATATTTCACCGGGTAAAATTAATATTTTCTGTTCGCCGAGCTTGAGATAGGTCATTTCCGTTACGAGTGCAATACCGACCTCGCTATCTTCATACGGAACAAAATCGGATGTACATACACCGAACATAGGCATAAGCGAAAGTATGCTGTTGTCAACGGGAGCGAGATACGGCTGATGAATAAATGATATTTTTGCACTTAATTCAATTTCTTCACTGATGTCAAAAGCGGCTTGTGCGAGCTTTTCTCCTGCAAGACGTGAACGCTCCCATCGGTCTTCGCTTAAGTTTGCGATACCAACAGAGGCTATTGCACCGACAGAGAAGAGAACATTAGTCTTTTTTCTCTGATTGATTGCAGAACGCATGAAGTAAATGTAGTCTGAACTGACCGTTGAATTTTTGCCACCGAGGGAGTCACAATGAGCACTGTAATTAATAAACCATGTTTCTTTTGTGCCGTCATCGGGAATAAAACGTATTCTTGAGAGCCTGTCATTTACGGCATAAGGATATCTGCCTGCGTGAATTGCTTCGGGAACGTGAATACTTCCCGAATACAATTTACCTGTCTTTCTGTTTTCGTATGCTTTTCTGCACACATAACCAACAGAATCGTATAACTGCTTCATAAAAGCTCTGTCTTTGCCTGTGAACGGCAATGGTCCCCAGTAACCGACAGTGTCGATACCGGCGTGGGTATGAGTACAGCTGATATCAATGTATCTGCAGCCCGACATATTAGAAAATTCGGAGAGCGATTCACGGATTTCATTTACATCGTGTCCCGTAAGACCGACAGCGTCAACACTTACAAGAATAATACCTTCGTTGTCGTTGCAGTCAATCCACATTGCACTGACAGTCTGAGGGTCGTGAACACCATTAATAACATTGTTTGTTTTGAAGCCTGCCATATAATACTTTTTGTTTGTGTAGCTCAATGGTGCAACAATCTTTTTCGCAAATCCGACCGAAAAGCCGTCATATTTGTCACCCTCGATGATAACAGGCTTAGTCTCACCGATAATCGGCGTACTTTGTTTTTTTGAAAGCTGATTGCTTTTGAAACGTGAATATTTTAAAGCGGCTGATGAAGCAAGATTCAGAATATCCATATTTACACCTCTTTATTTCAATATCGGAGCTTGATTGCTTGAATTCGGGATGGCGTTTTCGTGCGGAACATTTTCCTTTATTGTAGCGATAAAATCCGAGGCATTGAGGATTACTACATCGTCATCAAGGTAGTCAAGAAATACCTCTGTCCACTCGGTTTCCATAGTCCAGGCTTGAACACAGATAAGAGAGTAGCCGTTAATTGAATGAATATCTGACGGATATGAATTTATGATTTCAGCCTGTTCCTTGCACCATTCTTCAGTGACATTCGGATATCCGCCGTCACACCACAGTGACATACGTACACTTACAAAAGGCTTGTCGTCGCAGAACCATACTTTTCCTCTTCCGCCACGATAGCCATCGGGGTCAAGGTACATAAGACCGCCGTCAATGTTGTCAAAGCGTGAGAAATAGGAGAGTGCGTACTGCATCCTTGAGTCCTTAAATGATGTATAGTCATCAAGTGAAACCATAATTCTTTGTCCGCTTTTCTTCATTGCTGCGGCAGAAAGTGTAGAATATTCATCGAGAGCCTTTACAGGATAACGTGACAGGGTGCAGTAGCCTAAGCCCGACGGGCCGCCAATAAGCTGATTGTTTTCATCGGTTGAAGAAACAATTCTGTTAAACATTGACGGACAGAAATCTTTTAAAAACGGTGAAAAAGTCCAACTCATCGGAATATCTGAATAATTATTTCTAATAGTAAAATACTCTCCGTAGCCGTTTTGTATCCACTGACAGTTGTCACCGTCGGAATACAGAAGACAGATGTAATGCTTGCTTTCGTCTGTTGCGGCAGTACCTTTTTCTACCTGCTGAGTTAAATTCTCATTATCAATAAAAGCAAGAATACTGTTATTTGTACACTTGTCTGTCGGATTCAGCCAGCATCCGCATTTTGAAATCTCGGCAACGCATCTTTTTTCCTCTGCAACCCATCCGAGCACAGCAGTGTTGTATCCTGTGTATTCCAGAACATCATCAAGGAAATTCAGACCTTTATTGTTATCTTCAGTGTAGAAACAGAAATATCCCTGCTGAATAGCTAAATCACGAAGAGAAACCATATAATTGTTGATATGAACAACGGCGTCCTTGCTGAATTCATCCTTGTGCTCATTGAAAAATCTCTTTTCAAGTGACAGATTGTCAGACTTCTCACACAAATTCATTTTTTCGCTCAATCCGATTGATTCTGCCAACGAAACAAGTCGCTCGGAAACAGGAAGCCAGTTATAAAGTGTTGCATAGTTGACCGCAGTGTTCAGTCCATATGCATTTGAGGTTTCTCTGTAAACGCAATATCCGCTGTCACCGATTTTGTCTTTAAATTTTCTCAAAAGACTTTCTGTTGTCCATTTGTTTTTGGATTCGTCTGTTTCAATGAGCTTTTTACCTGCTTTTTTAAGGTCAGTAAGATAAGTTCTGTCGTTTGAACGAACAATGACGAAAATACACGGCTCTGTTTTTGCAACAATTCCCTGAATACACAAAAGCGTGTTTTTCTCATCTGTCGGCAGGCTGGTAGCATCAATTACATATATGTCATCTGCTGATTTAACTTCTTTAAGAAAGGTTGATATCTGTGATAATTCTTCCTGTGTGGCAGGCTTCGGAATGTCGGGGAGTGTTGAGGTAGGGACATTTCCTAAAAGAATAATAAATGATGTTAATAATGCTAAAATTCTGTTAAACATTTTGAAATCCTCCGTTTTTGATTAGGTTGAATTATTTAGTTTTAATAGGATGTCGGATAACGGTTTTCCATTTTGCAGGTTCAACCTTTCGTGCGTCCGAAAGATAAATTTCATGGTGAATTCGTGTGTCTGAAAAATCGTTTTCATAGCCGTTTTCTTCAATATATCTGTTCATTATCTCAACAGTAGCAGGCTCGTCATCGTATGGCCCGATGTGCATAATCTGCACGCAAAGACCTTCATCAATGGTTATGAACTCTGCTTTTGAACAATCTGTTTTTTTCTTCTTTGATGCGGTTTCCACAGCCCAGTCAAAGTCCTTACTTGTAATGAAATCGGGCAGACGGATAACGGAAATCCAGCAGAAGGTTGCCTTGTCTGAATAGTCGATTACGTCAACGCCTTCCTGCCACCAGAAGCCCTCAAGCGGTGGGACAACATAGTCGAAAAATCCGTCAATTCTGTAGTCGGTTTTGTAGCTCATTTTAAGAGTATATGCAACTGAATAAAGAACGACGATTGCTTTCTGATATTCACCATCTTCATCGTTTGGATTACCTTTTCCACGAACGGCGATATAATTAGCTTTGGGAACATTTACAATTGAAGGCTTGTTTTTCGGCATATAAAATTCTTTGTATTCTTTTTTGAAATCAAATGACATAGTGGTTTTCCTCATAAAAATGATATTTTAAAACATTATATCAAAATAAATATAAAAAGAAAAGTCTGTTTTGTTTGAAATAATTATTCGGCACAAAAAACGCTTAAAAATAAATTACTTTATTTTACAAAATGATATTGTATTATTTAAGAAAATAATGTATACTAAAACATATTTTGTAATCAACAGGAGGGAAAACATGAAGAAAGCAATTGCAATTTTACTTACACTTATTTTATTATTGTCGGTTGTATCAGTTTCAGCTTTCGCAAGCGATGGAGAAACTTTTATTCTTGATTTTTCAAAAATCGATTTTAACGCAATGACAAATATGATTAAAGATTTGATTGCTGTAATAAAAGCGGCTGTAGCATTTGTTCAGAATGGTATGCCGGGCTTACCGTTTGGCGGTTAAATTATAATAAATAATAAGGACAGAGGTTGTTAAGACTTCTGACCTTGTTTATATTTGATTATAATGGTTCTAAATGCTATAATATAGAAAAGTTGCTTAAGGAGGAGAACGGCATGAATATAAAAGAATTGTATCGGTTATGCTGGCAATTATTCTTTCCCTCGCAAATTCTGTTTTTCCGACAAATCGGAGCAAAGCAGAAAAACTTGTTTCAAATATGACTCTTGAGCAGAAGGCGAAAAATGCAAAGAGAATGGTCGGCTCATATGAAAATTGTGAGAAGGAATTGAGTGTTGCAAAAAAGCAATTACACTCGTTAAAAACACCAATATGCTGTTGCTGTTGAACAGTTCAAAAGAGGAGAATATTCCTGCACTCATATGCGTAATGTTTAATGAAACATCGCCAAAGGGAAAACTGCCTGTTGATATATACCGAATTGATAATAATTCAAATTACACTTCAACTGTGGATTATAAGCTCGGAAATAGTCTGAAATATTAAAATAATATTTTCTGACAATCCGTTTTTAAAATTGATAAACTGAAAAACAGAATAATGAAATTCTTCAGTTCAAAGAGACTACAATTTGGCAAAGCAACGAAGAATTTCAACCAAAAAGATAAGGTAAAACAAAAAGCAGACAGCCGAAACTGTCTGCTTTCTTGCATTTATTCGCTTATTTAATCTTAACCTTGAAGTTTTTGATTTCAAACGGTGTTGCGTGGAACTTGATTGTGTCGCCCTCGAAAGCAAACGGAACATCGTTTCTTTCGATAAGGTCACATTCTGCAACGTAGGTGAGTGGCGCGAAGAACTTAACGCTTGCGTCAACGCTCTTGCCCTTCTTCTCAACCATACGGATGATGTATGCATCTTCCTCTTCGCACTTCTTTACAGCTTCAAGTGTCATATTCTCAGCATCAAGTGTGATGAATGACTTCTCTGTGCCGAATTCGCCGTTCTCTGTAAGCTCAACAGGAACAACAGGATGGTTGATTTCAAGACCTCTTTCAAGTGTCTTTGCCTTCTTCCATGTGTCTGCGTGCGGATAGAGTGAATATGTGAAGTAGTGGTCGCCTCTGTCTGATGTCGGGTCAGGCTTGATAGGAGCCTTCAAGAGTGTAAGAATCATCTTGTGCTCGTTAACCTCGTGACCGTATTTGCAATCGTTGAGAAGTGATACACCATAATCCTCATCTGACATATCAATCCAGTTATGAGCATTAACCTCAAACTTTGCCTTGTCATACGGATTATATCTGTAAGAACAGCACTCCATAGTTGCATATGCAATATCTCTTGTGTAGTTCTTTGTCTGTAAATCAACGTCAAAGAATACCTTGAGGAGCTTCTGGTCCTCGTGCCAGCTGATGTGAGTATCAAAGTCAATTCTGTCAAGGTCATTGTAGATGATGATGTTCTGATGAATAACTGACTTGAGAACTTCCTTCTCAATAGAAATCATTGTGTAAACATCACCTGTAACGATATCCTTAACTACGCCGTCCTTAAGCTCAAATTCACGGTCAACATAAGTAGCAACGATATCCCATGCGTCATATCCGCCCGGCATATCCTCGAAGAGTCTGAAGTCGTTACCCTTACCGCCATTTGAAAGAACTTCACGGTTGTTAACCTTGTCGAAGATAGAAACAAGTGTAGCATTGTCATTGAGAACGAGCTTAAACTGAGCATTCTCGATTGATTTGCCGTTTGACTCGTCATACTTCGGAGCAGCTGTTGCAGGAACCTTGTAGAATACCTTGTAGCCGACAGCAGGAATGTCCTTTGCAATAAATACGAGCTTCTTTTCGCCGTTGAGCTTTGTATAAGCCTGTGTCGGAACATTGTTGCCGTTCTCGTCGAGAATATCAACATCCTGATAGTCAAGCTCAACCTTTGTTGTGGAAGCGTTAGCAAGTGAGTTGAACAATGCGAATGGTTTGCCTGTTTCCTTGTTGAAGCCGATATGCTTTGCGATAACTGCGAGAGCCTCGTCACGAACCTTTTCGCCTGTTGCGATAACCTCGTCATAAATTCCCATTAACTTGCCGAAAACTTCAGTAATATGTGTTCCCGGAAGTGAATCGTGGAACTGGTTTGTAAGAATTTTTCTCCATGCGAGTGAAAGCTCTTCTGTCGGATATTCGTAGCCGTAGCTTTCAGCGATTGTTGCATACATTTCAGCCTGACGGAAGAGATTTTCGCAATATCTGTTAGCTTTTTTAAGAGCAGCCTTTGTAGTGTGAACACCACGATGCTCTTCAAGGTAAAGCTCGTCCTTCCAGGTGACAATCTTGTCGCCGCATTCAACAGCCTTCTGACGCATATTTTCGAGTGATTCCTCAATCTTGCAGGCCTTTGTTTCCGGAAGACCGGGGAAGTTCTTGTATCTCTTAACGTATTCGAGCATCTCGTTGTCAACTCCGCCGCCGCCGTCGCCCCAGCCGTAGCAGTACATTGATTCGCCGATTGTATCCTTGTCTGAATATTTAACCCAGTTTGTCTTAAGTGAGTCAGGCTCCATTGAACCGATGAAGTGAGTAGGAGGAACAGCTGCAAATACCTTTGAACCGTCGGGACCTTCCCACCAGAATGAGTTGTAAAGCCATGGATTTGTGTCATTCCAGATACCCATCTTGTGAGTAACGAAATATTTCATTCCTGCCTTCTTCATAATCTGAGGCATACAGTAGCTGTTGCCGAAAACGTCGGGAAGCCAGCAGGTCTTAGGTGTAACACCGAACCACTTTTCAGCATAACGAACACCGTGAAGGAACTGACGAACGAAGCTCTCACCTGAAATAATATTACAGTCAGGCTCAACCCACATACCGCCGATGTATTCCCATCTGCCTTCCTTGACTCTCTTCTGAACCTGCTCAAAGATGTTAGGATAATGAACTCTCATTTCCTCATACATACCTGCCTGGCTCTGTGAGAAGATAAAATCGTCGTACTGCTCCATAAGACGAAGCATTGTTGCGTGAGTACGGCCAACCTTACGAACGAACTCCTTGTAAGCCCACATATAAACCATATCAAGATGTGAGTTTCCGATAAGGTCGAGCTTACCCATACACTTGTAGTTAGGATTGTTGTAAACTCTGTCGTAGAGCACTTTTTTGCACATTCTCAGCTTGCACTTGAATGCGTTGAAATCAGGCTCGTCAAAGTCAACATACTGGAAAGCCTCCTTAAGTGACTCACGGATGAGAGTAGCATAATCGTTACCCATACCAGGCATAAAGAGTGCATTGTAAACAGCCTTGATGTCCCAGTAAATCTCGTTGATTTCATCGTCAGTTGTAGCGATGAATGAGCACTCGAGCTTCTTTAATGTGCTTTCGTTTGAATGCCATACGAAGTAGGATTCAATATCAATATCGAACTTTTCGCCGGCCTTAGCACAGTCTGTAAGAACAACGGCATTTCTGAATGGGTCAAGTCCCTGGAAAGGAACGCCGTTAACAGAAACAAGTGAGTCACCGCCGAAGTATACATAAAGTGCAACCTTCTTGCCTTCAAAACGCTCAGGGATAGTAATTGTGTTTTTGAAGAAAGAGCTGAGTCCGTTGCCACCCCAGTAGCCGCCGACCTCAAGGTCCTTCCATCCGTCATAAAGATATTCGTAATCTCCGATATCCTTGTAAATGCATTCACGCATTTTCCACGGGTCTGTATTTTCAAAATCAGTATAAATTCTCTTTTTGAGAGCCTTCAACTTGATTTCAACAAGCTCATCGAAGGCAAAAATACCTCTCTGCTTGTTTTTAATAAGACCACGCCATGTGTCAATATGAGCTTCCATTCCTTCAACTGAAGGTATGGTCTTTTTCTCATCAGCCATAATTTACGCTCCTTATTCTGAAAAATAAACGGCATAATTGCCGAGTTTGGAACATTATACCATTAAACAGTATGTATTTCAATATTTTAATTAATTTTATTGAAAATGATTTTTCCTTGTGGTATAATTTACCAAAAGAGGTGACGGCTTATGAAAATCGGAGAAATGAAAATCTGTCTTCTTATTCCTCAGTTCGGCAAGCTTCCTTCAAATATTGATTTGTGGTTAAAGTCTTGCGAATATAATAATAAAATAAATTTTCTTGTTATGTCGGATATAAAAAAAGAAAACATTCCCGATAATGTCACGTGGATATATATATCATTCGAGGATTTCAAAAATCTTGTGAAGGAAAAAATTCCCCTTGACATATGTTTTGATGAGCCGTATGAATGCTGCGAATTCAGGGCCGCTTACAGTCTGATATTTGAAGAATACCTCAATGGCTTTGAATATTGGGGCTATTGTGATATGGACTTGATTTTCGGTGACCTCGAATATTTCTTTAAAAAATATGAATATCAGAAATATGATAAGTTTCTCTCACAGGGTCATCTCACTCTTTACAGAAATACCGAAGAAAACAATAACAGATATAAGCTTCCCGCAACACCCGGAAAAGATTATATTTCTGCAATGACGAAGAAGGGTACATCTCATTTTGATGAGGACGAGATAAATATAATTTATAAAGTTTACGGCTTCCCGTTTTTTGAAAGTAAGGAGCTTCATATGGATGTCAGCCGAGAGTTTAAAAGAATTCGGCTCGGCGGCAAGCATCCTGATTATAAATTACAGGCATTTTATTGGCAGAGAGGTAAAGTGTTCAGAGCATATCATCATCATAATGTAATCAATACACAAAGAAGAATTGATTTCGACGAGTACTTATATATTCATTTTTCACGCAGAAAGATGGCTGTTCCCGACTTTGATGTAAATAATGTTGTCGGATTTTATATCTGCCCTGACTGCTTTAAAGAGAAAAAACACCTCGGACCTCCGACGAAGCAGGAACTTAAAATTTATAACCCTTACAAGGGTAAGCTTTATGAAAAATACGAATGGTTCAAATTTGCTCTTGAACGTCTGAGAGTTAAATGCCGTTTCTAAAGATAGGAAATTTTAATGGGAAATGATAGTCTCAGTAAAAAAATAACATCCGGATTAATCTGGTCATATTTAGAAAGAGTTTGTGCGCAAGGCGTTTCTGCCCTTGTTACAATTATTCTTGCAAGACTTCTTGTACCGGATGATTATGCAGTTGTTTCCGTTGTCACTATTTTTATCACAATCTGTGATTCTCTTGTGGTCGGAGGCTTCAGCGATACACTTATACAAAAAAAGAATGCCGACAGCAGAGATTTTTCGACTCTGTTCTGGTTTGTTATCGTTGTCGGAATTGTCATATACGGGTTGGTTTTTGCAGGTGCACCGCTTGTTGAAAAATTCTTCAATACCGGGCTTGTTTGTGAAACGCTGCGTGTGATGGGAATAAGAATACCCATAAATGCTGTAAAATCAATCCAGTCGGCCTATATTTCCAGGGAAATGAAATATAAATATTTTTTCCTTGCCACATCAATAGGAACTGTTATTTCTGCTGTTGTCGGTATTGCAATGGCGTATCTCGGTTTCGGTGTGTGGGCATTGGTTGCACAGTATCTTACCAATTCGATAATTGATACTATTATTGTTTCGCTGACCTGCGGATGGAAGCCGGAATTTGTTTTTGATGTAGAACGTCTCAAAATTATGTATAAATTTGGCTGGAAAATGCAGGTTTCGACAATTCTTTCGGCTGTTTACGGACAGGCAGAGAGTTTCTGTATCGGCAAAAAATATTCTTCCGTAAATCTTGCATACTACGATAAAGGCAAACAGTTTCCTCAGTTGATTATGAATAATATCCAGAGCTCAATCGGAAAGGTTATGCTTCCTGCATTCGCAAAGGTTAATGAAGAAAAAGAACGAATGAAATCACTTGCAAAGAGAAGCGTTCGCACAAGCTCATATGTTATGTTTCCGTTGCTCATAGGACTTATTGCCTGTGCTGATGAATTTGTAAGGGTTGTTCTGACGGAGAAGTGGATGCCCGCCGTTCCGTTTTTGCGAATACTTTCAATTTATTATATGTTTGACCCGATAATGTCACTTGATAAGCAGATTGTTATCGCTACAGGTGACAGCAAAAAGTATCTGACAATGGAGCTTCAGAAAAAATCAATCGGCATCACCCTCATCATAGCAACACTGATTATTTTTGATAGTGTAATTTCCATTGCGTGCGTATGCGTTGTTAATATGCTTATCGGTCTGTTTATTCAATCTGCACCGCTTAAGAAGATAATTAATTATCCGATAAAAGAACAGCTTAAAGATCTTGTTCCGACCTTGTTGCTCACTGGAGCAATGGTTGTTCCTGTTGTGCTTATTAAGGTTCTTGTTGATTGTAACAGCATTGTAAAACTGATAATCGAAGTGCTGTCGGGAATTTTTGTGTATGTTTTGCTCTCTGTACTTACAAAGAATCCCGAGTTTAAAACCTTAATGCAGTTTGCAAAGAGCCTTCTCGGAAAAGTTAAACATTGATTAAACTCCCTTTATGGGAGTTTTTTCTATTAATAATTAATCTCATTGAGTAAGTGGGAACAATGGGAAAACAAGAAATATGTAATTAATAATAATATAGACGAAGAACCTCCGATAAAAAGACAAAGAACCTCCGATAAAAGATTACAGAACAAATATTTCGGCAGGGCAGTGATTTTGCTCCTGCCGAATTTGCAGAGTAATTGTTGAATGCATAATTATGCCCATTTAAAAGAGTAGTGTGAGTTGAATGTCAAGTAAAATTCATCCCGTAGTGGCGACAACCTGTCGCCTAATGTCTGTACAAATTTCTTTTATGTAGTCGAGATACTTCGCTTTGCTCAGTATGACATGATTTAAGGCTCCTGTTTTCGCTTGCGAAAAAAGGGAGCTGTCACGAAGTGACTGAGGGATCAAAGGGAAACAAAGTAGAGCAATCCTTCGTTTTTGATTTTGTTTCTGCTTTTTTGGACGATGTGGGCATCGTACACTACGAAAAGTTTAATATATGTCATTCTGAGGAGCAAAGTGACGAAGAATCTCAAATACAAACAATCCCTCCGTCTTTGATTTCGTCAAAGTCACATCCCTTTACACAAGAGGCTGAGAGGAATGTCAAGTAAAATTCATCCCGTAGTGGCGACAACCTGTCACCTGAGGTTTGAACAAATTACATTTATGTAATTGAGATACTTTGCTCAGTATGAAATGCTTTTAAGGCTCCTGTTTTCGCTTGCG
>DCGX01000047.1:27194-27400 GCA_002315505.1 Ruminococcaceae bacterium UBA1767
ACTGAGGGATCAAAGGGAAACAAAGCAGAACAATTCTTCGCCTTTGATTTTGTTCCTGCTTTTTTGGACGATGCCAATATGTCCTAAATTTACAAATCCTACATATATTGCCGTTTAAATACATCACAACAACATATTCTACACAAAACACCCGGCGAAGTTGTAAAGAACAGTAAAATAATTAAAAAACTTTTCCAAAAAGTGTT
>DCGX01000051.1:0-1585 GCA_002315505.1 Ruminococcaceae bacterium UBA1767
ACTGATAAATCTTAAGTTCAGGTCCTACTACGATAACTGAACGTCCTGAATAGTCAACACGCTTACCAAGTAAGTTCTGACGGAAACGTCCGCCCTTACCCTTTAACATGTCTGAAAGGGACTTAAGTGCTCTGTTACCGGGTCCTGTTACAGGACGTCCTCTACGACCGTTATCGATAAGAGCATCAACAGCTTCCTGAAGCATTCTCTTTTCGTTTCTTACAATGATATCAGGAGCACCGAGCTCTAATAATCTCTGTAAACGGTTGTTACGGTTGATAATACGTCTGTAAAGGTCATTTAAATCTGAGGTTGCAAATCTGCCACCATCAAGCTGAACCATAGGACGAAGATCCGGAGGGATAACAGGAATAACATCCATTACCATCCACTCAGGCTTGTTGCCTGACTCACGGAATGCTTCAACAACCTCGACTCTCTTAATAATACGAGCTCTCTTCTGGCCTGTTGAATCCTTAAGTTCTGCCTTTAATTCTTCAGCTTCGGTCTCAAGATCGATAGCCTGTAATAACTCCTTGATAGCTTCAGCACCCATTCCTACACGGAACTTGTTGCCGAAAGCTTCTCTTGCATCCTGGTATTCCTTTTCAGAAAGAACCTGCTTGTACTCAAGGTTTGTATCACCTGCATCAAGTACAATGTAGGAAGCAAAATATAATACCTTCTCGAGTACTCTGGGAGAGATATCGAGAATTAATCCCATACGGGAAGGGATACCCTTGAAGTACCAGATATGAGAAACGGGAGCTGCAAGCTCGATACGTCCCATACGCTCTCTACGAACGTTGCTCTTTGTAACTTCTACACCGCAACGGTCACAGATAACGCCCTTATAACGGATCTTTTTGTACTTACCACAGTGGCATTCCCAGTCCTTACTGGGTCCAAAAATCTTTTCACAGAATAAGCCGTCTTTCTCGGGCTTAAGTGTTCTGTAGTTGATGGTCTCGGGCTTTGTAACGATACCAAAGTCAGGATCATCACCACGTCTGGACCATGCCCTGATTTTCTCAGGGGATGCTAAACCGATTTGAATTTTGTCAAATGTCATCGGCTGATATGTATCATTCTTTATTTCAGACATTTATGGCGCTCCTTTACAATTTTTTGATTGAAAAAATCTTACTCGTCAAGGCTTCCTTCGAAATCTTCTTCAGGGAATTCTTCTTCTGCTGCTTCGAAGGAGTCGTCGGCTTCAACTAATTCGCCGGACGCATCAAATTCCTGTGTCTGATAACCCATTGATGCGAAGTTTTCGCCGCCGTAGTTGCGGTTCTTTCTATCGTCACCATCAAGCTCAGCCATTCTGAAATCTGTTTCGCCATAATCGACAGACTCGCTAAGTTCAACTTCTGTATCGTCCTCGCGAAGAACCTTAATATCAAGACCAAGTGACTGTAATTCCTTAAGTAATACCTTGAAGGATTCAGGAATACCGGGCTTAGGAATGTTTTCACCCTTGATAATTGCTTCGTAAGTCTTAACACGTCCTACAACGTCATCGGACTTAACTGTAAGGATTTCCTGTAATGTATATGCTGCACCGTAAGCTTCAAGTGCCCAA
>DCGX01000051.1:1661-2714 GCA_002315505.1 Ruminococcaceae bacterium UBA1767
ACTAATGAGTAAGGACCTGTTGAACGTGCATGGATCTTATCATCAACCAAGTGATGGAGCTTCAAGTAATGCATGTGACCGATTGTGGTAGGACCGTCGAATAATTCACCGGTACGACCGTCACGAAGCTGTACTTTACCATCTCTTGAAATCGGAACACCCTTCCATAATGCTCTGTGAGCTCTGTTTTCTGACAGATACTCATAAACTTCAGGAAGAAGTTCGTCTTTGTGAAGGCTTGCGAATGTAGGAGCCTTCTTGTCGTATTCTTCTCCCTTCTTTTCAGCAATTGCCTTAGCTTCTGCTTCATCGAAAGGATAGTTTACATAGTCGTTTGCAAGCTCAAGTGAATCCTGGATATCTTTTTCGTTTGCACCATCGAATACTGGAGTTGCAATGTTAAATCCAAGTGCCTTTGCAGCAAGTGAAAGGTGGATTTCAAGCACCTGACCGATGTTCATACGTGAAGGTACGCCCAAGGGGTTAAGCACGATATCAAGAGGACGACCATTAGGAAGATAAGGCATATCTTCTACGGGAAGGACACGTGAAACGACACCCTTGTTACCGTGACGACCGGCCATCTTATCACCAACAGAAAGCTTACGCTTCTGAGCAATGTAGCAGCGTACAACCTTGTTTACGCCCGGGCTTAATTCGTCACTGTTTTCTCTTGTGAATACTTCAACATTAACAACGATACCATACTCACCGTGAGGTACACGAAGAGAAGTATCTCTTACTTCCTTAGCCTTCTCACCGAAGATTGCACGGAGAAGTCTTTCTTCAGGAGTAAGCTCGGTTTCACCCTTAGGTGTAACCTTACCGACAAGAATGTCACCTGAATGAACCTCAGCACCGATGCGGATAATTCCACGATCGTCAAGATCCTTGAGAGCATCGTCACCTACGTTAGGAATATCTCTTGTGATTTCCTCAGGTCCGAGCTTAGTATCTCTTGCTTCTGTTTCATATTCTTCTATATGGATTGATGTATAAACATCGTCACGAACGAGCTTTTCGTTGATAAGAACAGCATCCTCGTAGTTATAA
>DCGX01000051.1:2733-19714 GCA_002315505.1 Ruminococcaceae bacterium UBA1767
TCCCAGGTCATGAAACCGATGAGAGCATTCTTACCGAGTGAAATTTCACCATGGTCAGTTGCAGGACCGTCAGCAATAACGTCGCCCTTCTTAACTGACTGACCGATTTCAACAATCGGCTTCTGGTTGATACAGGTACCCTGGTTTGAACGCATGAACTTAGTGAGATTGTATCTTTCAACAACGCCTGTTGCATCTGACTTAATCTCAACATAATCAGCATTCATATGAACAACAACGCCGTCTTCCTTACAAAGAACAACTGTACCTGAGTCAACAGCAGCCTTGTACTCCATACCTGTACCAACAATCGGAGAGTCTGTACGGAGAAGAGGAACAGCCTGTCGCTGCATGTTAGAACCCATCAAAGCACGGTTTGCGTCATCGTTCTCAAGGAACGGAATCATAGCAGTAGCTACTGAAACGAGCATCTTAGGAGAAACGTCCATAAAGCTGACTCTTGAGTTGTCAATCTCATGGAACTCGTCACGGTAACGTGCCATAACCTTTTTATTTACGAAATGACCTTCTTCGTCAAGAGGCTCGTTAGCCTGAGCTACGATGAAATCATCCTCTTTGTCAGCGGTCATATAAACAACTTCGTCAAGAACCTTGCCGTCAACAACCTTACGATACGGAGCTTCAATAAAGCCGTACTTGTTGATTCTTGCAAATGTAGCAAGGTATGAGATAAGTCCGATGTTCGGACCTTCAGGAGTCTCGATAGGACACATACGTCCGTAATGTGTGTAGTGAACGTCTCGAACTTCGAAGCCTGCACGGTCACGAGAAAGACCGCCCGGTCCGAGGGCTGAAAGACGACGCTTATGTGTAAGCTCGGCAAGCGGGTTTGTCTGGTCCATAAACTGTGAAAGCGGTGATGAACCGAAAAACTCCTTGATTGCCATAAGAACAGGACGGATGTTGATAAGTGACTGCGGAGTAATCTTATCCTCCTCTTCCTGTGCCTGAAGTGTCATTCTCTCACGAACAACTCTTTCCATACGTGCAAGACCGATACGGAACTGGTTCTGAAGAAGCTCACCAACTGAACGGATACGACGGTTACCGAGGTGGTCGATATCGTCAGTTTTACCTACACCGAAAGCGATTGAGTTAACATAGTTGATTGATGAGAAAATATCATCAATTGTGATGTGCTTCGGAATAAGGTCATCACAACGTGCAGCAAGTACTTCGAGGAGCTTATCGTCACTCTCATACTCACCCTCGAGAATTTCAGCAAGAACCTTGAATGAAACTCTTTCGTTGATGCCGATTTCATCAAGCTGTTCCTCTGTGAACTGAGGAAGATACGGCTTGAAGTCAACCATTCCGTTTGAAATAACCTTGATTTCTTTATCATCGGCAACCTTTACGAATACAACAGAAACACCTGACTGCTCGATTTCGATTGCCTTCTCTTTTGTAACAACCTCGTCCTCTTCTGCAATAACCTCACCTGTGAGCGGTGCGATAACCGGCTGTGAGAGCTTTGCGCCGACAATTCTGTCGAAGAGAGAGAGCTTTTTATTGTACTTATAACGACCAACTCTTGAAATATCATAACGATAAGGGTCAAAGAACAAATTATCAAGGTGAGTCTGTGCTGTTTCGAGTGTAGCAGGCTCGCCCGGACGAAGTTTCTTGAATACTTCCATCAAAGCCTCTTCAGTGTTCTGTGTTTCATCCTTCTCAAGAGTTTCCTCAATTCGAGGGTCATATCCGAAAAACTCACGGATATCTGTGTTTGAGCTCAGACCGAGAGCACGGATAAATGTAGTAATATAAATCTTTCTGTTCTTATCAATACGGACATAGAAAATACCATTTACATCTGTTTCGTACTCAAGCCATGCACCTCTGTTAGGAATAACAGTATTTGTGTAAAGTTCAATACCTGTCTTATCATGAGTCATATCATAATAAACACCCGGTGAACGAACCAACTGTGAAACAATTGCACGCTCAGCACCGTTAATAATAAAGGTACCGCTGTCAGTCATCTTGGGGAAATCACCCATGTAAACTTCGCTTTCTTTAACTACGCCGGTCTCCTTGTTGAGAAGACGCACTTTTACACGCATAGGTGCAGAATAGCTTGCATCACGCTCTTTACATTCTCTGATTGTGTATTTCGGCTTGTCGTCCATACGGTAATCAACAAACTTCAATACCCAGTTTCCGGTATAATCGGTAACATCCGCAATATCACGAAATACCTCTTTAAGACCGGTTTCCAGGAACCACTTGTATGAGTCCTTCTGAATTTCAATAAGATTAGGCATATCCATAACCTCATTGATTTTGCCGAAACTCATTCGGGTTCTGCCGCCCCTTGAAATAGGAGTAACATTCACCATTGACTAACCACTCCGTTCTTTTTTATTATCGTCCGTGTTGTTGGAAAAAGCACTGGTAAACGACTTATTCTGACCTGTAGTTACATAATAAAATTATCATGTAAAAAAAGTACAGGACATTAAAGTCCATTATAATCGTTTTACCATTATAATCCTATTGTCAAAAGATGTCAAGACCTAATTTAAATTTTTTTATTTTTTTCATTGTTAAAATGAATTCAGTATGGTATAATGCTTCTATTATTAATGTATAGGTGAAATCAAGTGCTGAAAAAGAACGACAACATTAATCTGACGGTAAAAAGCTGTACTCTTCAGGGCAGCGGCGTATGCGATTACAACGGAATGACTGTTTTTGTACGTGGTGCGGTTACAGGTGACCATATTCTTGCGCACATTATCAAGGTCAAGAAAAGCTATGCTGTCGGAATTATTCAAAAAATAACACAGAAGTCCCCGATGAGAATCAAGCCCGAATGTCCCGTCTGTGAAAAATGCGGTGGCTGCTCATTCTGTCAGATTAAATATAAGGATGAGCTGAGTATCAAGGAACAACAGGTAAGGGATAATTTTCAGAGAATCGGCAAGCTCGATGTTTCTGTTGACCCTATTATTGAATCCGTCAGCACATATCGTTACAGAAACAAGGCTCAGTACCCTGTCGGCTCTGACGGCAGCTTTGCTCAAATTGGCTTTTATGCCCCAATGACACACAGAATTATCGATTGCTCAGACTGCAAGCTCCAGCCGGAGGAATTTGCAGACATCACTGACGTATTCCGTGATTTTGTAAGAGAGAAAAAAATAACTGTCTACAACGAGCAGACAGGAAAAGGTGTGCTTCGTCACATTTATATAAGAAAAGCCGTTGTTACAAACGAGCTTATGGTATGTATTGTTGCTAATTCCGACACGCTAGACAATAAGGATGAACTGCTCAGCCAACTCCTTGGGCGAAATGGCAACATAAAAAGTATCATTCTTAATGTCAATAAGAAAAATACCAATGTTGTTCTCGGACAGAAATGCGTCACACTTTACGGAAATGACTACATTACCGATGAGCTATGCGGATTGAAATTCAATATTTCTCCCCTGTCCTTCTATCAGGTCAATCACGATACTGCTGAGATTCTTTACAATAAAGCCGCTGAATTTGCTGAGCTTACGGGCAATGAAACCTTACTCGACGTTTACTGCGGCACAGGTACAATCGGTCTTACTATGGCAAATAAAGTAAAAAAGCTGATTGGCATTGAAATTATTGAACAAGCTGTTATGAATGCGCGTGAAAATGCAAGGCTCAATTCAATAACAAATGCCGAATTTATCTGCGGTGATGCTTCAGATGCCGCCGAAAAGCTTAAAAATGAAAATATTCACGCAGATGTTGTTATTCTCGACCCTCCGAGAAAGGGCTGTGACGAGAAGCTGATTGAAACAGTTGTTGAAATCAATCCGGACAGAATCGTCTATGTTTCCTGCGACAGTGCTACTCAGGCAAGAGATTGTGCTGTTTTTGACAGTATGGGATACAAAACCGTAAAGGTTTCACCCGTTGATATGTTCCCGAGAACAGGCAATTCAGAATGCGTTGTTTTAATGTCCAAAAGTATGTTTAAAAATCAATGTAAATAATAATTTTTAAAGGAGACTCTTTATGAAGACTGATATTGACAGTGCTAACTGTATTAAGGCAAGTAATTGTTACGTTTCTGCAAACCACAAGCATGCATATCTGATTATTGCACACAATCAGTTTGAATTACTAAAAATATTATGTTCATTATTAGATGATTATCATAATGACTTCTACATTTTAATTGATAAAAAAAGTAGGGCTTTTGATGAAAAAACAATCAGAGATTCCGTAAAAAAATCAGATATTTATTTTGTAGACAGAATAAACATCACCTGGGGTGATTTCAGTCAAATTCAGGCTGAAATAATTTTGTTAAAAGCAGCTTTTCAAAAAAAATATTCATTTTATCATTTGTTATCCGGTGTGGATTTGCCGTTAAAAACATCTGCTGAGATTTATGATTTTTTTGAATCACATACTGAAACTGAATTTATCCACTATGCAAATAAAGATATTACATTTTCAAACTATGTTCAGGACAGAGCAAAGTATTATTATCGCCACAATAAAAAATTTTCTTCTCTCAGACGTTTCAGTAAGATGAGTAAAATTGACCTAAGACTACAGTCTATTTTAAAAATTGATCGAAAAAGAAAATACGGAAAACCTTTTTATTATGGCAGTAACTGGTTTAGTATTACAAATGAATGTGCAGAATATATACTTTCACAAACCAAATGGATTAAAAAACATTTTTCCTTTTCTTTTGCCACAGACGAGATATTTCTACAGACATTAGTATACAATTCGAAATTTAAAGACAGATTGTATATTCCACAATTATGTGATAATCATTTGGGTTGTATGCGAGCCATTGATTTTAATCGCGGTTGTCCATATACATATCGTATCGAAGACTTCGATGAACTGATTAATTCAAATTATCTGTTTGCCAGAAAATTCAACTTAAATATAGACTCTGAGATTTGTTATAAAATAAAGGATTACATAGAAAACAAAAATAAATAATTTATATATCACCTTTCAAAATCTAAACATAATCAAATTTATACTTGATTTAATTTAATTATAGTATATAATAATTGTATATAACTCACGGAGGTAAAATATGGAAGATAAATCATTTAAGGATTTGATTGAGGGAATTGATTCCCCTCTTGCAAATAATACAGACGAACAAATTGATGCAGAACCTGAGATTAATGTAGTTGAAGAGCCTGCTATTGAGAACATCAACGAGGACGCAGATGCTCCCGTAGTTGAGGAAAGTGCACCAACCGGTGATTCTTCTGTTTGCATCGTTGATGAAACAACAACAACCTTTGTTATGGAGGATGAACCTGTAAAGCAGCCTTCAGCTCCTGTAAGTGCTCCGCAGCAGCAACAACAGCCTCAGGAAACTCCCGCTCCTGCTCCGAAAAAGGACAAAAGCAAGCAGATTAAGGCTTTGCAGATAGCAATTATCTGTGTCGTATCAATCGTAACCTTATGGCTTGCAATGTTCACTGTTGACCATACACTTGCCGCAAACGGACTTGCTCCTCTTTTCTGCAAATTAACAGCAGAATATGAAGACGGAAGTGCAAGCTACAAGGGAATCGGATACAAGGTTCAGTTCAAATTTGACGCAAACGGAAACCTTACACAATCTGTTATTCTCGGCAACAAAACCGGTCCTAACGACGTGAACACATTACAATAAAGCAAAAAGTCAGCTTCATTCGGAGCTGACTTTTTAATATGTTTCAAATAAAAACGGAACTGTCCGCATCTAAATGCAACAGTTCCGTAATTTTTGTTTTAGTCGTTAAAGAATACAGGCTCGCCTGTCTTTGCCGATGTATAAATTGCTTCAAGAATTCTTGTAACGCAAAGTGCCTGCTCAGGAAGAACACACGGTTCAGTGTCATTGATAATTGCTTCAATCCACTGTGCCGCCTCAACAGCAGAAGCATCAACCTTCTTGCCATCGAAATAAGCAACTCCGCCCGCATCGGTATTTGCATTTTCAATAACCTGCTTGCCGTACTTAATCTTATTGATTCTTGCTCCGTCAACAGTATCCGCACCGCCGTTTGTTCCGCAGAGCATAAATGATGCCTCACACGGTGTCGGGAAATTAAGCGCCCAGCTTGATTCGAGCGAGATTACCGCACCGTTTTTCATCACAATATATCCGAATGCCGCATCCTCAACTGTGAACTTTTCCGGATCCCAGTCGCCCCATGCGTTTCCGCAGTTTCTCTGGTCTGCGAGCTTTCTGAATGTGTTGCCGACAACCATCTTCGGCTCGTAATTGTTCATCATCCACAAAGTAAGGTCAAGTGCATGGGTTCCGATATCGATAAGCGGACCGCCGCCCTGCTCATATTCATTAAGGAAAACGCCCCACGTCGGAACAGCCCTGCGACGAATTGCGAGAGCCTTTGCATAATAAATCTCTCCGAACTCATCATTCACGGCAGCAGCCTTAATGAACTGATTATCAGGACACTGTCTGTTCTGATAACCGATTGTGAGCTTCTTGCCTGTTCTCTTTGCGGCATCAAGCATAGCCTTTGCTTCTTCATAGGTCTTTGCCATCGGCTTTTCACACATAACGTGCTTGCCTGCTTCAAGAGAATCTATTGTAATAAAGCTGTGTGAACGGTTCGGGGTGCAAACGTGAATTACATCAATGCTCTCATCCTTGAGCAATTCCTTGTAATCGACATAATGCTTTGCATCTTCTGTGCCGAATTTCTCGGCCGCTGCGATTGCCTTCTCTTCGATAATATCGCAGAAAGCAACCATTTCTATTTTATCGCTGAGCATCTTCAATGCAGGCATATGCTTATTGTTTGCAATTCCGCCACATCCTATGATGCCGATTTTTAACTTCTTATCCATTTAAAACCTCTCAATTAACCGAAAATCAAATCGTAAAGGAAAATAAAGAACGAAATGAATGAGAACTGAACAGTTACCTTCTTAACTGCTGTTACTGTTCCGTCAGCTGTTGTAACTGTAATCTTTGTTGTACCGAAGCTGTGCGCTGTAACAAGACCATTCTCGTCTACACTTGCAACACCCGGATTTGATGACTTCCACTTGAATTCTGCTGAATACATTGAGTCCTCAGGGAGAACATTAATATAAATCTGAGTTGTCTTTTTGTATTCCATCTTGATGTCTTCCTCAGGTAAAAGGATGATTTCCTTTACAGGAACAACAATTCTCGAAATTTCAGCTTCATCAATTTCAGGACAGAGCTTGCAATGTCTTCTCTTAATACCAACCTGACTTGTTGTAGGCTGTTTTACTGTTGTCCAGTCTGTCCAGCTATGACCTGTCTTCGGAATGATTTCCTCTTCGGTCTTCTGCTTGCAAACTGTACACTGCTTATAGTAGTAGCCATCATCTTCGCATGAAGGATCACGGAAACGCTCAACATACTTATGCTTTGACGGGTCAACATCGATTTCCTGAGTATCGGCAATTGCACCGCATTCTGTACAATACTTTACCTTTGTTCCCTTTTTGTTACAGGTTGCAGCCACGGTAACCTGATAATCACCTGTTGTAACGTGAGTATGCTCTTCGGGAATTGTGTTGTTAATAACCGGTGTGATAGCTACTTCACCGTCCGGGTCCGCAAAGCAATTTGCTGTGATTGAGAAATCAGCCTTAACAATACCTGTCTGTGCTGTCTTCGGATATGTGATTTCTGCGAGCTTAGTATTGGCTGCAAGAGGAGTATTTCCGTTGTAAGAAATAACACCCTCGGTCTCTGTAAGACCCTCAACACCTTCTGTCAATGCAACAGTGCCGTTGGACAATGTTGATGTCGGAGCAACTGTGAACTTTAATGCATCACCTGAGATGTATGTGATATCGAACTTAACATCTGTCAATGTTTCTGAAACCCTTGAAACTGTAAATTCAGCTGAATGAGCTTCAGGGAGAAGATTGTTAACTGTTGCAGTTATATCTTTTCTATCCTCAGCACCAACTACACAGCTGTCAACATTTACATTGAAATCGGATTTGATAATGCGAGTTGGCTTAACCTTTGTATAGGTATACTCTGCAATCAATGTGTTTTCTGTTAATTCAACAGGCTTGCTGTAGGTTGCAATGTTGTCTGTCAAAGACAAGCCTTCAACTGCCGAATTGATTGCAATTGATTTGCTCGTAAGACCTGCAGAAGGAACGGCAGCAACGGCAAAGCTGACAATTCCGTTTGACACATATGTAACAGTAAATGTTACTTCTGTCTCGGTTTCGGACTTCATTTCAACATTAAAAACTGCGTTCTTTACTTCAGAATCATCTTCTGCAAAAGAAGGTGCAGATGTGCCGCCGAAAAGCATAACAGCAACAAGTAAAATCGAAATGGTTCTTTTAAGAATTTTGTTCATGTTTTATTCCTCCAAGAATTTTCTACGCAAAAAGCAATGCGTGAATATACACATATACTATAATATAAATAAAAGAAAAATACAAGTATTTTAGGTATTTTTTTTGATTTTTAACGAATAATTAATCTTGGGTGAATACTTTGAGCAAAAGAATTATTGCGGTGTTTACCGCTTTTTGCATTACAATCGGTGCTCTTTGCGTGAGATTGTTTGAAATTGCAAGCAATCCGTCAAAATTTGTTTCTTCAACAAATTCACATTATGATTTTTTCGAATTGCAAAGAATTCGTGGAAAAATTACAGATTGCAATGGTAAAGCACTGGTTGATACACATTCTGACAATTATGTTGTTGCAAAGCCTACTCTCAAAGCATTGAATTCTCTTCAAAAGGTTACTGACAGCAAAACCTTTGATTTGCTGAAAGCACGAATGCAAAAAGGAAATGCAATTTACATCAACACATATGAAAACACGGCAGAGCCGAGCTCTGATGTTTCAAACATCAGAGTTTACGAAAGGAACTCCGAATATCAGTTGGCTCAGCATTTGCTTGGCTATGTTAATTCCGACGGTGACGGAGTAAATGGGATTGAATATTCATTCAACGAAATACTCAAAACAGACAAGCTGCTTACTGCAAAAATACTGAAAGATGCATACGGACGAACTATAAACGGCTCGCCGATAGAAATTATGAACGACAACCCTAAAACTGCCTGCGTTCAGCTTACAATAGACAGTAACATTCAGCAAATTGTCGAAGGTACAATGAATTTGTACAAAATCACGCAGGGTGCAACAGTTGTAATTGATGTAAAAAGCGGTGCAATCAGAGCAAGTGCATCCCGACCGAATTACAATTCCAATCAGCTTGAATCAGCATTGTCGGATAAGGCATCTCCCCTGCTAAATCGGGTTTTGCAAAGCTATTCTGTCGGCTCAGTGTTTAAGGTTGCGGTCTGTATTGCCGCTATAAACTGCGGAGTTGATGACTTTGATTACACGTGTAACGGCTCGTGTGACGTGGACGGTACAAAATTCAATTGTAACAATTCAACCGCTCACGGTCAGCTTGATATGCAAAAGGCTCTTGAATGCTCGTGCAACTGCTATTTTATTAATCTTGCTAAAAAAATCGGAGCTGATTCATTGCTTGAAACGACAAATGCTCTCGGCTTCGGTCAACCGATTGAGCTTGCAGACAACTTAATTTCAAAATCGGGAACAATCCCCGAAAGGGACGATTTGAAATCATCGGGTGAGCTTGCGAATTTTTCATTCGGACAGGGCAGATTCACGGCATCCGTTCTTCAGATTGCTCAGATGATTATGTGCGTTGCAAACGGCGGAAGCTATGTAAAACCGTATCTCATCGAAAAGGTAACCGATTCCGAAAATGATATTTTACAATTTCACGAGCAGAATTATCCGACAATTGTTATGCAGAAAAATGATGCAGACAAGCTGTCACAAATGCTGAAAAGTGTTGTTGAAAACGGCAATGCAATCAAAGCAAAACCGGACGAGGTTTCTGCCGCAGGCAAAACAGCCACAGCACAGACGGGTACATTTTTTTCAGACGGAACAGAAATCTGCAACACGTGGTTTGCCGGATATTTCCCTGCCGAAAATCCTCAGTATGCCGTTGTAATACTAAAACAGGGTGGCTCATCGGGTGCAAATGACAATGCCCCTGCATTTAAAATGATTGCAAATAAAATTTACTCTTCTGAATATCTTGATTTAGCAAAATAAATGTGCTATAATTCTAAAAAACATTTCGGGAGAACTAATATTATGATTTACAACGGCGTTGATTTTGATACCTATTTTAAAAAATATCCGGACAAAGACGGTTTCTTCGGTGAGTACGGCGGAGCATATATTTCAGACGAACTCAAGGAGGCAATGAAGGAAATTACAGATGCATATTTCACCATCTGTAAATCAAGAAAATTCATTGACGAGCTTCGCAGAATCCGTAAGGAATTCCAGGGTCGTCCTACTCCTATCACTCATCTTGAAAGACTTTCAAATTCACTTGGTAAGGTTCAGCTTTATGCAAAGCGTGAAGACCTCAACCACACAGGTGCTCATAAGCTCAATCACTGTATGGGTGAAGCCTTGCTCGCAAAATATATGGGTAAGAAAAAGATTATTGCCGAAACCGGTGCAGGTCAGCACGGTGTTGCACTCGCAACTGCTGCTGCCTATTTCGGACTTGAATGCGATATTTATATGGGTGCTGTTGACATCAAAAAGCAGGCTCCGAATGTTGCAAGAATGAAGATTCTCGGTGCAAATGTTGTTGAGGTTACAGAAGGCTTGCAGACACTCAAGGAGGCTGTTGATGCCGCATTTGCCGCATACAGCAACGAATATAAGGATTGCATTTACTGCATCGGCTCTGTTCTCGGTCCTCATCCGTTCCCGATGATGGTTCGTGACTTCCAGCACGTTGTAGGCGAAGAAGCAAGAGCACAGTTTGTTGAAATGACAGGCGAGCTTCCCGATGCTATAACTGCCTGTGTAGGCGGTGGTTCAAATGCCGCAGGCTTTTTCTCAGGCTTTTTGAATGACCCTGTTGAGATTTACGGTGTTGAACCTCTCGGCAGAGGTGAAAAGCTCGGTGACCATGCCGCAAGTCTTAAATACGGCACAAAAGGAATTATGCACGGCTTTAATTCAATTATGCTTAAGGATGAAAACGGTGAACCTGCTCCCGTTTACTCAGTTGCAAGCGGACTCGACTACCCGTCATCAGGTCCTGAACATGCATTTCTTCACGACCTCGGCAGAGTTAAATATTCCACTGTTGATGATGAGGAAGCAATCGATGCATTCTTCAAGCTTTCAAGACTTGAAGGTATTATTCCTGCTATCGAAAGCAGTCACGCTGTTGCTCACGCAATCAAGCTCGCAAAGGAAATGAACACAGGTTCAATCCTCATCAACCTTTCAGGTCGTGGTGACAAGGATATGGACTACGTTATCGAGCATTACGGAATCAGATAATTATTCCTTCGGCAGTCCCTGTGAAATCTGCGGAAATTCATTTTCGTTGTCTGCGGTCGGTTGAATGTTGTAGGTTCCGTACTTATGCAAAAGCTCATCGCACGTTTCGGGTTGACCGAAAACAGGCTCGTCAATGTTTCGATAGAATTTATTCTTTTTGTTTTTCATAAAATATCACCTCAGCTATATTTTATGTCGATTTTTACAAAAAACATTAGTTTTTACTTGACAATATATTAATATTGTAGTAATATTTAACATCATAATTTAAAATAGTCAGCGGACGCAATTAAACCTGCGTCCGCCACTGTATTTTCATAGGGAGATGAAAAAATGGATTCGCTTTTGCCTTGCTTCGATTACCTCAGAGAATTAAATATTGTTTCGCTGATTGTGAAAATGGCTCTTGCTGTTTTCTTCGGCGGATTGATCGGTCTTGAACGTGGTCAGAAGCACAGAGCCGCAGGCGGTCGAACGTATATGATTGTTTGCCTCGGCGCGGCGCTGACTATGATACTCAGTCAATACGAAACATTTTTGCTTAATAATCAGTGGGCAGACATTGTTCATGCTATCGGAATAAAAACGGACGTTTCCCGTTTCGGTGCGCAGGTCATCAACGGAATCGGTTTTCTCGGTGCAGGTACGGTAATCGTAACAGGAAGGCAGGAAGTAAAAGGACTTACAACTGCCGCAGGCTTGTGGGCATCGGCCTGTATGGGGCTTGCAATCGGTGCGGGCTTCTTTGAATGTGCAATACTCGGATTTATGCTGATTGTAATAACCACAATTGTATTTGACAAAATCAGCTCGTGGATTGTTGCCAACGCAAGAAATATGGATGTATATGTTGAATTCGAGAAAATGGAAAACCTGGGTGAAATCGTCAACACCGTCAAGAGCCTGAATATTCAGATTTACGATGTTGACATTCAGAAAGAAAAAAATCCGAATGGTGTTACACTCGGTGCAGTTCTTTCGACAAGGCTTCCAAAGGGTGAAACTCATTCGCACGTAATGTCAAAGATTTCAAAGCACAAATTCGTTACTCTTGTCGACGAAATATAAGGAGGATAAGTATGTTAGGTATTTTTGATTCAATTCGTGACGTTACTCTGCTTTCAGTATTTATCCGCCTTGTTCTTGCTGTTTTCTGCGGTGGAAGCATCGGAATTGAACGTGAAAGAAAACGTCGTCCGGCAGGCTTCCGTACTCACATACTGATTTGTTTAGGAGCGGCAATGACAACGCTGACAAGTGAATATCTATTTTCAAATATGAACCTCTATACCGATATCGGTCGTCTTGGTGCTCAAGTTATCGCAGGAGTCGGCTTCATCGGTGCAGGAACAATTATCGTTACAAAGCGTCGGCAGGTCAAAGGGCTCACAACCGCCGCAGGACTTTGGACCTGTGCTATTATCGGTCTTACAATCGGTGCAGGCTACTACGAAGCAGGTGTTCTTGCAACAATAATTATTCTGCTTGCGGAAATTTTCTTTTCAAAATTCGAATACTGGATTCTTGTCAACGCAAAGAATATCAATATTTTCATTGAGTACAACGAAAACGATGACCTTGATAATGTAATAAGACTAATAAAAATGAACAAGGTTGTAATAATTGACCTCGAAATTACAAAGTCGGGCAACAATTCATGTGCAATATTCCAGTTGCAGTTGCCGAAAAAAATATCACAGGACAAGTTAATGACGGAAATTTCCTCAACGGACGGAATAGTAACTGTCGAAGAATTATAAATATACAAACAAAATTCCCACCTCATACGAAGTGGGAATTTTGTTTTATTCGATAGTCTTTTTATCAGAACAAGCCTGAGATAACACCATTCTCGTCAACATCAATCTTCTCAGCCGCAGGAACCTTCGGAAGTCCCGGCATTGTCATGATGTCACCTGTAAGAACAACGATAAAGCCTGCACCTGCAGAAACCTTGACATTCTTAACTGTAACGGTGAAGTTCTCGGGAGCACCGAGCTTTGAAGGGTCATCTGAAAAGCTGTACTGTGTCTTAGCAACACAAATCGGGAGCTTATCCATTCCAAGCTCTTTAAGAGTATCAATCTGCTTTTTGGCGTTAGGAAGAATTGAAATTCCGCTTCCGCCGTAAACTCTCTTAACGATAGCTTCAATCTTCTCTTCGATTGAGCCGTCAAGCTCGTATGAGAATGAGAAATCATTCTCCTGCTCGCAGAGATTTACAACCTCTTTAGCAAGCTCTTCGCCGCCCTTGCCGCCTTCAGCCCAGACTGTTGAAAGAACAACATTTACGCCGAGAGTCTTGCACTTTTCGATAATGAATTCGATTTCCTTATCTGTGTCAGTCGGGAATCTGTTAACAGCAACAACGCATGGGAGCTTATATACATTCTTGATATTTGAAACGTGACGGAGAAGGTTCGGAACACCCTTTTCAAGTGCATCAATATTCTCTGTGCCAAGCTCTGTCTTTGCAAGACCGCCGTGCATCTTCAATGCACGAACTGTTGCAACAACTACAACTGCTGACGGGTTAAGACCTGCGTAACGGCACTTGATGTCGAGGAACTTCTCTGCACCAAGGTCAGCACCGAAGCCTGCCTCAGTAACTGCATAATCGCCGAGCTTCATTGCCATTTTTGTAGCGATAACCGAGTTACAGCCGTGAGCAATATTTGCGAAAGGTCCACCGTGAACAAATGAAGGTGTGCCTTCAAGAGTCTGAACAAGGTTAGGCTTGATTGCATCCTTCAAAAGGGCTGTCATAGCACCAACTGCATTGAGGTCACCTGCTGTAACAGGCTTACCCTCGAAATTATAAGCAACGATAATTCTGCCGAGTCTTTCCTTAAGGTCTGTGATTGAAGTAGCGAGACAGAAAACAGCCATGATTTCAGAAGCAACTGTGATGTCGAAGCCATCCTCACGTGGAACACCGTTTACACGTCCGCCGAGACCGTCAACAACATTACGAAGCTGTCTGTCGTTCATATCAACGCAACGTCTCCAAGTAATTTTTCTTGTGTCAATACCGAGCTTGTTGCCCTGATGAATATGATTGTCAAGCATAGCTGCAAGAAGGTTGTTTGCTGCACCGATTGCATGGAAGTCTCCTGTAAAGTGAAGGTTAATATCCTCCATAGGAACAACCTGCGCATATCCGCCACCTGCTGCACCGCCCTTAACACCAAATACAGGTCCAAGAGAAGGTTCTCTTAATGCAACAGTAACGTTCTTTCCGATTCTTGAAAGACCATCAGCAAGACCAATTGTTGTAGTTGTCTTACCTTCTCCTGCCGGAGTAGGTGTGATAGCTGTTACGAGAACCAGCTTTCCATCAGCTTTCTTTGTATCATCGATAAGCTTTGGATCGATCTTTGCTTTATAACGTCCGTATTGTTCAACATACTTCTCGTCAACGTGAGCTTTTTCAGCAATTTTGCTGATGTGCTTCATTTCGCATCTTTGTGCAATTTCAATATCTGATAAATATTCCATAAAAACCCCTCTTTTCCTGTCGTAACATGCCTTGATAAAAAACAGGGCATGCCGAACCATATGTGTTCATGCATGCCCAGACGGTCGGCTAACTTTATATTTTTTCGGCTCCACAGTGGTTATCCACTATTTTTCCGTCAGTAACCGAAAATGGAATTTCTTCCACCCGCATTATAGTCTAAAAATGAATTTAAGTCAAACCAAAATTCAAATTTCTTTGCGCTTAACAAATAGAACAGCGCTGGCAAGAGCAATAACTGCAATTGATGAAACACCAATTACAGAACCACAACCTGATTTCTTCTCAGCCGGAGCATCAGTCGGAGCTTCTGTTGCAGGAGCTTCTGTTGATGGAGCAGGAGTGTCTGTCGGTTTCGGTGTATCTGTTGGCTTCGGTGTATCTGTTGGAACAGGTGTAGCTGTTGGTTCCGGGAATACTGAGCCGCCATCTGCAAACGCTTTTGCTTCGTCCATTGTTTTAAAGAAGCATGCATAAGCGATTTGTACCTTTGTTTCGGAAGGACATGATCCGAAAACGTCCAAACGAATTGCATCTGCAATACCATCTGCCCAGTACCTTTGCTTTGACATATTAATGTTTACTACTTGCCACTCTGTAGTCTTTTGATATGAGAAGGCTATGTTCTGTGTTTGGGTGTATCCACCAGGGGCGGAATCTGTTGTATAGTAAATTGCAGCACTTGTAGGGGCATTTTCTTCCAATCTAACCTTCAATTGCAGTATCTTGTAGTCATCGCAGGATACTTCTTCTATGTATTCTTCTGTTGTGTAGGTGCCGAAATTCATGGTAATGTATGGGTCGTCGCTTTCAGCTACAAGAAGCTCATAACAGTTGTCTTCAGCGTTGTAACCAAGACATTCAACAGCATTACCGCCTGTGAAAAAGTCATCATGTTCATCACAGTTAAAACGAACTACACCTGCCGGGATAATGTTTGAAAGATCAGAAGGGTCTAACGTCGGAGCCACTTCCTGTGGATATTTCTCTGTTTCTATATTGTGAGCAGCAGAAAAATCCTCCGCAAGTGAATCCGCATTAATGTAGCAGAATGGTGTTTTTTCTGTTCCTGTGTACTTTTCTGCATCTTCCTTCTTTTCAAAGAAAGCAATCCATGCGATATCAATGTATGAATCCTTTAATACCTCAAGGTCTCCTGTTTCAAGATTTTCTTCTGCATCACGATTTGATTCCATTGGGTCAAAACGAATGTTTGTACATGTTGTATAGTGATCCGAATCCCAAATTGAATCCTTTTCCGTAGATGCGGAAACAGATGTAAGGTCAATAATTATTGTCTCCCACTTTTGAGTATGATTCCAAATAATCGGTACAAATGGTTCAGCTGCAGGTGATACATAGAATTGTCCTGTCAATTCATTTTCACCGGAGTCTAACTTTGTTCCGGTTCTATAGAGAATCTTTGCATATTTTACAAGGTCCGCATCAATTTCACCAAGATCGGAAAACTCAAATGATGCATACGGGTCATTTCCGGTGGCTATCATACGCGTATAAGTTGTTACGTCTTGACTTGTTTCTTCAGCTGATACTGTAAGTATAAAACAAGAAGCAATTATGGCTACGGATAAAATAACCCCCATTACTTTCTTAAAAATCTTCATATTTAACTCCTCCAACATAAATTTGGTTAATTCATTATAGAGGATTTTATACTCAAAGTAAAGAAAAATTTGCCTCTTAGATGTAAGAGACAAATTCTTTTTCTTCTCCATTAATATAATATGCATGTGGAACTCTTATTCCATTCTCACACATTAACTCATAGTTGAAGGAACCGCATCGTGATGACACTTCTTCAAGAGTTAACGTCGTTCCATTCTCAGTTTCCCCGTAAATAAGAGCTTCATCCCCCGGCACAACTCCCGGGATATCCGTGACATCCACCATCATCTGGTCCATACATATTTTTCCCAGTATTTTAGCTCTTTTTTCGTGAATTATTACTTCTCCTTTTTCAGATAAAGACCTTAGTATTCCGTCAGCATATCCTGCAGACAAGGTTGCAATCTTCATTTTCTTTTTGGCAACAAAAGTATGCCCGTAGCTTACTCCATCAC
>DCGX01000072.1 GCA_002315505.1 Ruminococcaceae bacterium UBA1767
TCAACGCTGATTTCTTTCTTAAAACCGAGAATAAGCTCTGCATCAGGCTCACAATCGAGAATGTACCATGCTTCGGTCTTGCCGTATTCGCCTTCAACCCTCATTGCATATTCATCATCGGGATGAACCTGGATTGAAAGATTCTGCTTCGCATCAATAAACTTGATGAGTAACGGGAAGAATTCGTATTTTTCGCCCTTTGTACCGCAGATAGCTTTATCCTCGAGATATGCCTCCTGCAAGGTCTTACCCTCAAATTTACCGTTCTGAATTGTTGACGGACCTGCAGGATGACACGAAAGCACCCATGCCTCTGCTGCAGGATTTTTATCTGTCTTGATTCCGTATTCCGTAATAAGTCGTGTGCCGCCCCAGATGTTATCGGCAACCGACGGAGTGAGCTTTACCATTTCCATAATTGTACCCTCTTTTTTAGTGATACGGATATTATACAATATAATTTTTTTCTTGTAAAGTTAAAATTCCTCTTGACAAGTAGAACAAATGTTCGCTATAATATTATGTGGATGCTATCAAGGGAAAAGGAGAGAAAATGGTACTATTTGATTTAACTGTTGAAAAACAGAACATCCACGGTGCAGACCACGTTTCACTTGCGGCGAGTGCAAACAAAACTATCGGTCTGCGTTTTCATTTTGACCGCCATTGGAGAGATTTTTCATCAAGAGCGGCTATTTTTAAAAATCACTCGGGTGAGTATTACATAATCGAAATCAAAAATAATATTGCCGTCATTCCGTGGGAGGCTTTAAAGCAGCCTTACCCTGTTGAGCTGTCGGTTATCGCCTACTACACCTCTACGGTCCTGACAACTAACACAGTTTCGCTTTCTGTCAGCCGATGCCTTATTCCCGAAGAGTATGCTACAAAATCGGCGAGTGAAACTCTTTTCGGAAAATTCAGACAGGAATGTCTTGCCGAGGCTTTTCTCGACTACGAGGACGAAATTGAAGCACAGAAAATCACCTACGAAAATGCCTTACTGCAAAAGCAGAATCAGATTACCGCAGAGCAACAGAGCAAGGCTGCTGCCATTGCAGAGAAAAATGCGGAAATTGCGGCACTTAATCTTCAGCACGCACAGGAAAAAACCTCACTCCAGGTTCAGCTTGCATCAACACAGACTCAGCTTGCGGCAATGACAATCAAGGCGGACAAGTGGGATATGCTTGACAACGCAATCAGCAAGAAAACCTCTTCAAACATTCCGCTTTGGGGTAATTCAAATGCAAGGTACAGTCTTCCCGACCTCAACACCTCGTCAATGACCGCTTTTTCATCAAACAGCTTCGGTTCAAATCTTGAGGAAATCGGGCTTGACTTAAGCTCTGCAACTTCCTTCAGCAATATTTTAGAAAACAAATCCAGACTAAAAACCGTACGACTATACAATACCGAAAATGTTACATCATTTTATTCCGCTTTTTTCGAAAGCAGAGCTGTTGAAAATATACATATCGGTAATATACCGATATGCACAACGATAGCAAGAATTTGCTATAATAACGTATTTCTTAAAAAAATCACTATCGGTCAGAATGAATCAATTCAGGTTATGGAAAGTGCGTTCAAGGGCTGTCAGGCATTAAAGGAAATTGATACAATCTTCGATATTCCGAATTGCTCGTCATTTTCAAACACCTTTGACAATTGTGTCAGCCTTGAAAAAATAAGATTTGAGCCGAACACGATTTCGACAAATGTTTCGTTTTCAGCCTGTCTTAATCTAACAAAGGAAAGCCTGTTGAGCATTATCAACGGACTTAATCCGAGTGTCTCCTCCAAATCTATTACTGTCAACAATTATTGCTATTGCAGTTGCTTCCCTGATGAGGAAGAAAGAGAAGAAATCTATGAGCTTGTCACCGAAGACAAGGGCTGGATTTTCAATCTTTCATAAGGAGGTAATATGATGGAACGTAAAATAATTGAAAACGAAAGAAATTTATACATAATCGAGGTCAGCAAAAACGACGTTGTGAAAAGATACGAAATTTCAGCTGAGGACGGCTATGAAATCGCAAACTCCGACGGCGAGCGGGTCAATACAATGATTTTCCCCGCAAAGCTCGGACTTGAAAACATTCTTGATATGATTACAGTTACCGAAAAGTAAGCATATTTGTCCGAAACAGCTCATATATTTCTTTTGAAAACACAAAAGAGAGGTAATTATATGAGCATCGAATTAACAACAACCGAAATCGGTAAAATCAACACGGTTTACAACAGCATTGTGGAGCAGAGTGTCGATTGCGATGTCACACTCCCCGACTACTGTCCCGACATTATGCGAATTCTCAAGTGCAACGTGATGACAAACATCACGAATGCAAAAATCAACGGCGACCGTGCAACCGCTGACGGCACGGCAATTATCAAGGTTATTTATGCAGACGAGGGCAACCGGATTTTCTGCTATGAGCACGAGTATCCGTTTTCCAAATTCACCGAGCTTTCAGGCTCCTTTGACTCGCCGTGCTTCTCGGTTTACGTCAAAAATTCCTATGCAAACTGCCGTGCTGTCAGCAAAAGAAGAATTGACATTCACGGTGCGGTTTCTATGAGCTTTCTCGTCAATTCCGTTATGAAGGATAATATGATAAGCAATGCCGTCGGTGACGGAGTACAGACTAAAAGAAAAGGAATCGACTTCAGCAGTGCAACCGCAAAGGTTTCGAAAATATTTCAGATTAGCGAGGTTGAGTCCATCAGCAATTCAAATCCGAATATTAACAAAGTTTTATTCGTCAACACCTCGCCCATTCTCAGCGAGACAAAAATCATCCGAGGCAAGGCTCTGCTCAAGGGTGAAATCTGCTTTAATATTGTTTACAGCGCTGACGGTGAGTCAAACGACACCTGTCAGCTGAGCTATTCGATTCCCTTCAACGAAATAGCTGAAATTGAGTCGCTAAACGATGACAGTATTATTTCCGTCGAATTTTCATCGTTGCAGACCACCGCAGAGCCAAAGGCAGACAGCGACGGAAATTACAGATTCCTTGCACTGTGTACCGACATTCAGGCGGTAATCACCTGCTACGAAAAGAAATGCACAAGCACAATCTGTGATACATATTCAACACAAGCCGTGCTCGACACAAAGTATGCCATGACGGAGTTCAAGGCTCTGTGTCAATGCACAAGAGACAAAATTCTGTGCAAGCAGAAGCTCGACATTGCATCGGCTAATCCCGAAAAAATCTATTCAACCACAATCGGAATTCCCGACTCAAGCTGTATTTTTGAGAGCGGAAGAATGATTATCAAAGGCTCCCTGCCTGTTGATTTGATTGTAATAGGCGAAGACGGTATGCCGTCATATTGCCAGCGCAATGCGGATTTTGAATACTCCTGCTCGTGCGATACAGTGAATCCTCAATGCAGATATTCTCTTTGTGTGACGGGCTACAGCTGTACTCTTACGGGCGACAAAAAGGCTGATTTCAAGTGCGAAATCAATCTGCTTGCCGAGGTCTGTTCAAGTTTCTCTTGCAGAGCATTGACGGAATTGTCGGTTTCTCAAAGCGGAGAGGTCATCGAAAAAAATCCGTCGCTGACAATTTACTTTTGCTCAGGCGGAGAAAATGTTTGGGATATTGCACGAAAATACAACACAACTGTTGAAGAAATCATGGATGAAAACAACCTGTCGGCGGATTCTCTGCCCGAAAAAACAATTTTGCTTATTCCTGTGAAATAGTATACAAAAAACGGTTGACAGCTTTGTTAATCGTTTTTTCACTTTAATGTTGCAAAATATTAAATATGATGGTAGAATATTTAAATACTTATGCAACAGGAAGTGATGCTTTGGACGAAAAGAAACTGCTGCTGATAATTAACCCGTGCTCGGGCAAAAACAGCAAACGTATCGGCGCTGCCGATGTCATAGACAGATTTTCGAGCTCAAACTATACGTGTATTACAAAAACAACCCGCTGTCAAGGTGATGCAACCACTCTTGTAAAGGAATACGGCGGAGATTGTGACCTCGTTGTTTGTTGCGGAGGCGACGGTACTCTCAACGAAACAATGAACGGAGTTATGAAGCTCGATAAAACGATTCCCGTAGGCTATATTCCCTGCGGTACAACTAATGACTATGCACACACTCTCGGCTTACCTGACAACCTCGGTCTTGATGCACAGCTTATTCTCGATAACAAGTGCAACTTAGCTGATATAGGTAAGTTTAATAATAAATATTTTTCATATGTTGCCTCTTTCGGTGTTGCTACTGATATAGCATACAGCACACCGCAAAAGCTGAAAAATATGTTCGGCCATGCCGGATATGAAATATACTGCTATCTTGTTCGATTTTTCCCGATGCTTTTCAGCTTCAGACCGATTCCGATGAAAATCGAATATGACGGTGGAGTGATTGAGGACAGATTTTACTTTGGCTCAATCTCAAATTCAACCTCTGTTGGCGGAATATTTACATTGTTAAAGCAAAATGTCAAATTAAATGATGGTATTCTTGAATTGTTTTTAGTTAAAGGACTTAAAAAGAATATTGATGTTCTCAAAATTCTCAAAAAAGTCAAGTCGGAAACCTATGACGGTGAACAATTGGTTATCATCAAAACAAAAAAAGTTAAAATCACAACGCCGGAAAATGTTCCGTGGACTCTCGACGGTGAGTTCGGCGGAGCGCATAAGGTTGTTGAAATAGAAGCAATTCATAATGGTATTCAGGTCTTTTCAAATAACGAAAAAATGTTTTTATACAATAACGATATTGAAAAACAAAAGGAGCTGTAATTATGGAACTTATTAAGAAAGAGTATTCATTCCCTTCTGTTACAGGACTTGCCGACATCTATGTCCGTTGCCGTATGCCGAAGGACGGAGAAATCAAAGCGGTTTTTCAGATGGTTCACGGTATGGCTGAGCACGGAGAAAGATACGAGGAATTTGCCGAAAAAATGTGTGAGGCAGGTTATGCCTTCGTTATCAACGATCACATCGGTCACGGCAAAAGTGTTAAGTCAAAGGACGATTACGGTTACTTCGGCAACGATATAAATGCTGAGGGTAACGGCTTTGTTGACGATGCACACACTCTTACACTCATGCTCAAAAAGGAATTCAACAAGCCTGTTATTCTTATGGGTCACAGCATGGGCTCTTTCGTTGTAAGAAAATATGTTTCAAAATATGCAGATGACATCGCAGGTGTTATCGTCTGCGGTACAAGCGGAAGCAATCCGGGTGCAAAGGCAGGCATTTTCCTTGCCGACACAGTTATTAAGCTCAAGGGCGAGAAATATCGTAGTAAGCTCATTGATAAAATTGCTTTCGGAAGCTACAACAAGAAATTTGAGGGCAGAACAGCTTTTGACTGGCTTTCAAAGAATCAGCCGAATATCGACCGGTATATCGGAGACGACGGATGCGGATTTTTATTCACTGCATCGGGCTTTAAAAATATGTTCCAGCTTCTCGACAGCGTTTCAGGTGCAGAGTGGTACAAGGCTGTTCCAAAGGATTTGAATATTCTTCTCATCGCGGGCGCAGAAGACCCTGTCGGAAATTATTCTAAGGGTGTTATTGAGGTTTACAATAAGCTCAAGGATTCAAATCACAAGAACGCAGATTACAAGATTTATGCAAATGACCGCCACGAAATCCTCAATGAGCTTGACAGAGAAACTGTTTTTGCCGACATCATTGAGTGGTGTGACAAGCTGATAGGTTAAGGTGGCACTATGGTTACTGCAATAAATTTATTCAAAACATCCTTTTACAGGATTTTTGCAGGCTTGCTTGCAATACTTATGACCTTCAGCAATGGCGTAAACGGACTTTTCAACGGCGATATTTATCCGTATGAATCAAACTCGAAGGTTATCGGTCTTGAATCGCTTGAACGTGCACAGGGTGTCACAACTGACGGCAAAGCATGGTATTTCAGCGGTAAAAGTTCACTTGTCAAGATTGACTACGACAACGTGACTGTTCTTGCCTGCAACTACGATGCAATAACAGACGAGCTTGAAGAGACTTACGGCTCCAAGCATATCGGCGGAATCAGCTATTACAACGGCTACATTTACGCTCCGCTCGAGGACAGCAAAAAATGGGAACATCCCGTTGTTGCTCTTTATGATGCAGACACTCTTGAATTCAGCGGAATTTGTCACGAATTTTCAAACGAGGTTCTCACAAGAGGAATGTCGTGGGTATGTGTTGACGGTGAAAAAGGCTTGCTTTATTCCTCACACAGTAAAACCGCAGACGTGATTTACTGCTTCGACTTAAACACATACGAATTCGTAAATACAATTACACTTTCGCAGACAATCAAGGCAATTCAGGGTGGCGAGGTTTACAACGGCACACTTTATGTCGGCTCAAATGATGCAACCCGTGCGGTTTACACAATCAACACCAACAGCGGAAATGTTGAAAAGCTGTTCGACAGAATTATGTATCAGCCGAAATGGATTGATAATCTCGGCGGCGAGGGCGAGGACGTTACGGTTTATCCGATGGAGGACGGAACACTCATTCACGCACTCGATATCGGTGCATTGTTCATCGATGCAAACCTCAGACATTATAAATTAGATAAATAACATAAAGCAAAGAAGAATTTTACAGGTCATAAAAAAAAATCAGACCGAAAATTCTTCTTTTTGTTATGTAAAATACTTTGTGTAAATATATCCTTTTCTGCCGAAGAATCTTAAGTATAATTAACGCACGAATTACCCCTTTCGTCATTGCTTCGCAATGCCACCTTCTCGCTGCGGCTCGGTCACCTCACGGCTCTGACAGTCCACCGGAC
>DCGX01000081.1 GCA_002315505.1 Ruminococcaceae bacterium UBA1767
CACTATTACTTATTACTTTATTTACTCCCTCAGTCACTTCGTTACAGCTCCCCCATGGGGCGCCTGATAGGTCTGTCATACTGAGCGAAGCGAAGTATCTCAATTACCCCCTCAGTCTGCTTCGCAGACAGCTCCCCCATGGGGCGCCTGATAGGTCTGTCATACTGAGCGAAGCGAAGTATCTCATTTTACTTCTTCTTGAGATTCTTCGTCGCTTTGCTCCTCAGAATGACATTTTAATAAACAATGCAAGATAGAGCGTAATTGTGCATTGTGCATTGTGAATTGTGCATTATTTCTTATTTCCGCTGACGATGCGATAATACTCGTGCGAGGTGATTTTATAAACCACGGCATAGAATACCATGAACACAACTGCGGTTATTGCTGTTGTAAATAAAATAACACTTAAATTACTCAGTCCGAACAAAAGCAGGAGTTTTCTCATCATCGGGAATGCGAATGCAAGGTGCATAACAGCCATTATTATCGGTGCGAAGAAAACCGTAAGCATCTGCGAATTAATTGTCTTTTTGATGTCATTATTTGTCATTCCGACCTTTTTCATTATCTCGTAGCGTGAAACATCCTCGTAGCCCTCCGTGATTTGCTTATAATAAATTATCATTACAGTTGCAAACATAAACACAAGGCTCAGAACAATACCGAGGAAGAAAATTCCGCCGTATGTGCCGTAATAGTCGTTCTTCTGCGCAACAATTGAATTTGCCGTTCCGCCTGTTGCTCCGTTATCTGTAATAACAGGAAAAATTTTTTCTGCAATAAGATTTTCAGTTTCCACCTGCACTTCGTCACTTGCAGTTGTGTTATAACCATTATAGCACTCAATCTGAAGCGACTGATTGCCGTTGTAATCCGCAAGCTCCTGAAGCGGTTTGATTTCGTTGAAGTCCTTTATGACAATCATATAACCTTTGACTACATTAACACTCAATTCAGGTGGAACAAAAAACGATTTTCCCTCGCCTACAACATTTAGATTAACTCCGTAGCCGAAGTTAAGATTTTCTCCTAACTCATCGGAATTTTTATATCTTATCAGCAACGCCTCACCGCTGTTAAGAGTCTTCTTCTCGCCTGTTATATAGTTGTAATCTTCAAGATTAATAAACGCAAACTGACTGAGTGACTCAAACATTTTAAGATTTTCGTCAACCTTTGCGGAGTCAGTCTCGATAATTCCGTTCATTTCCATACCCGTGATAAAAGCATAGCGGATGTGAATACTCTCTGTTACAGGAAAGTTGTTTTCGCTTAACAGATTATCAACCTTGTCAGAGAGAATAAATGCTTTATTTTCAAGAATTTCAAGGTTATTGTACTCAAATGAAGCCTCGATTTCATAAGGATAACGTGCTCTCATTGAGTCCTCCGAGCCAAAATACAATGATGACGAGCCTGTCATCATAACAAGCACCATTGTTGCAAGAATACAGATTGAAGCAAGTCCTGCTCCGTTTCGCTTCATACGGAACATCATTGATGAAACGGAAAAGAAATGGTTTGGCTTATAGTAGTAATTCTTGTTCTTTTTGAGCAGGTGGCACAAAAGCACCGAGCCGGCCATAAAAAGCAAATATGTTGCGATTATTACCAGAATTACAGCAATGAAGAAAAATAATATCGAGTCAATCGGGTTTTCTGTTGCGATTGCGATATAATATGCTACTGCGAGAATTACAGCACCTAATAGTCCGAAAAGCCAGTTTGCTTTCGGCTTTTTCTCTCCTGCATTTTCGCTGTGAAGAAGCGCTATCGGATTTGAAACCGATATCTGGCGAAGTGAATTGAGCAACAGCAAAAAGAAAATTGCACCGAAAACAGCTGTGATTGTTATAAACGGTGATGCTGTGAAAGTGAATGCGTAGGAATTTATTTCACCGTGCATTATGTGAATCATCACAAGCTCTGCCGCTTTTGACATGATAACACCGATTAAAAGTCCCGACAAAAGCGAAATGAGATACATAAACAAGGTTTCGAGCAGGACAATTTTAGATATATTTTTCTTGGACATACCCATTATGTTGTAAAGCCCGAATTCACGGTTTCTTCGTTTCATAAGAAATGAGTTTGAATAGAATAAGAACAACGCAGAGAAAAACAAAAGAATATATTGTCCGAATTCAAGCAACGAACAGATTGTAGAACCGCCCTTGAGTCCGCTTATCTGCTCTGACTGTGAAAGAAATGCAATGATATAGCTCATTGCGACCATTCCGATTCCCGTAATTATATACGGTACGTAGAGCTTGCCGTTTTTCTTCATTCCGTCAAAGGCAAGCTTTGAATAAAGTCCCATTTTCATTATCTCTCACCGCCTGTTGTAAGTAATGTGAGAGTTTCGGTTATTTTCTGATAGAACTCCTCGTTTGTCTTGCCTGCCTTATAAAGCTGATGGAACACCTCGCCGTCCTTAATGAACAGACAACGCTTTGCATGAGATGCGGCTTTTACGGAATGAGTTACCATTAGAATCGTCTGACCGTTGTTATTGATTTTTTCAAATACGCCTAAAAGCTCGTCTGTGCTCTTTGAGTCAAGTGCTCCCGTCGGCTCGTCAGCAAGAAGAATTTTCGGATTGGTAATAATTGAACGTGCAACTGCGGCACGCTGTTTTTGTCCGCCCGAAACCTCATACGGGTATTTCTGCAAGAGCTTCTCAATGCCGAGCTTTTCTGAAATCACGTCGAGCTTTGCCTTCATATCGTTGTTCTTTTTGCCTGCAAGCACGAGCGGAAGAAGAATATTGTCCTCAAGAGAGAAGGTGTCAAGCAGATTGAAATCCTGAAAAACGAAGCCGAGATTATCACGGCGGAATTCGGAAATTTCCTTGTCCTTTATTTTAACAATATCCATTCCGTCAAGAATTACGTTGCCTGCTGTCGGCTTGTCGAGTGAAGCAAGAATGTTCAAAAGTGTTGTCTTACCCGAGCCAGACTCGCCCATAATTGCGACATATTCGCCCTCTTCGACTGAAAATGTTACGTTTCTCAGTGCCTCAACCTTGTGTGCACCGAAACGTGTGGTGTAAACCTTTTTGATGTTTTGTACTTCAAGAATACTCATTGTGTTACCTCCGTTTTTGTTTTACGGGTATATTATATCAGCCGAAAGTTTATTATACCATCGAATTTACTTACAATATGACGTTGAATTCTTACAAAAGTGTAAGATTTGAAGCAATGCACAATTCACAATGCACAATGCACAATTAAGTTTTATTTGACAGAGAGTAATATTCATTATGTCATACTGAGCGGAGCGAAGTATCTCATTTTACTTCTTCTTGAGATTCTTCGTCGCTTTGCTCCTCAGAATGACATGCTTGCCCTACTTATTCACTATTCACTATTCACTATTACTTATTACTTTATTTACCCCCTCAGTCTGCTTCGCAGACAGCTCCCCCATGGGGCGCCTGATAGGTATGTCATACTGAGCAAAGCGAAGTATCTAAATAACGCATAATTAAATTTGCTCCGCAAATCGGCAGGAGCAGAGCCCACTGCCCTACAAATCAACGATGAACAAACAACAATCATGTCATACTGAGCGGAGCGAAGTATCTCATTTTACTTCTT
>DCGX01000039.1:0-910 GCA_002315505.1 Ruminococcaceae bacterium UBA1767
GCAACACGTGCCTTGCTTACAACCTGCGACTTGTTCACAATGTATGAATTGAAGGTTGACGGTGCTTATACAGGTACAGCAAATGAGGAATCCTTTGTTTCACTCCTTGCTCTTGAGGGTGAATGCACAGTTGAATGCAACGGCGATACAATGCCGATGAAAAAAGGCGAGAGCATATTTATTCCTGCGAACAGCGGTGAATTTATAATCAACGGCAAAATTGACTTGCTCGAAACAACTTTATAAAATACAAAAACCGTTCTGCTGAAAACAGGACGGTTTGATTTTTGGATTGGTATTGTCTACTTGAGATTCTTTGTCGCTATGCTCCGCAGAATGACATATTAGAAAACGAAAATTGTGTCACTCAGAGCGAAGAATCTGATTGTGCATTGAATCACTCTTCTCTGCCCATAATTTCAAGGGACTTGCGGATAATTACAAGCTGGTCTTCACCGGGGTTAACCTTGATTGCAATGTGCGGTTTGCCTGCGGCGGAAACGGTAATTCTGCCACGCATATATTTTGCGAGCATCGAAATTTTCTCCATGTTGAGAGTTTCGATGAACAGCTTGACGTTGCTTCCTGTTCTGCCGATTTCGTAAACACCCTGCTGAAGTGCGGTGTTGCGAAGAAGTGAAACCGTGATAAGTCCCTGAACACTTTCGGGCGGCTCACCGAATCGGTCAATCAATTCATCGAGAACATCGTCGGCGTCCTCGGCATTTTTGATGTCGGCAATTCTTCTGTACATTGCGAGCTTCTGCGGAACATTTTCAATGTAGTCGGCAGGAATATGTGCGTCAATAGGCAGGTCGATAAGACATTCCTTTTCGGGAACTGCGGGGATTTCACCCTTTTCCTCGCTGACAGCCTGACCGAGCATTTTTAAGTACATATCATATCCGAC
>DCGX01000039.1:995-4566 GCA_002315505.1 Ruminococcaceae bacterium UBA1767
ATGTGGAAGCCCGAGCCGAATTCGGTATATTCACGAATTGCGGTAAGTCGCTTGGATGCAATTTCCGTCAGCTCTTTTCCACGGGTAAAGGTGAGATATGCGCTTGCTCTTCGTGTTGAACGACCTACACGGCCACGAATCTGATGGAGCTGTGCAAGTCCGAGCTTGTCGGCATCTTCGATAATGAGAGTATTGACATTCGGCACATCAACACCTGTTTCGATGATGGTTGTGCAGACGAGAATGTCGATTTCACCCTCAAGTAAAGCTCGCCATATGTCGCTGAGCTTGTCCTCGGACATTTGTCCGTGAGCCACGGCAACGTTTGCGTCGGGCATATATGCCTCGATTTTTGAGGCAACCTTGTCAATGGTTTCCGTGCGGTTGTGCAGATAATAAACCTGTCCGCCACGGCGAAGCTCGGTGCTGATTGCCTGCATAATTACTTCAAAATTATACTCAATAACATAGGTCTGAACAGGGTGACGGTCGTGTGGAGCTTCCTCGAGAATTGACATATCACGAATGCCTGTCATAGCCATGTTAAGTGTCCTCGGAATAGGCGTTGCGGAGAGGGTGAGAACATCAACATTCGGGAAACGCTCTTTGAGCTTTTCCTTTTGCTGAACGCCGAAGCGCTGTTCCTCGTCAACGATTATGAGTCCGAGGTCACGGAATTCAATATCGTTTGAAATCAGTCGGTGAGTGCCGACGATAATATCAACATAGCCTCGTCTGAGGTCTTTTTTTATCTGTGTCTGTTCTGTCGGGCTGACAAAACGTGAAATCATTTTTGCTTCAATCGGGAAGCCCTCGAATCGTTTGCAGATTGTCTGATAGTGCTGAAGTGCAAGGATTGTTGTCGGAACTAAAATTGCACATTGCTTTCCGTCGGCAACGCATTTGAAAGCTCCACGGAGCGCAACCTCGGTTTTGCCGAAGCCTACATCACCGCAGAGAAGTCTGTCCATCGGATAAGGTCTTTCCATATCTGCCTTGATTTCCGCAATGCAACGAAGCTGGTCGTCGGTTTCTTCAAATTCAAATCTGCGTTCAAAATCGTTTTGCATATCAATGTCGGGAGAGAATGCAAAGCCTTTTATTTCCGTTCTCTTTTTGTAAAGCTCAATGAGATTTTGTGCGATGTCCTTAACGGCAGAGCGAACCTTTGAACGGGTTTTTGCCCATTCCTTGCCGCCGAGCTTGTTGAGCTTGACAGTGCCGTTTTCACCTCTTGCACCGATATATCTTGAAACCTGGTCGAGCTGAGTTACAGGCACATACAGAACGTCGCCCTTGTCATATTTGATTTTAATGTAGTCCTTGATATTTCCGTCAGACTCAAGGCTTGTGATACCCTCAAAAATACCGATACCATGAGCGGTGTGGACAATGTAGTCACCCTTGTGCAAATCTTCAAGGCTGTTGAAAACAGCGGCCTTGTTGACTTTTTTGGTCGATTTTTTGACGGGCAGAGCGGTTCGGCTTCCGTAAGTGATTACCGATAATTTTGCATCGGGATATTCGAAGCCTGCCGAGAATCCACCGGGAAGTACGGTAATTGTTCCGGGAACACATTCGGGCGGCGAAGTTTTCATGTATGAAGCGGCAAAGCCATCCTGCTTGAGGTCACCTGCAAGACTTTCGGCAGATTTTTCAGTTCCTGCGATGACAAATACCGCATATTTTTTGCAAACGGGTTTTATGTCATCGACAAGCACAGCCATTGAGCCGTTCCATGGGCTGAACTGCTTTGCGTTGAAGGTTGCAAGTCCCTTGACGGGTGTATCAAATGAGCCACGGGCAATGTTGTCAAGATAAATTGCACCGAGGTCAGTATATTTGTCGAGCAGCTCATCGAAGCGAAGAACAAATCTGTCAAGTCCTTTGCAGACGATTCCCTCTTCAATGTACGCTTTCAGCTCCTCGTAGAACAAGTCAAGAAAAGCGTTTGCGTGTTCCTTTACGGAAAAGCTCTCGCTGATAAATAATACAGGCTCGTCAACGTAGTCAAAAATTGTTGCCGCATCGGGATAAATGAGCGGCATATATCTGTCAATGTTAGCAAGCGGAACACCCGAATTCAGTTTGTCGAGGTCGTAGGACAAAAGCTCCCTTGATTTTACCGAGCCTTTGCCCTTGAGCTTACCCATATAGTCTTCAATTAAATCCGCAAGCATAACGGGATTACAGCAAATCTCGTTTGCAGGAGTGATAACGACACTCTTAGTTGAGTCAATTCTTCTCTGTGATTCGGTTTCGAAGGTCGAAAGGCAGTCGATACTGTCGCCCCAGAATTCAATACGGTACGGATTTTCGCAATCGGGTGAGAAAATATCGACAATACCGCCACGCACGGCAAACTGACCCGAGCCATCAACCTGTGAGCTTCGGGTGTAGCCTGCATTTATGAGGCTGTCAATGAGGTCATCCTGCTCGATTGTTTCACCGACAGTAAGTGTAATTCGTCTTGAAACAAGCTCCTCGGGCGAAATAGTGAACTGCAATGAGGCTTCGACCGAGCAGACAATCGCCTGAACATTTCCGTCAACAAGATTGCCGAGAACACTGAGCCTTTTATGCTCGTATTCTCTTGATTTTACGTCATCGGGGCGCAGAGATATATCCCCGGCAGGATACAACACGGCATCGCAACCGAAGGCATTTAAGTCCTTACAAAGTTTTGTTGCCTGTGACTCGTCAGGGGTGATTATTATCGCTTTGTGCGGCCGCAGGTCTTCACACAGGGTGCTGACAAGGTGAGCCTTGTGGATTTGAGAAAGTCCGATTGCACCTGCAGGAAGTCGTCTGTGCGTAACATCGTATAAAAGCGAATTGTATTCATTTAAGCTTTTCAGAGCTTTTGAAAAACAGGACATATAAGCTCCTTTGGGAAATTTTATTTGCTGACACATTATACACCTAATGCTTGATTTTTGCAACCGAACAAACTGTATTTGCTTGACATTTTTTATAAATCTGATGTATATTTATTTTAATCCACATATTTATTACTGAGGTGACTTTTATGAAAAAATTGAATAATATCAGAGATGTGAAGGATAATCTTGTAAAGCTCATTGCCGATGACTGGGGACTTGTCTGTGCAGGCAAAATCGAAAACTGCAACGGAATGACCGTCAGCTGGGGTTCAATCGGTGAGCTTTGGGGAAAGGACGTAGTTTTTGCGTTCATCCGTCCGCAGAGATACACAAAGGAATTTATGGATAATGAGGATTATTTCACACTTTGCTTCTTTGACGATGAATACAAAAATGCTCTTCGTATCTGCGGAACAAAGTCGGGCAGAGATTGTGACAAATTCGACCTTGCAGGTCTTACAATGGCTGCCTACGGTGACACATTTTACCCGAACGAGGCAAGAATTGTTTTAAAATGCAAAAAGCTCGCTGTTCAGCAACTTGATTGTAACGGATTTCTGGATAAATCCATCGAGGAGAATTACTCGGCAAAGGATTACCATTTTGTTTATGTCGGAGAAATTATTGAAGTCCTTGAAAAATAATTTTTGTCCGCTATATTATAATTATTATATTTATTATTATTATTA
>DCGX01000039.1:4668-4876 GCA_002315505.1 Ruminococcaceae bacterium UBA1767
GTGTTGCAAAAATAAATTCAGCATTCAATGCCGTTGTGTGTCAATGGATTTCGGTAAAATTATGCTTGTTGTTTTGCGTGTTGATTTTTGAGGATTTTTAATTTTTCACCGCAGAAGGTGTACAATTCACAATGCACAATTATTTTTGGGGAATTCCATCAATATCATTCTGAGGAGCGAAGTGACGAAGAATCTCAAGTAAAAATCA
>DCGX01000082.1:0-26852 GCA_002315505.1 Ruminococcaceae bacterium UBA1767
TATTTGAGAAAAGGACTTTAGATTGTGTTGTTTAAAATCTAAAGTACTTTTTATAAATATATATAATCAATGGTTTTGATATATAAAAGATGTTGACATTAAACCTCTTGCGGTGATATAATGATTATACAATTTTGTGGGAGGTTCGAAATGGCTGTATATTTCTATAAGCTTTTTGATAAAATTACAGAGCTAAATATTACTCAAAAAGAATTGATGCAACAAATCGGAGCATCAAGTTCAACCTTAGCCAAGATGCGAAATAATCAAACTGTAGCTCTTGATGTAATAGTACGAATTTGTGATGAGTTAAAATGCGACATCGGTGATATTGTTACTTGTGTTCCTAAAAAGACTGATGTTCAAGGCATAAACAATAATACGGACAGATTGAATTCAATAGCAAGAGCTGTTCTGAATGAGTATATGAGTAAAAATAACTTGTCGCTTGGCGATGTTGCAAAGATTACAAGTTTATCGTTGAACACAGTTAAGTCTTTTGTAAATGGCAATAATATATCTGCGGCATCTCACGCAAAGTTGTTAAGACTTGGAGAAGAGTATAATCAGTCTTTGGGGAACGCATTTGGCGATTTGATGCCTGCGAAAACTAAGAAGACAATATATTGTTATAGTTGCGGTAAACGTGGTAACGGATGTTGGGCGGCTCAATCACTGTGGAATACCGAAAGGAAAGAGTTTGAACATTATTGTGCATTCGGATTTGAACAGTCATTTGATGAAAACCAAAAGCTTTTTGCTGTTCAGGAGTGTCCACATCCGACAACCGGAAAAGAATTTGCAAAAGCTCGGGAACAATATGAGTTTTCACTTAAAGGTGACTATGAATACATACCTGCAAAGGGAGAAATGGTGTAATATTATGAAAGCAAATGTATATAAATTTTTAATCAGTTATAAAGGCTATGAAGAAAAAATATGGCGTGAAGTAGAAGTTTCAGGTAATTTTTTGTTATCAAAACTTGCGTATCTTGTTTTGGTTTCCTTTGATACTCTTGCCAATCATTTATTTTTCATTGAATACAACGGCAATCACTATGAAATAGATTTATGTGGTGAATGTGAAAAAGATAATAACATTGACCCCACAACAATAAGCCTTAATAAAATGGGACTTGAAATAGGTTCTGTTATGAAAATGGTTTATGATTACGGTTGTGAACAGGAATTTGTCATAATATTGAAAGAAATCTCAGATATGGAAAAGGGAACGAGCCTGAAATATCCTAGAATTGTTGCAGGACAAGGTAAAGGTATTCTTGATAATATGTTCTCTGATGACTTTGGTGAAGTAATTAAGCAGATTGACGAAAAGAATAAATCTGAGCAGATGTATTTATCACCTATTGGGGAATATGAGCTATGGGATTACCGTGATTTTGATATTGATGAAATGAACAGGACATTAAAAACAGATATTGAGTCTGTACAAACGGGATTTGAAGGTTAATTATACTGAAACGAGAGGTGAAGAAAATGCCTGAAAAACAGAATGTTGAATGGAAAGCAATTTGGAAAGATGAGTATCTTCAATGGATTTGCGGTTTTGCAAATGCACAGGGCGGAACACTATATATCGGTAAGGACGATAACGGAAATCCCATTGGCTTAAATAATGCAAAAAAACTCCTTGAAGATTTGCCTAATAAAATTAAAGATTCTATGGGAATAATTGCAGATGTTAATTATTACGAAAATAACGGTGACGATTATATTGAAATTATTGTTCCTGAATATCCGCAAGGTGTAAGCTTAAAGGGTGTATATTATTACAGAAGCGGAAGTACCGTTCAGAAATTAAACGGAATAGCCTTACAGGAGTTTTTTAACAGAAAAAACGGTGTTACTTGGGATGCTTCTCTTATACCTAATGTCTCTATTGATGATTTGAGTGAAAAAGCATTTAAGGTGTTTAAGAAAAAAGCTGCTAAAAAGCAACGAATAGATGCATCAATTTTAGAGGATGAAAACAAAGTCATTCTCCAAAATTTAAGGCTGATACAGAATGATTATCTAACTCAAGCGGCGATTTTGTTGTTCGCAGAAAATCCCGAAAAGTATATTACAGGTGCGTATATTAAAATAGGTTTCTTTGAAAGTGATTCCGAACTTCGTTTTCAGGATGAAATTCACGGTTCACTAATTGAACAGGTTGATAAAACTATGGAAATTTTGCAGCATAAATATATGAAGGCATGGATTTCTTATGACGGGATTCAACGAGTAGAAACTTATCCGTATCCGGAAGCTGCACTTCGTGAAGCGATATTCAATGCTGTAGCTCACAAGCAATATGTAAGCGGCATTCCGATTCAAATAAGTGTTTATAAAGATAAGATTTATATTTATAATAACGGAAAGCTCCCTGAAATGTGGACTCTTGAAAAATTGTTTTCAAAGCATCCATCACAGCCGTACAATCCGCTCATAGCAAATACTTTCTTTGTTGCGGGATATATTGAAAGTTGGGGCAGGGGAATTGATAAGATTTGTACTGCCTGCGAAAACGCAGGACTTCAAAGACCTACCTATGAAATTGATGCAACGGGAATAATGCTCCAAATTAAAGCGAATATAGATTGGGACGGAAATGAAATACAGTATGACGAGAACGGAAACATAATTACTGTTCAAAAAAAGCAAACAGAAAAATCTGACTTTACAGAAAACTTTACAGAAAACTTTACAGAAAAACAAAAACAACTCATAGCAATAGTTGCGGAAGATCCGGCGATAACGACAACAGAAATTTCAAACTTAATGGGTTGTAGCAGAACAACGGTTTCAACAGTAATTTCCGAACTTAAAAAGCTCGGCGTTATAGAGCGTGTAGGTTCAGATAAAAAAGGTACTTGGAAAGTAAAGGGTATGCTCTGAAACAATATTTGATTTTTCGTAACCTGCGTATCGTTGTACTTTTGTTATTCAATATCTTGCGTATTGTCAAAAAGGTTTTTGAAAGATTAATATTTCGCAATTTTGTAGATTAACACGAAACAGATTTCATTTGAAGTCTGTTTCTTGTTTTTAAATGCTGTTTCTATAATTATATTTTGTGAGAATTTGCTTTTTATGCTTCACGGTAACTTCTGTGTAAATTTCTGTGGTTGTAACACTAATGTGACCGAGAATTTCTTGAACGGAGCGAAGGTCAGCACCATTGGCAAGTAAATTAGTTGCAAATGTGTGGCGAAGATAATGCGGTGTTGAGTGTTCATTTATACCGCATGATTTTTTAACAGAATTATAAATATACTCAATTCCATGTATGCTTATTTGATTACCAAAACGGTTAACAAAAATTTTATTAGTGTTACTTTTTATATTATTTCTTATTTTTATCCAAGACAAAAGATTTGTCCAAGTTTCATCGCAAGATATGTATATTAATCGTTGTTTTCTTCCTTTTCCGTGAATCAATATAGTTTGTTCACTAAAGATTATATCTTCAAGTGATATGTTAGAAGCCTCTTCAATTCTTATGCCAGTACTGATAAGCAAGTCAATCAATGCGAGATCCCGGCATGCTTTCCAGAAAGAAAAAGTTGATGTATCTCTTTTTGTGTTATCAGATAGATGGGTTATGAGCTTTGTTGTTTCATCAATGGATAAGGTCTTGGGTAATTTGCGTTCTTTTTTGATTTTGAAATTGTAGTTTTTATAGTAGTTGTGTTCTATATGACCATTTTGATATAGAAATTGAAAAAACATTTTAAGTACAATAAGTTTGCGTGTAATAGTACTTTCCTGCAATTTTCGCTCGTCAAACAAGTGCTTTGTATAGTCTAAAATAATGTCTTTATGTAATCGTCTGCTTGATAAGAAATTGCAAAAATCATTTAAATCTGAATTATACGCTACAATTGTTTTATCAGATAGGTTTTTAGTTGATTTAATTACATTTAAAAAGTTGTTTGATAATTGATGAAAATCCTTCATTTTCGCACCTCGTATTATGATAATGTATTGAATATTTTACCAAAATACGCTATAATGAATCCATAATCAACTTACAATAATACTTAATTATTGTAAGTTACAGGAGGTAGATAGTGTGTATTCTGTTTGGATAGGCAATAGAGAATCTGAAATAATATCTTACAACATTTTCAATGAATCAATAACATTCTTCGGTAGTATCCTGCAATGGAGAAGTACAACGTGTATGTTCTTGCGGAAAACTATATTCCTACGGGGGACGATACCTGCTCATATTACACGGGTGACGACCTTTATAAGCTGATTGAGCTTTGCGATCATCCGCTGATGGGTGTCTGCTGGGATATCGGTCACGGAAATCTTACAGTGCCGTATGAACAGTATGAAAATATTATGAGGCTCGGCGGTTATCTTAAAGCGGTTCATATTCAGGATAATTTCGGTATGCGTGACGACCATATCTGTCCGCTTGCAGGTACGGTTGATATTGATGCCGTTATGCGTGGACTTGTTGACAGCGGATTTGTTAAAGACGGCGGAGCGTTTACCTTTGAGGCGGGAAATATGATTTGTCGCACGGCTTCGTGGCCGAATAAAAGAATTGAAAGCGGTGAACGTCTTGCCGCAAATCCCGGCATTGAGGTTAAAAGACAGGCTGAACGTCTGCTTTATGAAATCGGAAAGGATATACTTACAAAATATAATTGCTTCGAGGATTAAGCTGATAAATACAAAAAGCTGCTACCATAAAAAGGTAACAGCTTTTAATTTTTTTTAGTTACATTGCCTTACATTTGGAAATCATTCTTTCAAAGGAATTAATGCAGGCTTCGTCGGAAAGCATCAGCTTTCTCTCTTCAAAATATGAGCACATATTTTCTGACAATTCCTTAAACCAGTACATTTCAGCATAATTAATCATAAGGCTGACAGCGTATGGCTTGGTGTAGTTCATACAAGGTTCTTTTATAAACAATGAAGTGATAACAGAGTAATTTTCAAAGCAGTCAATAATAAAATTGGTTGGAATCTTGATTTTTGACTCATCAAATAATTTGATTGTCATTACACCGTCTTTTTTATTTCCTTCAATAATGTTCTGCAAAAGATGAATTCTGTCGCTCGGAGAACATTTATTGACATATCGGTCGGTAACGCAGTGAATGTCACCATCTTCGACAAAATCCCAGTAAGCACTCTCGGAAAGATATTCCTTTTGTGGAGTGGAGTATAAAGTGCCGTAATGAGTGAGGAACATCTGTGTTAAAATATCGTTTTGCGGAGTATCGTATTTGATGTTGTTGAGAATCTCCTCGTCGCAATAAGGACCGAAGCAGGCGAGACCGCCGTAGGATGTCTTAGCCGTGTTCATACCGGAGAATAAGTCCGTCTGACCTAAGCATGACACCTCGTCGTTGACAACAACGCAGGTCGGAGTGAATTTCTGTTCGGTTTCAAGGAAAACACTCTGGTAATATTCAACGGCAGAGGATGAGGCTAATATCATTCCTCTTTCACATTTGTCATCAAAGAGTAAGATACCGAATGGCGAAATAATGTAGTATGGAAACAGATTTGTTGCATTTCCCGAAAACTCGGTTGAATGTTTTGTTTCAAACAAAATTCGTCCCCATTTAAGAGCATGATGGAAAATGTCCAGTGTTTCAAGCTGGGAGGTACTGTTAATATTTACAATATGCTTGAAGTTAATCTCGTTGGTGTAATCTCTGTCACGGAAGACAGTGAAGAGCAGCTTGTCTAAGTCTTTCTGAGAAAATTTATAGTTAGTATAGAAAAACGAAGAGCTTTCATTAACACATTTTTTGGCAATACAAATCGCAAATTCAAGCATTTCGGTTTTGTTGTTGATTGTATGAATGTTTTCTTTTTTTGAAAGAATTTCATCTACAAAATCAGTTCTTACCAGCATAGTTTTGCTTTCAAGAAAGTCATCCTCAAAATGCTCAATAAGGTTAACAAAATGAATAATCTGTTTATATTTTTCTTTACCGAATAATTCCCCGTAGTATGCTGTATCAAGTTCGGTTTGCAACGAATTGGGGACATAGCTCAGAATTCTCAGTTTTTCGTACATTGAACGACTGCATTTTTTAACGCCGTTAATTACGTTGAGTACATAACTTTTACTGATTCCCAAGTCCTTGGATAATTGCGTTTTACTGACACCGGAAGTATGTAGTATTTTGTCGATAACGTTTTGCATATTTTCACCCCATATAATGTATTATATACGCATTGAAATCAAAAATCAATCGGTCACCTACAAAATAATTTTCTAAAAAAACAGGTGTCCAAATTTCAAAAAATATGTTGATACTGGTTGCCATCTTAATTAGTAATTGACAATTCTTTAATTTGTTGTATACTAAATCTGAGAGGTGATATTATGAGCTTTTTTACTAAGATTATTGCGTTTTTTATGGCTGTTCTTACGTTTGTTTTTCCGTGGATGAATAAGGAAGAGCATCCGGACCCGAATTCATATATTATCGAGGATAAATGTCTGACGGTTTGTCTTACATCAAATCCGAGTACAGGCTATAACTGGACATACGATATTTACGGTGAATCGGTTAAATCAGAGTCTGAAAATTTTTATTCTGATAACAGCAATGAGGATATCTGCGGAGCACCCGGAGTTGCAGAATATAAATTCGTTGCAGTTAAAGAGGGCGAATTTGAAATAGTGTTCCAGTATCTTCGTGCGTGGGAGGATATGATTCCCGAAAGAAGAGTTACGATAAGCGGTACTGTTGATAAGAACGGAAATATAACAGTGGATAATTTTGAATGCTGATTTATTTTACAGAGTGAAAAAGGGGTATACTTATGAAACTTAATTTTGATAATAATTTTAAACTTACAGATACTGTTGAAATTCCGTGCATAGGCTACGGAACATGGCAGACACCTTCGGGAGATGTTGCCCGTGAATGTGTGAAGAATGCGATTAAGGCAGGCTATCGTCACATTGATACTGCCGCAATTTACGGCAATGAAGAGGATGTCGGCACAGGTATCATCGAGTCGGGTGTCAGTCGTGAGAAAATATTTCTCACAACAAAGCACTGGATAAGCGAGCGTGGCTATGAGAAAACACTCAAAGCTGTCGATGATTCGTTAAAGAGATTAAAAACCGATTACATAGACCTTTACCTTATTCACTGGCCTTGCGTTGAGAAGATTTCGCCCGATTGGAAGGAAATCAATGCTTCAACGTGGGCAGGCTTTGAAAAAGCATATAAGGATGGCAAAATTCGTGCGCTCGGTGTTTCTAACTTCCTGCCGGAGCATATTCTTGCGTTGGAGGAAACCGCTGAAATTAAGCCGTGTGTGAACCAGATTGAATTCCATCCGGGATATTATCAGCCCGAAAATGTGAAATGGTGCATTGAACACGGAATGACGGTTGAGGCATGGTCGCCGATGGGAAGCGGAGCAGTTCTCAACGATTACACGCTTAATAAAATAGCAAAGAAATATAATGTAAGTGCAGGTCAGGTTTGCATAAGATTTGCTTTGCAGAGCGGAGTTTTACCTCTTCCGAAGTCAACGAATGCTGACAGAATGAAGCTGAATCTTGATGTTTTCGGCTTTGAGCTGAGCGAGGAGGATATGCTCGCAATCAGAACTATGCCACCGGTCGGATATTCAACCTTCCATCCGACAGAGGCACCTGCAGACGCTTTATAAAAATTACAAGGTCTTGAAGCTCAATTGCTTTCAAGACCTTGATTTTATTGCTGAAGATTAACCTCGGGAGTTATATGCTCGTTGACATAGTCATCAACAATTTTTCCGTCGCTTATGCGTATTACCCTGTGGGCATTTTCTGCGATTTTGTCATCGTGAGTGATGAGAATAATTGTTCTGCCTTCCGCCCAAAGCTCATTGATGATTTTCATAACCTCTTTTCCCGAAGCTGAGTCAAGGTTACCGGTTGGCTCATCGGCGAGAATAATCGGCGGTCTTGCCGCAACGGCTCTTGCAATGGCAACTCTCTGCTGCTGTCCACCCGACATCTGACTCGGCAGGTGGTCCATTCTTTTTTCAAGACCGACTCTTTTAAGAGCTTCTGTTGAGAGCTTGTGTCTTTCCTCGGGCTTCATTCCTCTGTAAATGAGCGGAAGCTCAACATTTCCCTGTGCGGTAAGGCTCGGAATAAGGTTAAAGCCCTGAAAGATGAATCCGATTTCAATATTTCGTATTGAGCTTAATTCATCATCGTCCATATCGGAAACGTCCTTGCCGTTGAGAATATATTTACCCTCTGTAACAACGTCGAGAAGTCCGAGCATATTCATTAGGGTTGACTTTCCGGAGCCGGACTGACCGACAATAGCAACGAAATCACCTCTGTCGATGCAAAGTGAAACGCCGTCGAGCGCACGAACCTCATTTTCACCGGGATTATATATTTTATATGCATTCAGCAATTCAACAAGGTGACTCATAAAATCATCTCCGAAGTTTTTTTGCCATTATATCATAATAATGTGTCTGTGTAAATGAGTATTACTATAAATTGTGTAACATTTACAAAATGTTAACAAAAAATATTAACCATTTGTAATACTCTTTTTGTTGACAAAATAAGATTATATGTTAAAATATTCTTATATTATGTGATAATAACGACATATTTCTTTTACCGATATATTACCGAATGAATGGCTCGGCAGTTTCTACAACAGTGCCTTAACTGTTACTATTGGTTCCTTCGTTTCGGGAAGATATCGGCAAACAGGAAACTGTTTGCTTATTTTTGTTCAGGAGCAATGATTATGAAATTACTTGAAGACAGAATTGTTAAGGATGGCAAAATTTTCCCGGGTAATGTTCTGAAGGTTGACAGCTTTCTCAATCACCAGGTTGATGTTGAGCTTCTCAACGAGGTAGGTAAGGAATTCTACCGTCTTTTTAAGGACAGCGGGGTCAATAAGATTTTCACAATCGAGGCTTCGGGAATCGGCATTGCCTGTATTGTTGCACAGTACTTTAATGTACCTGTTGTTTTCGCAAAGAAGAGCCTCGGCAAGAATATTGCCGCTGATGTTTATTCAACACAGGTTAAGTCATATACTCACGGTAAGGTTTATGATGTTATTGTATCACAGGAATTTTTAAGTAAGGATGATAAAATCCTTATTATTGATGATTTTCTTGCAATGGGTTGCGCACTTAATGGTCTGATTGACTTGATTCAGGCTGCGGGTGCTGAAATCTGCGGTGCGGGAATCGTAATCGAAAAGGCTTTCCAGGACGGCGGAAAGCTGATTCGTCAGAAGGGTATCAGAGTTGAGTCACTTGCTCGTGTTGAGTCAATGACCGATGACGGAAAAATTACCTTCTGCTAAACTTCGGTAGCAATTTGCTATATATAAAATTAAAAAGCCGAAAGGCAAAATGGAGGAAAAAAGCATGAAAAAGATTATTGCACTTTTCATGGTAGCTGTAATGGTATTTGCATTCGCAGCTTGCGGAACTAAGACTGACGCAAACGGTGACAAGACAGCAGATACATCAGCTAAGGCGGTTAAGGTTGGTTTCATCTTCTTGCATGACGAAAATTCAACTTACGACAAGAACTTTTTGACAGCAGCAGAAGAGGCTTGTGAGAAGCTCGGTATTGAGTGCCTCAAGAAGACAAATATCCCTGAGGATAATACCTGCTACGAAGCAGCTGCAGAGCTTATCGACAGTGGTTGTAACATCATCTTCGCTGACTCATTCGGTCATGAGGACTTCATGATTAAGGCAGCTAAGGAATTCACAGATGTTCAGTTCTGCCATGCTACAGGTACAAAGGCTCACACAGAGGGTCTTGCAAACTACCACAATGCTTTCGCTTCAATCTACGAGGGCCGTTACCTTGCAGGTATTGCAGCAGGTATGAAGCTCAACGAGATGATCGAAGCAGGCAAGTTCACAGCTGAAGAAGCTAAGATGGGCTATGTAGGTGCTTTCACATATGCTGAGGTTATTTCAGGTTATACATCATTCTATCTTGGCGCAAAGTCAGTTTGCCCGTCAGTTACAATGGAAGTTCAGTTTACAGGTTCATGGTATGATGAAACAGCTGAGAAGGAAGCTGCTACTAAGCTCATCAGCAATGGTTGTAAGCTCATTTCACAGCATGCTGACTCTTTCGGTGCTCCGTCAGCTTGTGAGACAGCAGGTATTCCGAACGTTTCTTACAATGGTAGCACAGAGGCACAGTGCCCGAACACATTCATCGTTTCTTCAAGAATCAACTGGGCTCCTTACTTCGAGTACATGATTAAGTGTGTACAGGAAGGCAAGGCTATCGATACAGACTGGACAGGTACACTTGCAACAGGTTCTGTTGAACTCACAGACCTCGGTAAGGTTGCTCCTGCAGCAGGCACAGCTGAGAAGATTGAAGAAGCTAAGAAGGCTCTTGAGGCAGGCACTCTTCATGTATTTGATGTAAACAAGGATAACTACATCACAGTTAAGGGCGAGAAGCTCACAACTTATATGGCTGATGTTAATACAGATGCTAACTATGAGAAGGATACAGAAGCTATCGAAAACGGATTCTTCAACGAGTCTGCTAAGCGTTCAGCTCCTTACTTCGATCTCCAGATTGATGGTATCACTCTTCTTAACTCAGAGTTCTAATTTGACTTAAATTCAGACAGGCGGAGCCTAATAAGCTCCGCCTTGTTTAGGTGTTAGATGTCAGATTGCAGACGGCATATTGTTTTTGATTTGTCATTCTGAGGAGTATAGCGACGAAGAATCTCAATCAGTACAAACTGCAAATGAGGCTGATTATCTGCAATATCTGCATCTACTGTCCGACATCTGATACCTGGAAAATACAATGGAGGTAAAATATGAGTACACAGGTTGCCATTGAATTGAAAAATATTACTAAAACCTTCGGCAATGTTGTTGCTAACAAGGATGTTAACCTTACTGTTAACCGTGGTGAAATTCTTTCAATCCTCGGTGAAAACGGCAGTGGTAAGACAACGCTTATGAATATGATTTCGGGAATTTACTTTCCTGACCACGGTCAGATTTTTATAAACGGTGAAGAAGCACTCATCAAGTCCCCGAAGGACGCATTCGATTATAAAATCGGTATGATTCATCAGCATTTCAAACTCGTTGATGTTTTCACAGCCGCTGAAAATATTGTTCTCGGTCTTGAGGAAAAGGGCAGATACAATATTAAGAAGTCAACAGCTGAAATTCAGAAAATCTGCGATAAATACGGCTTTGACATTGATTTGAACAAGAAAATTTACGAGATGTCCGTTTCCGAAAAGCAGACGGTTGAAATCGTAAAGGTACTTTACAGAGGTGCGGATATTCTTATTCTTGACGAGCCTACCGCTGTTCTGACACCGCAGGAAATCAAAAAGCTCTTTGATGTTCTTAGAAACATGAGAAAGGACTCGAAGTCCATTATTATCATCACCCATAAGCTCAACGAGGTTCTTGAAATTTCAGATAAGGTTTCGGTTCTTCGTAAGGGTGAGTACATTGGTACTGTACAGACAAGCGAGGCTAATGAATCAATTCTTACTGAAATGATGGTCGGTAAGAAAATTGACCTTAATATCGAGCGCAGTGATGTTGAGGAAAAAGCTGACAGACTTCTTATCAACAATATGTGTTATGTAAGCCGTGAAGGTGTAAAGGTACTCAACCACGTTACCTTTGCCGCTCGTTCGGGCGAAATTCTCGGTATTGCAGGTATCGCAGGAAGCGGTCAGCGTGAGCTTCTTGAATCAATTGCAGGTCTTCGTAAATTAAAGCACGGCTCAATTATTTATAATAATCCGAAAAACGGCAACCAGGAAAATCTTCGTGATAAGACACCGGTTGAAATCCGTGAGCTCGGTGTTCGTCTTTCATTTGTTCCCGAGGACAGACTCGGTATGGGTCTTGTAGGAAATATGGACATCGTTGATAATATGATGCTCCGCAGCTACAAAAAGGGTAAAGGCGTTTTTCTTGAGAGAAAAGGTCCTAAAGATCTCGCAAATAAAATTATCGACGAGCTTGAGGTTGTAACTCCGAGTGCAAATACTCCTGTTCGTAATCTTTCAGGTGGTAATGTACAGAAGGTACTTGTAGGTCGTGAAATTGCCGCATCACCGACAGTTCTTATGGCGGCATATCCTGTTCGTGGTCTTGATATCAACTCGTCTTACCTTATCTATAATCTTCTCAATGAGCAGAAGGAAAAGGGAGTTGCTGTTATTTTCGTCGGCGAAGACCTTGACGTTTTGCTTGAGCTTTGTGACAGAATTGTTGTTATCAGCTCAGGACAGATTTCGGGCATTGTTGATGCAAGAACAACAACCAAGGAAGAAATCGGACTTCTTATGACAAAGACTGACGGAGGTGAGAAGAATGAGCAGTAATAATAAAGTACACGAGCCTTTGTTTCACGTTGTTAAGAGAAGCAACATTCCGACGTGGAAATCATGGATAATCAGAGGACTTTCAATTCTTGTTGCTCTTATTATTTGCGGACTTGTTACGGTAATTATGACAGGCGAAAACCCGTTTGAGGTTTACGGTACAATGATTAAGGGCGCAATCGGCACAGAGCGAAGAATATGGACACTTGCACAGAATACTGCAATTCTTCTTTGCGTAGCACTTGCGGTTACTCCGGCTTTCAAAATGAAATTCTGGAATATCGGTGCAGAAGGACAGGTTCTTGTCGGAGGACTTGCAACAGCCGCCTGTATGATTTTCCTCGGTGATAAATTGCCGACATGGCTTTTGTTCATTGTTATGTTTGCAACAAGTATGCTTGCAGGTGCTTTGTGGGGCTTCATTCCCGCATTCTTCAAAGCAAACTGGAATACAAATGAAACTTTGTTCACACTTATGATGAACTACATTGCAATTCAAATTGTATCATACTTCTGCTATGAATGGTCTGTCCCTAAGGGCTCAGGTCATATCGGCACAATCAACGGTGCAACAGAGGCGGGCTGGCTTCCCGCAATCGGCGGAAAAGCATATCTTTGTAACATTCTTATTGTTGCGGCAATAACAGTATTTATGTATGTTTACCTTAAATACAGTAAGCACGGTTATGAAATTTCCGTTGTAGGTGAAAGTGAAAACACAGCCAAGTACATCGGTATCAATGTTAAAAAGGTTATTGTTCGCACAATGATTATGTCAGGTGCAATCTGCGGTATCGTCGGACTTCTTATGGTCAGCGGTACAGACAGAACACTCACTCGTGACACGGCAGGCGGACGTGGATTTACAGCAATCATGGTTTCGTGGCTTGCTAAGTTTAACCCGATTTATATGATTTTCACAGCGCTTCTTCTTGTATTTCTTCAGAGAGGTGCAGGCGAAATTTCAACAACCTTCGGACTTAACGAATCATTCTCGGAAATTCTTACCGGTATTATTATTTTCTTTATTATCGGTAGTGAGTTCTTTATCAACTATTCACTCAAATTCCGTGAGAAGGAGGCGAACAAATAATGGTAGTTGCATTTATTCAGAGAGCCATTATGCAGGGTATTCCTCTTTTGTTCGGCTCAACAGGTGAAATTCTTACAGAAAAAAGCGGCAACTTAAACCTCGGTACAGCAGGTGTAATGTATGTCGGCGGTATATCGGGTGTTATCGGTGCTTTCCTATATGAGCAGAGTGTTGAAACTCTCAATCCTGTTCTTGCAGTTCTGATTCCGCTTTTGTCATCAATGGTAGGCTCACTCTTTATGGGACTTATTTATGCCGTACTCACAGTTACGCTTCGTGCTAATCAGAATGTTACAGGTCTTGCACTTACAACCTTCGGCGTTGGCTTCGGTAACTTCTTCGGCGGTTCACTTATCAAGCTCTCGGGTCTTGACGTTCCGTCAATCACACTCACACAGACAAGCCTTTTCTTCAAGAAGTCACTTCCTTTTGCCGATAAGCTCGGATGGTTTGGTGAAATTTTCCTTTCATATAGCTTCCTTGCCTATGCCGCAGTTGCAATCGCAATTGTTATGAGTGTTTACTTTAACCGCACCCGTTCGGGACTTAACCTTCGTTCGGTAGGTGAGAACCCTGCTACGGCAGATGCGGCAGGCATCAACGTCGGCAAATATAAGTATGCTTCGATTTGTCTCGGAAGTATCATTGCAGGTCTTGGCGGACTTTACTACGTTATGGACTATGCTTGCGGAATCTGGTCGAATGACGCATTCGGTGACAGAGGATGGCTCGCAATCGCACTCGTTATTTTCGCAATCTGGCGACCGAATCTCAGTATTGTCGGTTCAATTCTTTTCGGCGGACTTTTCATTGTTCACAACTATATCCCGAACCTCAGCATGAGCGCACAGGAGCTTTTCAAGATGACACCGTACGTTGTTACAATCATTGTACTTGTTATCATTTCAATGAGAAGAAAGAGAGAGTATCAGCCGCCTGAGAGTCTCGGACTTTCGTACTTCCGTGAGGAAAGATAATTTTAACACACAAGTTAAAATGTAAATTAAACTCAGCTGATTTTTCGGCTGAGTTTTTAATTATATAATAAAATTGTAGGGCAGGGGCTCTGCTCCTGCCAAAATTCCGTAAGGAATTTCTGTATTAATTTGAGATTCTTCGTCGTCAGAATGAAATAATCGAACAAAGTAAAATAATGCCATTCTGAGCTAAGAATCTCATATAATACATTTTATAACTTCCCGAATAATTGCCGTAAAGTTGGCAATATTACTTTCAGGAGGTGTATATTTTGAACAGATGCTTAAAGATTACAAGTGCTGTCTGCTTTGTGCTGTGCAGTGTAATTCTGATGTTTCTTCTGGTAGGCTATGTCAGAATACCCGACGAAATGACAATTACACAGTACGATGAGATAAATGTCGGCAAAACTTATGTTTGTCAAGCGCTCAGCTCGAACACACGCTCTTTAAACAGCTTGCAAACAGAATATTCGACCTCCATAAAGCTCTTCAATATCTTTCCGATAAAATCATCGAGAGTGAAGGTGACCGAGAGAAAATACGTTGTACCGGGTGGAAATGTGTTCGGCATACGTCTGTACACAAAAGGCGTAATGATTGTCCGCATAGATGAGGTAACAACCTCGTCGGGAAATCGTTGTCCGGGAACGGAAGCCGGACTCAAAACAGGAGATATGATTCTTTCAGTTGACGGTGTTTCAGTGACCCGAAACAAAGAACTTGCGAGCTTGTTTGCTTCAAGTAATGGTAAAACGCTTAAATTATTAATTGAGCGTGACGGTAAGCAAAAAAGTGTTAATTTTACTCCTGTAAAAAATGAAAAGTCTGCATTTACAGGCGGACTGTGGGTGAGAGACAGTACAGCGGGTATAGGTACTGTAACCTGGTGCGACCGAGAAAACGGTATTTTTGCGGGATTGGGTCACGCAGTCTGCGATGTTGATACGGGAGAGGTAATGCCGCTTTCGGGCGGTGATGCAGTCGAGGCAATAATAAAAGGCTGCTATAAGGGCAAAAGTGGCAGTGCCGGTGAACTCTGTGGAGTGTTCTCATCAGGCTCAATAGGAAATCTCTATATTAACGGTGACACCGGTGTTTACGGTGTTATGAATAATGTTAATACAACGAGTGAGGTTTTGCCTACAGCACTTCGTCAGGAAGTGAAAACCGGTGCTGCACAGATAATTTGTACGGTTGATGACAGCGGACCGAAAAAATATAATGCCGAAATAAAAAGAATAATCAATACCTCCGACAATACACAACGCAATATGATTATTAAAATAACCGATGAGGCTCTTATTGAAAAAACGGGCGGAATAGTGCAGGGAATGAGCGGAAGTCCGATTATTCAGAATGGAATGTTGGTCGGTGCGGTGACTCATGTTTTTATCGATGACCCGACAGAGGGTTACGGAATCTTTGCACAAAATATGCTTGAAACTGCGGAAAATGTCGAAAGCTATATAAAAAAGGCAGGCTGATTGACAAAATATTACAATGAAATATTATAAATACCGCAAAAATAAAAATTACCATAAATTACCAATTTTCTATTGACAAAATTACCAATAAATGGTAATATAATCGTGAAATCAATTCACGGAGGTAATGAAATGGATAATTCGCTGAAAATAATGATTGCGGAAAACAATGATTTCGGTCAAAATTGTGCAAGAACGCTGACATCCTACGGATATGAAGTGGTTCTTACGGAAAAGGACGGCTCGCAGGTAATCACAAAAGTGAAGAGCGAAAAGCCGGATGTTGTAATAATGGATGCGTTTATGCTCCATATTGATGCTCTTGGAGCAGTAAAGCAGATAAGTGAAATGAAGGATATAAAAAAGCCGATACTGGTAGTTATGTCGAGTGTTGATAATTCAAGATTTGAGAGTGAACTGATTACAGCAGGGGCAGATTTTTATTTTCTGAAGCCTGTTGACGTTGATGTGCTCGCTCAGAGAATCACACAGCTTACGGGTTGGAAAACGAACATAATTAAAACCAAAAATAAAACCGATTTAGAGGTAACTGTGTCGGAAATTATGCATCAGATAGGTGTACCTGCACACATAAAGGGCTATCAGTATTTGAGAGAATCAATAATACTTTCGGTCAACGATACCGAAATGCTCGGTTCTGTGACGAAAATTCTTTACCCAACGGTTGCAAAGACTTTTAAAACAACCTCGTCAAGAGTTGAGAGAGCAATCCGCCACGCAATTGAGGTTGCGTGGGACAGGGGAGATGTGGATATTCTCAGCTCATACTTCGGCTACACAATTCAGTCACAACGAGGAAAGCCGACCAACTCGGAATTTATCGCAATGATTGCTGATAAGCTACGTTTACAATTAAAAGCATCATAATTTTAACAACCTGCAAACCGAAAGGAATGCAGGTTGTTTTGTTATATTTCCGCTTGACAAGTGACATGAAATTAACTATATATTATATGTAAAAACAAGCAAGGTGTTATGTATCCGTTGCGTAGCTGATGAAAAAATAATTAAAAATTTACAAAAAGGTGTTGACTCTGCCATAATGGTAGGATTTATACTCATAGTGAGCTCAAGAGAAATCACCCCGGGAGGAATAAAAAATGCTGAAAATCGGCGAATTTTCTAAATTGTCCAGAGTAAGCGTCCGTATGCTGCGACACTATGATGATATTGGGTTACTGAAGCCTGTCGAAATTGATAAATTCACAGGATACCGCTATTATAAAACTGAACAACTAACGGTAATAGGCAGAATTGTATCACTCAGAGATATGGGATTTTTACTTTCAGACATCATTAAAATTCTTGAAATTTATGATGACAGAGAAAAGCTGGATTTCTATCTTGAAAAACAGCGTAAAGAACTCGATGCCTTGTATAATGAAACGGCATACCAGATGATGCTCCTGGATACAGCCCGAAAGAGGCTGAGAAAGGAACAAACTATGAATTATGATGTATCTGTAAAAACAATTTCCGAGCGCTACGCCGCAACCGTTCATATGACAATTCCGCACTACGAGGATGAGGCTATTGCATGGCAGATTTTGATGGAGGAAACTGATTCAATGAATCTCATTCCCTCAGAGCCGTGTCTTGTGGCGGCTTCATTTCTTGATGATGAATTTAAGGAAGAGAATGTTGAACTGATTGTGTGGAAAACGGTAAAAGGAACATATCCCGATACCGAGCATGTGAAGTTTAAAACCTTGCCCGAGGTAAAAGTTGCAAGCTGTACTGTTATGGGCGGATATGAGCAGTTGACGGATGTTTACGCCGCAGTAATTGCGTGGGTAAACGAAAATGGCTATAAGTCTGCAGGTCCGATGTTCAATATCTACCATGTAAGTCCGTACGAAACACAAAACCCCGATGAATTTGTCACCGAGGTTTGCTATCCGATAGCATAATAAAAAATCCGAACATTTTACCATTTGGTGAAATGTTCGGATTACTTTTTGGTGGAAGAGGGTGGATTCGAACCACCGAAGTCACTGACGACAGATTTACAGTCTGTTCCCTTTGGCCACTCGGGAACTCTTCCATAATATTTATGCGACGATTTCTCGTCGCATTTGTGGAGCTGGTGGACGGACTCGAACCCCCGACCTGCTGATTACAAATCAGCTGCTCTACCAACTGAGCTACACCAGCGCTTAACAGCTTTGATATAATAGCATACAAAAACTACTTTGTCAACACTTTTTAATAAATTTTCGTTATTATATGTCAAAGAACTTATTTTTCTTGCAAAATACTAAAAAAAGTAGTAAGATTATTCTATCAAATTTTCAGAGGTTTATTATGCTTGACGAAAGAATTCAGAAAATACTTTTAAAGGTTCAGAAGCCCGGCAGATATGTCGGCGGCGAGTTGAACTCCGTATTGAAAAATGCAGATGATGTCGATGTCCGATATGCTTTCTGTTTTCCCGATACATATGAAATAGGAATGTCACACCTCGGAATGAAGATTCTTTATTCCGTCGTAAATGAGCTTCCATATGCGTGGTGCGAGCGTGTTTTTGCACCCGGTAACGATATGGAAGAAAAAATGCGTGAAAACAACATTCCGCTGTGGGCGCTTGAAAGCGGTGACCCGATAAAGAGCTTTGATATGATTGGCTTTACACTTCAATATGAGCTGAGCTTTTCAAACATTCTTAATATGCTTGACCTTGCAGGCATTCCTTTTTACTCAAAGGACAGAACCGACCTTGCTCCGCTTGTTGTTGCAGGTGGTCCTTGTGCGTGTAATGCAGAGCCGATTGCCGATTTCATTGATGTATTTATGCTCGGTGACGGTGAGGAAACTACAGTCACACTCATTGACCTTGTCCGCAAGCACAAAAAACTCGGTTCATCAAAGATTGAGTTGCTCCGTGAAATTGCACAGCATAAGGGCTTCTATGTCCCGTGCTTTTACGATGTTGAATATAACGAGGATTGCACAATAAAGAGCGTTACGTCAAAGGAAACTGCACCGAAGAAAGCTGAAAAGGCTGTTGTTGCCGATATGGATAAGGTGCATTTTCCTGAAAAATTCATTGTTCCGTCAATCGAGATTGTTCACGACAGAGTAACTGCGGAAATTTTCCGTGGCTGTATTCGCGGATGTCGATTCTGCCAGGCAGGTTTTATTTACAGACCTATCCGTGAAAAGAGTGCAGAGGTCGTGAATGAACAATGTAAAAGTCTTATTGAAACATCGGGATATGATGAAATTTCACTTTGCTCTTTGAGTACAAGCGATTACACCGAAATTCAGCCGTTGCTCAATACAATGCTTGAATGGACTTCAAAAGATAAAATAAATATAAGTCTGCCGTCACTTCGTGTTGATAATTTCTCCGATGAGCTTATGAAAAAGCTCACGGAGGTCAGACGAAGCGGACTTACATTTGCTCCCGAGGCAGGCACACAGCGCCTTCGTGATGCGATAAACAAAAACATAACCGAGGATGACGTTATCACAACAGTTGATAAGGCGTTTTCGGGTGGATGGACTTCAGTTAAATTGTACTTTATGATTGGACTTCCGACAGAAACACCCGAGGATGTTGAGGGCATTGCAAAGCTCAGTCAGAGAGTCGTTGACGAATTTTACCGTAATCCCGACAGACCGAAGGGCAAGGGAGTGCAGGTCAGCATAAGTGCCTCATCCTTTGTTCCAAAGCCGTTTACTCCGTTTCAGTGGGAACCGCAGGCAACTATGGACGAGCTCGCCGAGAAGCAGAAGCACCTCAACGAAAGTGTTACCACGAAGAAAATCCGTATTTCAACTCATCTTACTCCGACGAGCTTTATGGAGGGTGTTCTTGCCCGTGGTGACAGAAGACTTTCGAAGGTTATCGAGCTTGCATGGAAAAAAGGTTGTAAGTTTGACAGCTGGGACGACCAGTTTAAGTTTGATAAATGGATGGAAGCATTTGACGAGCTTGGTATTGACCCGACCTTCTATGCTAATCGTAAGCGTGAATATGACGAAATTCTGCCGTGGGATCACCTTGATTACGGCGTAAGCAAGCAGTTCCTTATTAATGAAAATAAAAAGGCACATTGTGCCGAAACAACACCGCATTGTCGTATAAAATGTGCAGGCTGTGGCTCAAATAAACTCAACGGAGGTAAATGTGATGCGCTCTGTAAGGCTTAATTTTTCAAAAACGGGCAGGGCAATTTATGTTTCCCACCTTGATTTAACACGCATTATGTCCCGTGCAATTCGACGTGCAGGACTTTCAATGTGGTTCACCGAGGGATTTAATCCTCATCCGTATCTTACATTTGCTTTGCCGTTGTCACTCGGACAGTCGAGCGACTGTGAATATATGGACATTCGTATTACTGACGATATGACGAATGATGAAATTCTTCGTCGACTTAACGAGGCACTTCCCGACGGAATAAATATTATTTCTGCGAGTGAGCCGAAGTTTGATGCAAAAGAAATCGAAAAGGCAATGTACTTCGTTAAGGTTGTGTTTGAGAATAACGAACAGGCACAGCAATTTTATAATACCGCTGACGAGCTTGTAAAGGGTGACGAGCTTCTCGCTGAGAAAATCGGCAAAAAGGGTCATCGCAAGGTTAAAAAACAGGTTAATCTGATTGATTTTATTTACGATATCAAGTTCTCATGTGCGGAAAATACTGTTAATATGCAGTGCGTTCTTGCCGCAGGCAACACGAATAATCTTAACCCGTCATTGCTCGTTGAAACAATCGAGGAGCATACAGGCACAGAGGATAAACAGCTTTATATTGTAAGAAAAAAACTCATTACGAAAAATAATGAAAATTTCAGATAATTGAGGAAAACTCTATGTATAAAAATTGTATTGATTATATAAAAAAGAATCCATTGCAAGCAGTTGTTTCTTTTTTTGTTATTATTCTAGCATATGGATTTTATGCGACCAAGTATACTTTTAATTTGGATCAATTGGTTCCATCTTATTATGATGGTGATGTGTTGATAACTGCAGGAAGATGGTCTGCGCCTCTTATTCATTGGGTTACAAACTGGATGGAATATTCACCGTTTTGGCATACTGCTTTGATGATGGTTCTGTTTTGGATTTCGGGATTGACGTGGATTGTTTTATTTGACAGGGTATCAATGGGTAAAATCAGTAAAAAATCATTGCTTTCGTTTTGGGCTATTTATCCGATTTTTCCAATGATTTCAGAGCAGTTGACATATCCAATATTAAACATTGCTCTTGCGTATGTGCTTACTCCAACAGCAATATGGTTAATATATTCATTTATATTTGAAAATGAAACAAATATTCTTCATATCGTGGTATCTGTTTTATTTATGGTCATCTGTATTGATATGTATGAATCATTTGCAGCGGTATTTCTTGTAGGAATATTCTGTGTTTTACTTATCGAGTATTTTAATTCAAATAAATTTTCGTCAAAGCCATATAAATATTTGTTTAATGTGTTATTTAAAACAGTTATCTTTTTGATTGTTACTATTTTGTTGGATTTCTGTATTTCAAAACTAATTTGTTATTTTACAAGTGGTTCTTTCAGCTTTTGGTATTCCACAAATACTTCAATTGATTGGCTTAAATATGATAACATTTTAGATGCATTTGTGTGGTTTCTCAGAGGACTAATTTTGAAGTTTTTAATTTTAGGCTCTGGAGATTTATCTGTTTTTGTTTTTGACTGTATGGTTATTCTTGCTATGATTTTTGCAATAGTAGGTTCAGTAAAAAAACGTTCGGTTTTACCACTAATCCTTTACGCAGGACTGGTGATTTCGTCAATTTCACTTACTTTTGTTTTGGGTCAGATAGTGTTGGGCAGAATGGAACAAGCATTACCTGTGTTCGTTGCTTTTATCTGGATGATATTTAATAATATTATGTCGAATAAAAAAACAGTTTCGATTTTGTTGAGTGTATGTACTGTTTTGTTGGTGTTAACTGAAACACAGACGATAAATAATTATTCTGTTAGAAATTATGAAATATTTGAGTATGAATATAGTTGGATGAGAGATATTGGTAATGAACTTGAAAAATATGATACGAAAAACAAAACCGTTGTTTTTGTATATAATGATGAAGCAATGTTACTTCCTGAAAATATAAGAAAATCAAAAGAATCGTCGAATCCGTTATATGATAAGTACAAAAAAATGATGTGTTCAATATGGGATAATATTCTTTCCGAAAAATTCTTTCTTGAAGCAAATAACATAGTGTGGAGTTGGAACAATATAAGTATTACTAATTCTAATAGTGCTATACAAGCTTTGAAGAGTAAAAGAATAATTTATTTATCTTACTTGACAGGATTATCATATAATGTCTATCATCTTGCTGATGGATATGTGGCCATGGCTCGTATGGGATATGATTATATTCCTTGCACGAAAGAACAGTATGAGGAAGCTCGAAAATATTTGAAGCCTAACGATTCATCGTGTAAATTCACAGTAATGGAAACAGATGAAATGATAATTGTTCAGCTTATGTCATGTGATTAATCAATATTTATTATTTATTTCAGATAATTTCCAAAAAAACACTTGCATTTACAAATAAGTTGTGTTAAACTATTAGAGCATTTGTGACCACTGAGGGGTAAGTATGCCCTGAGGCGGGGTTTAATGCCCAACATTAAAGCGGACGGTCCTCTGTTGATTTAATCATTAAGAACGCCTGAAATCTTATGGGAGGTGCTGTTAATGGACGCACTTAAATTAATCGCTCAGGACAGCCTTAAGGCTGAAGTTTCTGAGGCAATCAAAGTAGGTAACACCGTAAAAATCTGGGTTAGAATCCGTGAAGGCGAGAGAGAAAGACTCCAGGCTTTTGAAGGAACAATCATTGCTATTAAGGGCAGCGGTGTTTCCAAGACATTTACCGTTCGTCGAGTATCTTACGGCGTAGGTGTTGAGAGAGTATTCCCTGTTCACTCACCAAACGTTGACAAGATTGAACTCATCAGAGCAGGTAAAGTACGCAGAAGCAAGCTCTACTATTTGCGTGACAGAGTTGGTAAGGCTGCTAAGGTTAAGCAGACTATTGGCTAATTAAATTGAGCTGAAGGTACGCTTCGCCGTACCGTTGAGGGTATGGGTGGCTTAAGGCTGACCTGTGCCCTTTTTACTTTACTTATCACACCGAACGGAGGAATATTCAATGCTGCTGAGCAGAAGACGAATCGAAAAAGAGAGAATTGAATACCTCAAGGACGGTATGACTCCCGAACAGGCTAAGGCTTTGCGTTCAAAATGGCTTAAGATGTATGACCTTTTAGGTTCTGTTGTGACCGCAATAGTTCTTATTTTTATAATTTTCACCTTTATTTGCAGACCGACCTCGGTTGACGGACAGTCAATGGTGCCGACTCTCAATGACGGTGACTGGCTCATTACAACAACTGAAAAGGAATATGTTTACGGTGACATAGTTGTTGTCACTCAACCGAACATTTTCAATGAGCCTTTGATAAAGAGAATAATTGCTACCGAGGGACAGACAGTTGATATTGACTTTGACAGCGGTGAGGTTAAGGTTGATGGTAAGGTCATCAGCGAGTCATATATTGCTGAGCTTACAAAACGTGCAGAAGGAATGACCTTCCCGACAACTGTACCGAAGGGCTGTATTTTTGTGATGGGTGACAATCGTATGCACTCGACCGACAGCCGTTCGCCCGATGTCGGATTTATCGATGTCAGATACATTCTCGGTAAAGCAAAATTCAGAGTGATGCCGTTCGGCAACTTTGATATTTACGATAATTTCACGGCAGGTGAGAATAATGGATGAGGAAATGAAAATAAATGATATAAACGAGTCTGAGCAGGAAGTAACTGAACAGGCAGTTGAACAGAATAACGGTGAAAATAAAGAAAAGTCAAATGGTATTATTTCATTTTTATATGATCTCGTTTCCACATTTTCAACAGCTCTTGTTATCATCGCTGTAATGTTTATATTTTTCTTCCGTTTCGTCGGTGTTGACGGCTCTTCAATGGTACCTACACTCAATGACGGAGACTGGCTGCTCGTTTCGGCTATTAACGAGGAATTTACGCAGGGCGATGTTGTCATCAGTACACAACCAAACGCATTTAACGAGCCTATTGTAAAGCGAGTTATTGCAAAGGGCGGACAGACTGTTGATATTGATTTCATCGAGGGTATTGTTTACGTGGATAATGTTCCACTTGATGAGCCTTATGTCAACGAGCTTACTCACACAAGTGAGGGTACGGCATTTCCGATTGTTGTTCCCGAAGGAAAACTGTTTGTTATGGGTGATAACAGAAATGATTCGACAGACAGCCGTTCGCCGCTTGTCGGATGTATTGATGAGAGATATATTCTGGGTGTTGTTAAGTACAGACTTACCCCGGATTTCAAAGCATTTAAATAATTGTAATTATGTAAGGCTGAATCTTTTTGGTTCAGCCTTTTGGAGAATATTATGGGTGATTTTCAGAAACAAACCGTACAGTGGTTTCCCGGTCATATGGCTAAAACGCGCCGGCTTATTAAAGAAAGTCTTAAAAGCGTTGATGCTGTTACCGAGATTCTTGATGCACGTATTCCGCTTGCTTCACGTAATCCCGAAATCGGTGAGATTACCGCAGGTAAGCCGAGAATAATACTTCTTAATAAATGTGATGTCGCTGACGAAAAGGTAACGGCACAGTGGATTAATTATTTTAAGAATAACGGCTGCGAGGCTATGGCGGTTGATTGCAGAAGCGGAAAGGGTCTCAACAAATACAATGACCTTATCCGTAAGGTTCTCGCTGATAAAATTCAGGCAAATAATGACCGTGGTATGCCGGGAAAGGCACTGCGTGTTATGGTTGTCGGAATACCGAATACGGGCAAGTCGTCGTTTATAAATAAAATGGCAGGCAGAGTTCGTGCAAAGGTGGCCGACCAGCCGGGTGTTACACGAAATAATCAGTGGTTTAATATCGGAAACGGAATTGAGCTTCTCGATACCCCGGGTGTATTGTGGCCGAAATTTGATGACCCTGTTGTCGGCGATAAGCTCGCATTTATCGGCTCAGTGAAGGACGCCGTTATGGACATCGAAACAATGGCAGTGCGTCTGATTGATGTTTTGCGTGACGGATATCCGCAGATGCTTGCCGACAGATATAAAATCAGTGATTTTGAGGATATGCAGGGGTGGGAAATTCTTGAAATGATAGGCAGAAAACGCGGTATGCTCATCTCAGGTGGTGAAGTGAATACCGAGCGTGCATCGGTTATGCTTTTAGATGAATATCGTGGCGGAAAGCTCGGCAGACTTTCACTCGAATTCCCACCAAAAGTGAAATAAATTGCATGGCATTGTGCTTTGCTCATACCGGATTTGCTAAGCAAATTTTGTTTATCAATGAACTAATGGGTGAAAATATGAAAACAGAAGTTGAAATAGATTGGCTTAAATTTGAAAATGAGGCTCATCAGAACGGATATAAAATTGTCTGCGGAATTGACGAAGCAGGCAGAGGTCCGCTTGCAGGGCCTGTCTGTGCGGCGGCGGTAATTCTGCCCGACGGTGTGATAATTGACGGAGTTAATGACTCGAAAAAGCTCACCGAAAAGAAGAGAGAGGCGCTATTTGACGTTATTCGTGAAAAGGCAGTTGCATACTCAATTGCTACCGCTGATGAAAAGGAAATTGATGAAATCAATATTCTGCAGGCTACTTATCTTGCAATGCACAGAGCCTTTGACAGTCTTCCCGTAAAACCCGATATGGCACTCGTTGACGGCAATCGTGACCCGAAGCTCGGTGTTCCGACTCAGACAATCATAAAGGGTGATGCTCTTTCAATGTCGATTGCCTGTGCATCGATTCTTGCCAAGGTTACAAGGGACAGATTTATGCTCAGTATGGACGAAAAATATCCCGAATATCAGTTCTCAAAGCATAAGGGATACGGCACAAAGCTCCACTATGAAATGCTCGATAAGTACGGTGCTTCCGAGATTCATCGGATGAGCTTTTTGAAAAAATACTATGCAAATAAATAAGAGCGGCTTGTGGGGAGAAATCTATGCGGCGAGATATCTTCGCAATAACAAATTCGACATACTGACCGCAAACTACCGTACAAGACTCGGCGAAATTGATATTATCTGCTCAAAGGATGAAAGTATTCGCTTTGTTGAGGTTAAGACGAGAGATGAGGGCTATCTGTACCAGCCAAAGGAGGCTGTTGACAAGGCTAAGCAGGACAGAATTATTGCAACTGCAATGCAGTATATCAAAGCCACCCAAAGCAGTCTGCAACCTCAGTTTGATGTAATTGAAGTGATTCTTGACAGCAATTTCAAACCGACAAAAATAAATTATCTCGAAAACGCATTTAATACTTGACAATATATGTTATAATATTATACAAATAATTTTTCTTTAAGGAGAATGGAAATGTTTTATACAAGCACTCGTGACAGGAGCATAAGAGTCAGCTCTTCACAGGCTATCGCACATGGTATTTCATCAGAGGGCGGACTTTTTGTCCCTGAGGAGATTCCACAGCTTTCAAAGGAAGATATCAGACATCTTACAGAACTGGACTACATGGGCAGAGCAAAGGAAATTCTTTCCCTGTATCTTACCGATTTCACAGCAGAAGAAATTGACGCGTGTGTTAAAGGTGCCTATGGTATGAATAAATTCAGCTCTGAGAAAATTGCACCGCTTCATACACTTGAGGATGGTGTTGAGATTCTTGAGCTCTGGAAGGGCCCGACCTGCGCATTCAAGGATATGGCACTTCAGATTTTACCGCATCTTCTTACAGTTGCTTCTGCTAAGAGCGCACCTGATAAGGAAATTGTTATTCTTGTTGCAACCTCAGGTGATACAGGTAAGGCTGC
>DCGX01000082.1:26931-64581 GCA_002315505.1 Ruminococcaceae bacterium UBA1767
ATGCAGAAATTACAGATGACAACACAGGAAGGTTCAAATGTCGGTGTTTGTGCAATCGAGGGTAACTTTGATGATGCACAGACAGGTGTTAAGACAATCTTTACTGACAAGGATGTTGCAAAGAAGCTTGCGGATAAGGGTATGATGTTCTCATCGGCTAACTCAATCAACTGGGGCAGACTTGTTCCGCAGGTTGTTTATTATGTATCTGCATACTGTGATATGATTAACAAGGGTGTAATCAGCCAGGGTGATGAAATCAATATCGTTGTTCCGACAGGTAACTTCGGTAATATCCTTGCCGCTTATTACGCAAAGGAAATGAGCATTCCTGTTAATAAGCTCATTTGCGCATCAAATGCAAATAACGTTCTTACAGATTTTCTTAAGAGCGGTACATATAATCGTACAAGAGAGTTCTTTACAACAATATCTCCGTCAATGGATATTCTTATTTCATCAAACCTTGAAAGACTTCTTTTCCTTCTTTCGGGTATGGATGATAAGCTTGTTGCTCAGTGGATGGGCGAGCTTTCAAAGAACGGAAAGTACACGATTAACGATGAAATCTTCACAAAGCTCACTGACCTCTTTGAGGCAGGAAGCTGTGATGATGAAGGCACTAAGAATTGCATTGCAAAGGTATTCAATGAGAATAAATATCTCAGCGATACTCATACAGCTGTTGCGATTTCCGTATATGATGATTATAAGGCAGTTACAGGCGACGCAACACCGACAATTATTGCTTCAACGGCAAATCCGTTCAAATTCGGCAAGGCTGTACTCGATGCAGTTCATCCGGGTATGACAGACGGAATGGACGAGTTCGATATTGTTCTCGGACTTCATGTTGAAACAGGTGAGGAATGTCCTGCACAGCTTGCTAACCTTCGTGACAAGACACCAAGATTCACAGGTGTTTGTAAGAAAGAGGATATGGAGCAGGTTGTATTTGATATGCTTAAGTAAATAAAAGAAATACCGCACATTTTATTGTGCGGTATACTTTTGCAGTGACTTATCAGTCCATTGAGTTGCTTGACGGCTCAAAGGTTGCGCAGATTGTATCCGCACAGGTGCAGGCACTTGACGGACCTACTTCGATCTGACCTGCCACGCACTTTTTGCCGTTTTCGTTGTAGATGCAGTTACAAGCGTGACAAGTGATATCCTTGATTTCATGCTTCATGGAATAAAACCCCTTTACTGAATTTGTGATGTAATCACAAGCATATTATTACCGAAAAGATTTCTATTATACCGAGGTGAAAAAATGTCTCTTTTTGTTATTGCCGACACGCATCTTTCTTTCGGGTGCGACAAGCCGATGGATATATTCTCAGGCTGGCAGAATTTTGAAGAAAGACTTGAAAAGAACTGGAACAGTATTGTTTCTGAAAATGATACAGTTGTTATTCCCGGTGATATTTCGTGGGCAATGAATATAGAGGATGCATTGGAGGATTTTCGGTTTCTTGACAGGCTCAACGGTACGAAAATTATTATGAAGGGCAATCACGACTATTGGTGGTCAACTAAAAATAAAACGGAAAAATTTTTTGAGGCAAATGAAATAAAAACAATAAAAATTCTGTTTAATAATGCATACAGAGTCGGGGACTATACAATCTGCGGTACACGTGGATGGTTTTTCGATTGTGAAGCGGATAATGACGTAAAGGTGTTAAACAGAGAGGTTGGCAGACTGAAGTTGTCTTTGGACGTTGCCGAAAAGCTCGGTGGAGAGAAAATTGTGTTCCTTCACTATCCGCCGACAAGTAACGATAAAAACTGCGATGAGATATATGATACAATAATTTCGTCGGGAGTAAAGCGATGCTATTACGGACATCTTCACGGTCAGTCTGCGAGATGGGGCTTCTGCGGCGAGAAGGACGGAGTCAATTTTCAGCTGATTTCTGCGGATTTTCTTGAATTTTGTCCAAAATTAGTTGAAAAATTTTAAAAAAACTTAAAAATTTTTAAAAAAGGTATTGGAAAAGCAGAAAACATCTGTTATAATACCATAGTTAAAATGTATTTGTGAAATTATGTCTGTAAACAAATACTTTACAGGAGGATGTTATTATTATGTTAAAGGCAGCTAACAAAACAGAAACAAATGTGTACACTCTTGAAGTGTCAGTAAGCGCTGAAGATTTTAATGCCGCTATTATCAAGGCATACAACAAGCAGAAGAATAAGATTCAGCTTCCGGGCTTCCGTAAGGGTAAGGCTCCGCTCAGTATGATTGAGAAATACTATGGTGAAGGTGTGTTCTATGAGGATGCACTCGACATCGTTTATCCTACAGTTGTAGGCGACGCTATCAAGGAAGCAGGTATCGAGCCTGTTGCAGCTCCGTATGACCTTGACGTTACTACTATCGACAAGAAGTCAGGCGTTGAAATGACTATGAAAATTACAGTTAAGCCTGAAATCGAAGTTAAGGATTATAAGGGCATTGAGGCTGAAAAAGGTGATGCCACAGTTACAGCTGATGATGTTAAGAAAGAGCTTGCTTCAATGCAGGAGAGAAACGGCAGAGTTGTTACAGCTGACAGAAAGGCTAAGAAGAACGATATCGCAGTTATCGATTTTGAGGGCTTTGTTGACGGTGTTGCATTTGACGGCGGCAAGGGCGAGAACTATGAGCTTACACTCGGTTCAGGTCAGTTTATTCCGGGCTTTGAGGATCAGGTTATCGGTCATAAGGCTGAGGATGAGTTTGATGTTAATGTTACATTCCCGACAGAGTATGCAGAAGAGCTTGCAGGTAAGGATGCAACATTTAAGGTAGTTCTTCACGAAGTTAAGGTTAAGGAGCTTCCGGCTCTTGACGATGAGTTCGCTAAGGACGTTGACAGCGAAGTTGAAACACTCGCTGAGCTTAAGAAGAAGATTAAGGCTGACCTCTCTGACAAGAAGAAGGAAGAGGTTGACAAGGATTACGAGAGCAAGATTCTCGAAGCAGTTGTTGAGAAGGTTGAGGGTGAAATTCCTGAGGTTATGTTTGACAACAAGCTTGAGGACGATGTTAAGGATTACGAGAACAGACTTGCTCAGCAGGGTATTCCTCTTGACACATATCTCCAGTACATGGGTATGGACAGAGATAAGTTCAAGGAGAGCATGAGAGCTAATGCCGTTAAGCAGGTTAAGCTCCAGCTTGCAGTTGAGAAGATTGCAGCTCTCGAGAACATCGAAGCATCTGATGAGGATGCAGAGGCAGAGCTTCAGAAGATGGCTGATATGTATCAGATGGAGCTTGAGCAGATTAAGAAGTATGTTAACCTTGACGATGTAAAGAAGGACCTTGTTGGTCAGAAGACAGTAGAATTCCTTGTTGCACAGTCAAAGCCTGTTACAGCTGAAAAGCCAAAGAAGGCAGCAGCAAAGAAGACAACAAAAAAAGCTGAAGAAGCTGAAGACACAGAGGCTGCTGAATAATTCGGATTAAATATGCCAATATATACAAATGAATGGCATTTGCCATTCATTTGTGCTATTATAAAGATATAACATGAATGGAGGTTATACTATGGCTTTAGTACCTTATGTTATCGAACAGACAAACAGGGGTGAGCGCTCCTACGATATTTTTTCAAGACTTCTCAGTGACAGAATTATTGTTCTCTCTGACGAAGTTAATGATGCTACTGCAAGCCTTGTTGTAGCACAGATGCTTTTCCTCGAGGGTCAGGACCCTGAGAAGGACATCAGTCTTTACATCAACAGTCCCGGTGGCTCAGTAACGGCAGGCTTTGCTATCTATGATACAATGCAGTACATCAAATGCGATGTTTCTACAATCTGTATGGGTATGGCAGCATCAATGGGTGCATTTTTGCTTTCATCCGGTACAAAAGGTAAGAGAATAGCACTTCCTAACAGTGAGATTATGATTCATCAGCCACTCGGCGGTGCACAGGGTCAGGCAACTGAGATTGAAATTGCCGCTCAGCATATTCTCAGAACTAAGAAAAAGCTCAATTCAATTCTTGCTGAAAATACAGGCAAGACAGTGGAGCAGATTGCAGCAGATACCGACCGTGACAACTGGCTCACAGCACAGGAAGCAATGGATTACGGTCTTGTTGACAAGGTTCTTTTCAAGAGATAATTCATATTAAGAGATAAATTTTCAGAGGTGCATTATGCCAAGAGATGATGAAAAGCACGAGAAGACTGTCCGTTGTTCCTTCTGCGGAAAGACTCAGGATATCGTTGATAAGCTCATTGCAGGTCCGGGTGTTTACATCTGTAACGAATGTATAGAGCTTTGTCAGAGTATCATTGAGGACGAGTATGAGGCAGATTCTGCTAAGAGAAAGAAACAAAAGAGTAATTTTAAGCTCCCTACGCCGATGGAAATCAAGGCTCACCTTGATGAGTATGTTATCGGACAGGATGATGCAAAGATTGCTCTGAGCGTTGCGGTTTATAACCACTACAAGCGAGTGTTCAAGAATGAATCGGGTGTTGATATTCAGAAGAGCAACATTCTTCTGCTCGGTCCTACCGGTGTTGGTAAAACCCTGCTTGCTCAGACACTTGCAAAGACTCTTGACGTTCCGTTTGCGATTGCGGATGCGACTACTCTTACAGAGGCAGGTTATGTCGGAGAGGATGTTGAAAACATTCTTTTAAGACTTATTCAGGCGGCAGACTTTGATATTGAAAAGGCTGAGCGTGGAATTATTTATGTTGATGAAATAGACAAGATTGCACGTAAATCCGAGAATCCGTCAATCACACGTGATGTCAGCGGTGAGGGTGTTCAGCAGGCACTTCTTAAGATTGTTGAGGGTACAGTTGCCAATGTTCCGCCGCAGGGTGGAAGAAAGCATCCTCAGCAGGAGTGCATACAGGTTAATACAGCTAATATTTTGTTCATTTGCGGCGGTGCATTTGACGGTATTGAAAAAACTGTTGAAAAGCGTATCGGCGGTTCAGCTCTCGGTTTTGAGGCTGAAATCAAGGATAAAAACGCATTCTCGGTTGAAAATGCTATGTCAAAGGTTATTCAGCAGGACATTACAAAGTTCGGTCTTATTCCTGAGCTTGTAGGTCGTTTGCCTGTAATTACAGCGCTGAAGGAGCTGGATGAGGAAGCACTTGTCAAGATTCTCACAGAGCCTAAGAATGCCATTGTTAAGCAGTATCAGGCACTTATGGGTATGGACGGTGTCAAGCTCGAATTTTCGGCTGATGCACTTAAAGCGATTGCTCAGAAGACCCTTGAGAAAAAAACGGGTGCACGAGGACTTCGTTCAATTATGGAGAACCTGCTTATGCCTGTTATGTTTGCAGTACCGAGTGAGAAAAATGTAATCGGTGTCAGAATTACGGCAGAATGTGTTAATGGTAATGCGGCTCCGCTTCTCGAATACAGTAAAAAGAAAAAACTTGATGCTTAACGTAATACCACCTGAAAAGGTGGTATTTTTTTACAAAAAAGTATTAACATTTTCAAAATAAAGTATTATAATGTAATAAATATAGATAAGGATGTGTTAATATGGCAGGTACAAAAGATTTTGTAGAAGAATATGGACCTTTAACATTTGATGAACATCCGTTCTGTGACGGCGACGCTATCGCTTTTTGTGAGATATCGTATATGCCACTCAACAAGGCTGTTTCTTCAGATATTAATAAGGAGCCTGTTTTGTTTTCAAAAATGGCTGACGATGTTTTTGCTTATTGCGGAAACAGACATATCAAGCAGGGCTTAATGATAAATATGGATGTCAGCAGGAGATTGATGCAGATGTCCGACACAAGAAGATATTCGGATATCAAGGTTATTTCCGTGCTTAAGAAATACAGCTTTGACCCTGCATTGCAGTTCTGCGTTGCTACTTACCTTTTACCCGATAATACTCTCGTTATTTGTTTTGAGGGTACAGATGATACTGTTGCAGGCTGGAAGGAAGATATTGATATGCTTCTTCATAAGGGTACACCTGCATACCAGTATGCTCTTGATTACGTGAATGAGATTGCATCTAAATATGATGGAAAAATCATTTTGCTCGGACACTCAAAGGGCGGACACGAAGCTCTTTACGTAGCTCTCAACTGTTCACAGGATATTCGTGACAGAATAAAATATCTGTATAATAATGATGGTCCCGGATTCTTTACCGACCGATTCTTCAAGACCGGCGCATATGACCAGCTCGGTGACAGATACAGGCACTTTGTACCGTATTCGTCATTTATCGGAATGATGATGGCTCATGACGATGACTATGTTGCTGTTGACAGCACAAAACGATTCGGTCCGATTCAGCATGATATGAGCACGTGGAAGATAGAAAAAGGCGAGCTTGTAAGGAAGGATGATGTTGACTACCTTGCGAAGGTGACGGATTTGTTCCTCTCAAAGGTTGTGAATAAGGTTCCCGACACAGCTTATTCCGATATTGATACGGTGTTCACACAGCTTATCAAGGGTGCCGGACAGGAAACACTTACACAGTTTTCCAGGCACGTCTGCACAGCTGTAAAGGGCGCAAGCGTTGCGTGGAAGATGGTTGAGCCTGAGGTTAAGGACAATTTCTCTTCTGCATTCAAAGGTACGGGCGAACTGCTTAAGGATAGCCTTAAATCAGCGAAAAATAAAGCAAAGGAAGCTACTGAAAAGATTGCTGCAAATATTGCATAAAACACATGAAATAATGTAACTGAGAATAATATATGATAATTAAAAAATCCGGAGCAATCAAAAGCTCCGGATTTTACTGTATGTATTATTGTATTTACTTATTTTGTAATTTCAATGGTTACATCGTACTTCTCAATCCACTTTTCAGTGATGAAGTTTCTTGCACGGATGAGAACCTCGTCATCATAAACCTCGAATACATAACCGCATCCGTTCTCTGCCCAGCCACCGCGCTGTACATCAGGATACATATATGAAGGAAGGTTTACAAGCGTAAGACCATCGTGCTGCTCAACTGAAACATACTGTGCGGCAACACTGCCCTCGTTAGCAAAGCCGCTGTGAATGTGTCCTGTTACATAGAAAACATTCTTGTACTGTGAGATGATGCTGTAGAAAGCATCACTCTGCTCACCTAAGCCGCCCTTAAGCGGACCGTCTTCTCTGTCAAGCTCCCAAGTGAAAGGAAGTCCGTGAGTGCAGTTAATAGGGTAGTGGCTGAATACGAAAATCGGAAGACCTGTAGCTGAAGCCTTGTCCATCTGAGCCTTGAACCAGTCAAGCTGTGTCTGTGAAAGGTAGCAGTCTGTGTTGTCAGCCTCACTGCCGATAACGATTACAGGGTAGCCGTTAACATCTGTTGTGTAGTACATATTGTCAACGTCACGATTTGAAATCTTTTTGTTGTAGTCGATGAATGTCTGCTTTACAGTATCGAGATTATCTCTGTCGGGACCCCATGTGTCATGGTTACCCTCAACAATAATTGTCTGCTGTGCAATGTCATATTTGCCAACTGCATCTGCAAATCGCTCCCACATCGGAATGTATCCGTGGTCTGTGATATCACCTGTGAAAACAACAGCATCGAGCTTGTCCTCAGCACCAGCCATGTCGAGAAGACCAAGCTCAAGGATTGCCTGTCTTGATGCGCTGTCAGTAAGGTGAATGTCCGAGATAACAGCCATCGTAGCCTTGCAGTCCTCATTCATAACTGTGATTGTTGCAGGTGCGTAGAGTGTAACGGGAATACTTGTATGAAGTATTACCATAATTGTAACGATTATTTTTTTAAGTGCTAAAACAATTGTACTCAACATTTTTATTTCTCCTTAATTAAAATAATTTTATACCGCCGAACGGACGGATTGAAAGCACGTGACAAGAGCCTTCTGAATAAACTGCCTCGATATTATTGCGGAATTCATCAAGCATATCCACAGGAACAAAAGCCTGGATTGTACCTGCAAAGCCGCCGCCGTGAACTCTCCATGCACCTTTGCCGCGGAGCATATTTTCACACATGGCAAGTGCGAGCGAAACACCCTGGTTCTGTGGGTCTTTCGTTGTATATACATTCTGATTGTACATATACGATGAAAAACCGCTTTCGATAACGAGCTTTTTGAACTCTTCAAAATTTCCCGAATTAAGTGCGGCAACCTCTTTGTCAACTCTCTTGTTTTCATTGAAGAAATGCAAAGCGCGAAGAACTGCTCTGTCATTTGCCTTTTCACGAACGAGAGCTATATTCTGATTGAATTCGTTTTCGTCAACGTCACGAAGAACGCTCTTCCCGAAAACAGAAGCGGCATTTTCCATTTCACTTCTTACAGAAGCATAGTCATCTGTAAGGTCTGCGTGACTTCCGCCTGTGTCAACAATGCAAAGTGCGTGTGATGATGAAGCGAAATCGTAGTTGATTTTTTCGATAATCGGCTTTGACGGGTCATTGAAGTCGATTGTGATAAATCCACCGACCGAGCTTGCCATCTGGTCCATAAGTCCGCACGGCTTGTTAAAATATTTGTTTTCGGCATACTGAGAGATTTTTGCAATTTCAACATCGCTTACCTTGCCGTCGTTGTAAAGGTGATTGAGAATTGTACCGATAAGCACCTCATATGCGGCAGAGGATGAAAGTCCCGAGCCTGAGAGCACCTTGGTCATACTTGCGGCATTGAAACCGCCGATATTATAGCCTCGCTCCTTGAAGCCTGCGCACATACCGCGGATAAGGCCGTCGGAACGTCCGTATTCGTCCTCGTGTACCGAAAGGTCGCTTATGTCAATGTCAACACATTTGTGTCCCTTTGATTTTTCGATTGCACGTGTGTCGTCACGCTTTGCGGCGGCGGCTACTGTGTCCAGGTTTACTGCGGCGGCTAAAACCTTGCCGTGATTGTGGTCAGTGTGATTGCCACCGACCTCAGTTCTGCCAGGAGCAGAAAAGAAATGAACATCATTATTTGCGCCGAAGGTTTCTGTGAAAGAGTCAAGAATTTCAGCCTCTCGTGATTTTTGTTCCTCAACAGCACTGTCGTTAAGGTAAACCTCTTTAAGTCTTGAATCAAATTCACCCGACAAAATTTTTGCTTTGAGCTGATTTGTCATCTGATTTTTCTCCTTTTGGATTGAATTTCAACGATTTTGCTGGTCGCAAGCATAGATGTTCCGAGCAACAGGAACAGCAATACAAACGGGAGCAGGAATGCGGCAGAAAACGGATTAAATACGTTTCGACCGATGAATGTATAGGAAATAAGAAGCGGTGCATATCCTATGAAAGACAAAATAAGATAGTATTTGTATCGAAAGCCCATAGCACCGTAGAGCTGACTTACGAGATTAATCGGAATTCCGGGAACAAGTCTGAAAAGAGCAAGCAGCCACGGGTTTCCTTTACCGTCTCTTTGAATGAGGTATGCAACGGTTTCGCTTTTGTTAAGTATACTTTGGACGGCAGTAGCACCGACCTTTTTACCCCAGAAATATTTTATTGTATACAGTAAGCCGAGTCCGATGAGATTAATCGGTATCGAAAAATATGCCGGGAACACGGCAGATGTAATCGTACAGACTGCGGACAGGGGATAAAGGTAGACGGGGAACACCGCCTTGAACGCATATAGAAACAGAATAACAAGGAAAACAGAGAATTTATCATTCATATGTGCAACCTTGTATTCGGCTGAAACAAGATAATCAAGATAACTCTGATATGACTGACGTACAACATCATTCTGAGAAACGATAAGCAGAACTATAAACACACCTGTAAGAATGAATGAAACCGCTGAAATAACGTGCATCATTTTTACCGCAATATTGACTTTACCTTTTTGTTTGATAATCCCGCCTCCTCTCAATAATCATAATCAATTAATTATAGCAAAAAAGTATAATAAGGTCAATAATCTGATGACAAAAAAATGACAAAAGATTTACATAAAAAAGACAGGTTTTATCGCTATTTGTCGACTATGTTTTGTTGACTACGGGAAATTTTTGTGATATGATATATAAGTAAAAAATTGCGAAAGGGGTTTATACTATGGACTACAAAGCAAAATATAATCAGTGGCTTGAGTTTGATGAAGACACAAAGGCAGAGCTTCTCGCCATTGATGACGAAAAAGAAATCGAAGACAGATTTTATAAGGATCTCGAATTCGGTACAGGCGGCTTGCGTGGAATTATGGGCGCAGGAGCTAACCGAATGAATAAGTATACTGTCAGCAAGGCTACACAGGGACTTGCTGATTACCTCAAGGCAGAATACAAGGAAAATCTCAGCGTTGCAATCGCACACGACTCAAGAAATAATTCAAGAGCATTTGCAGTTTTTGCAGCAGAGGTTCTTTGCGCAAACGGAATCAAGGTTTTCCTTTATGATACTCTTATGCCGACACCTGTACTTTCATTCACAACAAAGTACCTCGGCTGTACAGCAGGTATCGTGCTTACCGCAAGCCATAATCCTAAGGAATACAACGGCTACAAGCTCTATGACGAGAACGGATGTCAGCTTGTACCCGAGTTTGCAAACAAGGTTATCGGTTACGTTGATGCTGTTGAGGATTTGCTCGCAGTTCCTCATATGGAGCTTGACGAAGCAGGTGAAAAGGGACTTTACGAGCCAATCGGTGAGGAGGTTCTCGATGCATTCTTAAAGGAAGTTAAGAAGCAGTCACTTTATGAAGAAAAGTCTGATATCAAGATTGTTTACACACCGCTCCACGGTACAGGTAATATTCCTGTAAGAAAGATACTTGACGGACTTAATATATCAATTGTCAAGGAACAGGAGCTTCCCGACGGAAACTTTTCAACAGTTCGTTCACCGAATCCTGAGGAGAAGGATGCTCTCACACTTGCATTGAAGCAGGCTGAAGCAGAGGATGCTGACCTTGTTCTCGGAACAGACCCCGACTGTGACCGTGTTGGTGCAGGCGTTAAGCATAACGGTGAATTTGTTCTCGTTACAGGTAATCAGATGGGTGCGTTGCTTGTAAACTTTGTTCTTACAATGAAAAAAGCTTCACTTAATGAGAAGTCAACACTCGTAAAGACTATTGTTACAAGCGAGCTTGGTGCGGATATCGGCAAAAAATTCGGCTTGCAGGTTGTTGAAACCCTCACCGGCTTCAAGTACATCGGTGAGCAGATTAATAAATACGAGAAGAACGGCAACAGGGAATTTGTTATCGGCTACGAAGAGAGCTACGGCTATCTTGTTGGCACACACGCTCGTGACAAGGATGCAGTTGTGTCCTCGATGCTTATTTGTCAGATGGCATCATATTATTACAATCAGGGCAAGACTCTCATTGATGCTCTTAATGAGATTTATGCAGAGTATGGCTTCTATCTTGATAAGCTCGATACGTTCGTACTCAAGGGTATTGACGGTGCAGAGAAGATTCAGAAGACTATGACAGAATTCAGAAATAATTCCGACAAGTATTTTGATGATGTAGAAAAGCTCGTTGACTACTCACTTGGTATCGACGATTTGCCGAAGGAGAATGTTCTGAAGTATTTCTTCAAGGACGGCTCATGGATGGCGATGAGACCTTCGGGCACAGAGCCAAAGCTCAAGATTTACTATTCAATCAAAAATAACAGTAAGGAAGCCGCTCAGGCAAGATATGATGCACTTACAGCATATCTCCACGACTTGATTAAATAAAATTCACTCCCGTTTCAATCGAAGCGGGAGTTTTTTTGGCAATGCACAATTATGCTCTTTTTAACAGAGTGTTGTAGGGGAACGATGCCCACATCGTCCCTTCAAGGCTCCTGTTTTCACTTGTGAAAAAGGGAGCTGTCGAGCAAAGCTAGACTGAGGGATCAAAGTGAAACAAAATAGAACAAACCTTCGTCTTTGATTTTGTTCCGGTTTTTTTTACGATGTGGGCATCGTCCACTACATTACCTTTTCACTACAAAATAATACAAATCAATCCGCTGCAGCCTTCGTTGATGACCTTTTCAAGAGTTTCCTGTAGCTTCATTCTTGCATCCGTCGGCATACGATAGAGCTTGTTGTGAAGTCCTTCGTTGACTAATTCGTGAAGTGACTTTCCGAAAATGTTGGATTCCCATATCTTTGTCGGATTTTCCTCGAATTCCTTTAACAGGTACATCACTAAATCCTCACTCTGCGATTCACTGCCGACGAGGGGTGCAACCTCTGTGTTTATTTGTGCCTTCATCATATGAATTGACGGAGCAGATGCCTTAAGACGGACGCCGTATTTTCCTCCCTGACGCATTATTTCGGGTTCCTCAAGGCTTAATTCCTCCATTGTCGGCATTACAATTCCGTAACCTGTTGCCTCAACCTCGTCAAGAGCATCTTTTATACGGTCATATGCCTTCTTCGTTTCGGAAAGCTCGGCAATGCAATTCATAAGGTTTTCCTGCGAATCAATTTCAAGTCCTGTTTTCTCGGCAAGAATTCTGTAAAACATATCATTTTTGACTATTGCACAGATTTTCACACTTCCGTTTGACAGATTCAGATTCTGCATCTGTCCGCTTTCGATGTTTTTACATTCCTTGAATTTTTCGACAAAGTCTGTTATGTCACGTATTCTTGAAAGAGTGCACACGTTGCTTTTAATAAAATCAAATATATCACGTCTGAGCCAATGAGTTTTCTCGAGTGACGTAATCCAGCCCGGAAGCTCAACGCATACCTCTTTAATCGGAAATTCATACAGAATCTGACCGAGAACTGTCTTTATTTTGTCCTCGTCAAGCTCAAGGCAGTTGACAGGAATTACAGGCACACCATAGCTTTCGCTAAGCTCGGCTGCGAGTGCGGTTGTTTCTTCGCTTGTCGGTGTAGTAGAATTGAGAAGAACGATAAACGGCTTGTTTAGCTCCTTTAATTCTGTTATAACTCTTTCCTCGGCTTCAGCATATTCTTTTCTCGGAATTTCACTGATTGAGCCGTCTGTTGTGATAACAAGCCCGATTGTTGAATGCTCCGTGATGACCTTCTGCGTGCCGATTTCAGCCGCCATATTAAACGGAATATCCTGTTCAAACCACGGTGTTTTTACCATTCTCGGTTGGTCATTTTCTATATAACCGAGTGAGCTTGGCACTATGTAGCCGACACAGTCGATCATTCGCACGTTGAAATGTGCATTGTCGGGGAGCGATATGCAAACGGCGTCCTCAGGGATGAATTTCGGCTCGGTTGTCATTATTGTCCTGCCCGATGCGGATTGCGGAAGCTCATCGACAGCTCTGTCACGCTTTGCTTCATCTTCAATATTAGGAATGACAAGCGTGTCCATGAATCTTTTTATGAAGGTTGATTTACCTGTTCTGACAGGCCCGACAACACCGATATAGATGTCGCCGCCTGTTCGCTTCTGAATGTCGCTGTAAATTGAAGTGCTTGTATTGTTCATAAAATTTCCTCCGTTGAATGTTTCTTGCTTCATTTTTATGAATTGCGGACGAGATTTATGCAATATTTTCAATTAAACTTGACAAACAAATTACTAATTGGTAGAATCTTAAAAAAGTCTGAAAGCAGGGATAAGATGTTAAAACAGATAAAGATTGACAAGGGCGTTAAGCTTTTGTCGGTAGTCCTCGCAACGCTTATGGGTGGATTTATGTGGCGATGCCGTGGTGAAAGCGGCTTCGGCTCATCATGGGGACTTTACAGTGTAGGCATTATTTTTATGCTGATTATTTACTGCGTATATGGTCAGCGTAAGAATATGAAATTTGAGCTCATTCCGCTCGGCGCGTTTTTCCTCGGTCTCGGTGTTACGGGTTATGCCACTGTTTTTGACCAGACGGCAGGTGTACTTGCGGCATATAATCCTTATCAGGGCGTTGATAATGTTTACTGGCCTGTAAACCCTGTCAACGGAACATTGATTTTCTTTATAATGGGATTGACGCTTGTTCCTTTTTTCTCGTTCTTTATCGGCACACTTTTTTCAGATAAAGAATATAAATTAGGACATTATCTCGGTGCAATCGCAGTATTCTTCGTTGTTTCAAATATATGCAAGGCAACTATCGCTCATCCGCTTATATCCATAATAACACCGGATGCGGTAAAGGCGGCTGAAGCCGGACTTGCGGACAGCGGATTTGATTACGTTTCTGCCGCAAAGGCATATATGGCTCATTTCCTTGACAGAGACTGGGCAGATGACATTCCGTTTTTCGAGAATTATTATATGAGCGTTGAGCACGTTTCAGATTTGTTCGGTGCAATCTGCCTCGGCTTCTATCCGCTTATCATTAAAAAAGATAAGCTCCCGCTCATAACTTCATTTGTAATTAATGTGGGTACTGCAATCGGAACTACTGCTTTTTCGGTAATCTATTCGATGAATTTCAATACAGGCTTCTTTGCGAATGTAACTCCGCTTCGCATAGTTCGTGCCGGCTCCGGTGCTGTTCTTACTCTTACCGAATTCCCGAATGGCGTAAAGGCTTATATAATGGAAGGCGGCTCTGGATGGGGGATATGGGAATATGCAACAGGCGCCTGCGTTGGCTTTGTTGTACTTCTTCTTATCGCACTTCTTCCGAAAAAGTATTCAAGTATGAATGATATTGATACTGAGCCGTTTATAAAAAATAAGGTTGTCAGCCTTATATATAACATAATTACGGTAATATTCATTTTTGCACTCACTCCGATGAGAGCGGTCGGACTTCGTATCGGTAAATTGCTTTATAATGAGGGTATTCTTGAGGATGACAGTCCGACAGGGGATATCATTATGATTGCTCTTACGGTTATTCTCGGTGTGTTCTTTATTGTTAAGCTGGTTAAGAATATAATGAAGCTTGATACCACACCGCTCGGTGTTAATCCGCTCGAATTTTCAAAAACCGCACTTCCCGCATATTTTGCAATGTGTGCAGTTCTGTATTTCTTCACTAACCATGCACCGCTTATTCATCTTCCTTTTGAAAAGCTGAAGAGTGCGTCGGGATTCAGCGGTTTCTTCTTCGGCTGGGAAGGCTTTGAAATATTCCTTATGCTTGTAACTCTGATAGCAGTTGTTGCTCTTTTGATTCCGTTCTTTAAGAAGATATTTCCAAAACAGAAATAAAATCAAATAATTGAATGTTTCCACTCCTGATTTAATTCGGGAGTGGATTTTTTTATGTAAAAATAATGACATAATCAATGCATAAAATTATATAAAATGTATAAATGTATTACAAAATCTATTGAAAGAGAAACGTTGCAAAATAAAAATATAAGTAAAAAGACGAAAAACTTCAAGAATATTGAAAAAATTATAATAAAATAACAAAAAGCACTTGAAATGTGCTTTTTGATGTGATATTATCAACATAGAATAGAGTAAAATATTATTATATTGGAATACGATATTCTAAAGGAGCGATGAAATATGAAAAAAACAAAGAGAATGTTTTCCACACTACTTGCGATAGTGTTTATTCTCGGCACTATTGCTGTCGGCATGCCGTATATGGATTTTTTCATAAAGGCATCCGCACTTAATCCGGGTGATTCAAATTATAACCCGTACTATGTAGATAATAACATTACCACAGGAAAGGTAAAGGAAAATGCCGACGGCTCGTTTGTGACGTTGCAGATTGGTGACCTTCAGATGACTTATGTACCTGAAGATGTTGTCGGTCTTATGCGTCATGCTATGGCTCGTGTAAAGCCGAACCTTGTTGTTTTCACGGGTGATAACGCAATGTATACAAACGGCGCTGACCAGTATGAAAACCTTATTAAACAGGTTGTGTCTTACCTCTACGATTCTGACGGATACAGAATTCCGTTTGCAATCACCTTTGGTAACCACGATGTCAGCAACAACACCTACAGCAGTGATAACGGCGGTGGAGAGCTTGGCGATATGATTGATTTCCACAAGACTTTACCGGGTTACATTGACTATGAGTATAGTAAGGATTCAATCGGCAGTAGCGGTACAGGTTGCGTTGATGTATATAACGCAAATGGCACGGCTGTAAAGCAGAAGGTTATTATCATTAACTCTGCTGTTGACGGACCAAGTGGTGATGGCTATGGTAAGGTAGGTTATTACCAGGCGAGCACAAGCCGTCACGGCTATGACGATGAGCCTGCATATTATAATGCAGTACTTCGTATTGCACAGGACGTTGAGGCAGGCGTTCCTACAATCGCATTTCAGCATATTCCTCTTCGTGAAATGTACACATCGGGAATTCTTGCAAATGTTGCCGCAGGAACAGCAGGTGCTCTTAAGGCATACAGTGATATTCAATCGGATTTAACATTAAATGGTTCAAAGGTAACTGACTTGTATTTCAAGCCGGCTTCTGATTCTGTCGGCGAATATTATGAGTCTGTCTGCTGTTCATATAATACAACAGAAGCTCTTTACTGTGTTCTTGCAAATCACAGCACTACCAAAACAAAGACATATAACGACGGTAGCAGTGACAGAACGATTACATTTACAGCACATCAGAATGTTTACGGTATTTTCTACGGTCATGACCACAGTGATACTGTTACAGGCTACGGTGCAATAACAGTTGACGGTGAGACATATTCTCTTCGTCAGGGCTACGGCGGAGGACTTGATATAGGTCACTCCGGCTCAAACAAGATTTTCTTCAGCGCATATAAAGTTTACAGTAATGATGCAGTTGCTGCGGCAACAGCATCCAATCAGTCGAATTCTGCAATGACAACAACTGTATCGGGTACAACAAAGTTCCAAAAATATACATGGGACAGTGAAACTGTTCTCGATGATTATGACACAACATTCGGTGCAAAGTACACAATCAACGGATATTCGGGAAATGTATTTGTAAACAGACTCGGATTCGGTCTCAAGGGACAGAATATTTTCTATTCACAGGGCGATCTTATGGATGATGCTCTTGATAAGGCTGTATCCGGATACAGCCTTGGCAATTCTGCTTACGGCTGTAACACAGGCGGTGTTGTACGTCTGAAATGGCCTGCACAGGAATCGTATTCATACACAGCTGACCTTAATAACGGCTCGGGCGGTGATTATCTTGCCTGTGCATATGATACTACCACAAAGTACAGTACACCCGAGGATATGACGGGAGCTTACACAGACCTTGTTCTTTTGAAATGGACAGGAAGCGGAAGTCCGCCTGCAACACTTACAAAGGATAAGTTCGGCACATCAGTTACCTACAGCCTTGTAACAACACCGAGCGGTGGTTACACGGATATGAATGAGAGTGCCGGTGGTGACTACATTTACGTTTACGGCTCACGTGACCCGAAGGCAGGTATTCCGATTACGGCTCTCGGTATAGTTTACGACTCGAGCCAGCGAGTTCTTTCAAAAGGTATCGGTTATTATATGCCTGTTACAAGGTCGGATGATAACGCATTCCAGTTCGAGGGACTTGGTGATTTCAACTCCGGTTGTGGTTCAAGCACATATTATGTTTTCATGCTGACGAAAACTATCGGTTCAGCATCAGACCATCTGAACACAACCACAACAAGTGCATACGATATAACTTATCAGTACTATGACCTTGCAAAGCTCGTTTTATCTGATATCGGCAAAAAGGTTGACAGCTACAGATATGAGACTTCAGCGTGGAGCGCATATCAGACAGCTCTCAATAATGCAAAAGCACTTAAAACAAAGATTGATAACAACAGATATATCACTGAGTCAAGACAGTACATTGTAAATATCGAAAATACTCTTATCAATGCTTACAATGACCTTGAAAATCATCTTATAACAGTTGATGAGTCTGATCAGACAAATACGGGTGCTCTTACTGAAACAGGTGTACAGATTGCTGTTCCAGAAACTGTATATCTTACTCCTTCAACGGGTGCATCAAGATACAGCCAGTATTTCCTTAACAATACAATCAGCAGCGGAACGCTTGTTCCTAATGGCACAAAGGGCTCGACAGGAAACCTTTATATCAAGTCGAATGTCGGTACTACATCTGTAACGGTCAAGGCAACAAGATACGATACGAGTAATGGTACAACCTTTACAAAGGATACAACTAACACCTTAACTGTTACGGATTCAAACAGCAGAAATATTGCCGCTTCGGGCGGTCAGTCGCTTACACCTTCCGTAGATAAAATCTGTACAGCTACGATTTCACAGATTGACCTCGGCTCCCGTGGGCTTACACCTAAGCAGTCATGCCTGATTGAGTGGGAATTCAATGTAACGCTTAACTGCGGTGATATTGAGGCTGACGGAGTACCTGAAACAGTTACAAATACCTACTACGCATATACAACCGTTTACGCTCAGAATGCAGGTACAACCGCATCTGTCGGCGCAATGAACCATACAAAATTTGAGGCTAATGAAAGAAACGCATATAGCGCAACATCTGTATGGATTACCGGTCTTGACGGATACAATGCAGAATCCCATTCGGGCAATTCAAACGCATCCATTACACAGACTTATTCAAAGACAATTAATCTTCCTTATGACCCGATGACTTCGCTTTCGTCATATCCAAGCTATCCGTATACAACAAGCTCGGGAACCTATTACGGTACACTTTCGGAGGTTTCGGGCGGTAATACACGTATAGGCTGGAATGCTACAACAAGCAACACCTATCATAATATTACTTCGTATGTTTACTCACAGGCAACCGGTTACAGAACAATTGACTCGAGCCGATATACAAGGCTTATTGATGTGCCGTATTTCAACTTCGGTACAGATATTAACGGCTTGAGAACAGCCAACGAGGAGAATGATACATATCGTTATGGTTATTATTATTCTACCGGCTATGATACTTCAACACAGCAGATAACTGATTCGTCAAGACTTTATCTGAATCTGCAGACAAACAAGAGTGACCTTAACTCTCTTGTTTTTCAGTGTACGGCGGCAAGTCCGAATAACAGTGGCTTCTCATCTCCGACAATTAATACATCAAACACAAAATTCACAGCTATATCATTTACAGAAACAATTGCTGACGTTAGTGGTTGGGGTTCAGGTGACTGGTGGCGTAATCAGTCCACGGTTTATGCATTTGCACAGTTCACTTATGTAAATAAGCAGGGACTTCGTACAAGTGTTGGTAATGCAGTTAATGCAGGATATCAGAAGAAATGGGATACAACCTCATCGAGCTTTGATAATATGAAGGCACAGCTTATGGCAGACGCATATAAGCTCGGTATTCCTACAGATACAACAGCCTCATCATCAACACTTGATTCACGTAGAACTACCTGCGGAAATAATCAGGTTGCAGACCATACAGGTGTAATTTACAGAGACTATGGTCTCAGAATTCGCCTGAACAATTCGACAGGTGCAATCAGTGGTTATGATTCTTTGGATATCACACCGAATTCAAACAATTCCAAGGATATCAGAAAGAATAACTGGTTCTATGTAAAGGCAGCTACAATTGACGGCTATACATTCGCAGGACTTAAGAGAAACAGCACAATCGACTTTACAAGCAATCCGACAATCGGTGGCTTCGATGAGGACTCATCGTTTACAAAGTACAAGAGTGAATTTACGGCATCGTCAGCTCCGTATGCGGTCAGCACGAATTTCTACTATACTATGCCGAATTATACTCTCACAATTGACATTAACGGTGGTTCGGGCTTCAGCTACACAACCGTAACGGGTAACCAGGGCTCGACAATTACATTGCCGACAATTTCCCGTGCAGGCTATACCTTTGCAGGCTGGACAATGACTGGCAGCGGTACTCTGTCAAGCGCATCATCAACAAGCCCGACATACACCTTCGGTACAGGCAACTGTACGCTTGTTGCTAACTGGAACGCTAATTCTCAGACAGTTACAATCAATCCGGATGGAGGTATCTTCAACGGAAATATTGCATACTTCATGAATGGTGCAAGCTCTGTAACCTATAACGATTCGAGCTATGGATATAATTATAATATTATTTATGACAGTAACAGCAATATGACTATTACCGGTCATACAACAGGCAATAAGTATCATCAGGAGCCTAATCTGTGCGCATATCTTGAATACGGCAAGACCTATAGGGTGTCATATGATTCAACTGTAAACTCATCTAACTTTTTCCTGTATATCGGAAGTATCGATAAACGAAGCGGCAGAATCAACACCTATACCTATGATAGTGCAACGGGCATTTATCATTTTGAGGCAAATATAAGGGTTGGTTATGCTGAAGGTAATGATACTGCAGGTGAGAGAAGATGGCAGAACTTTACTTCGAGTGAGCTGACGGGTGTATATTACTTCCGTGTTGACCAGGCTACGAATACTGACCAGAACTTCTCAATCACTAATTTTAAAATTGTTCCGACAAGTGACGCAACGGTTAAAATTACTCAGAAAACCGATGAAACCCGTTTGTTCAGCAAGCCGACTAAATACGGCTATCTCTTCGACGGATTTGCTCAGAGTCCGAGTGGTGCAGGCTACACATATGACAATGCAACCTTAAAATTCGGTCACACTACAGCAACACTTACCGCTCTGTGGGATGAATGTGTAATTTCGTATAACATAAATCATAATGACAGCAGCGATAAATCCATTGAGCCGAATGTTTATGCTCTTGCTACATCGGATATGCTTTCATCGGCTCAGCAGACGCAGAACGGTATCACATACTCCTATGATAAATCATCAAATATCGTAACACTTAACGGCACAAGTACAAGAACAACGCAGGGCAGTGTATTTTCATTACCTATTACAGATTTTGATATTTCCGAAGGCACGTACAGGTTTACTATTACAAAGCTGAGTGGCTCGTTTAATGGTCCCGGAAATAATACTTTGTCATTCGAGTTAAAGACAAGTGCAGGTGCAAATCTTTCGAGCAGAATCTATAAGGATTTTGTCAAGAGTGATTTCGATTCTCAGGACACTGTATCCAAGACGATTACAGTTTCTGATGTTCAGGCAGGCCAGGTTGAAAAAATACTTTTCCACAGCTATGCAAACGATGTTTCGAGTACAATGTCATTCAGTAATTTCCGCTTCAGAATCAAGGTTGAAAAGATTGAAACAAATACATCCTCGAACTATTCATTGAATGCACGCTTCGCAGGTGATTCATATTCAGGCTGTCTTCCGAGTCCGTATGATTCTTCGGGAGCGTATTCAGATGTGAATTTCGGCTGCACAACCGATGCAGTTTTCCTCGGATGGTCAAGATCAGTTGACGGCTCGACAGGTCTTGTTTGTGAAACCGATGAGGTTACAAAGTCACATACCCTGTATGCACAGTGGGATACCGAGGTCAGCTATAATAATATTTTTGATATGGATGATTGGGCAAAGACTTCAACACTCAATTCAAGCCTTGCGAGCGGTTCTGAATTCTCGGTTGACTATAAGAATAATTCAATTACAATCAGCAGAACAAATACATCTAACGAAATTTATATTACAGGTAACAAGGGCGCATACGGTCAGGCAGGCGGTAATGCGGTTAATCTTGTACCGGGACATTCATATCGTTTATCATATAACGTAACAAATAACTCCGGCTCAACAATTACCTCAAGACTTCTGTTCACTACGATGAAGAGCTCAAGTGACAGTGATACAACCCGTGAGGTTACCTTAAATATTCAGAAGGATGTTACAGCAGGTCAGACAAGAGCTGTCAGTGAAACCTTCTCAGTTGGTCAGAATTCTCAGTATGTTGTTCCTTGCGTCCGCTTTGGTTGTCTTACGGCGGCAAGCTACACAATCGTTTATGACGATGTTAAGATTGAAGATATAACTAATCCCGAAGCGATTGTTGATGCGACAGTAAGCACGCCGGATAACTTTATTGGAAACGTAGACGAAGCATATTCACTTGAAAATGTAACCACACCTTTTGACGGTTATATCTTCGGTGGCTGGTATGATTCGATTGACGCTAATGGTAACGGCACAGGTACTAAAATCGGTGACGCAGGAACATCAAAGAATCTAACTGTATATGACATTCATGCCTTTGCAAGATGGATGAAGGTCGGTGTTCAGATCGAAACTACTCCGATTACAATTTCCGCAAATGAATTTGTATCCAATACAACAGTTGCAGGTGCATTGAACGGATGGGAGAGCAGAGTTGTTACAGGCTACACAACGACAGCTGTTACTACTGACGAAACCAACTTCAGCAAGAGAAATGTTACAGTCAGGTCCTCGGGTACAGAAACTCTTGCAAACGGTACGGGTAAGGTTGAATACAGTGCAACAGGCATTAAATTTGACCCGTCAACCACTATCGGTGATACTGTAAACACAATTTATGCCGAAATCAAGAGCACATATGACGGAAGAGATTATTACACATATGCTCCTATTAAGGTTGTACCGCAGACGACAATTCTCTTTGACCAGAATGATGCAGGTACATTTACAAATGGTACGGCATCGTGGACACAGATTTCTTCGGAAAGTATTACAGGCTCGCAGGCATCAAGGATGGTTTACGGTTACTCAAAGGCATATATTAATGACTCGTATTACTCCGGTGGTACACAGAAGGTTGTTACAGTTTCAAATGGTCAGTCCTCATGGCCGACCTATACTTACGAGTTCAAGGGCACAGGCTGTGCACTATATGCAACCTGTTATAACGAAAGCGGACTTATGACCGTTAAGCTCGAGAAGAAAAATGGCTCGGGTGTTTATGAAACTGTTTCAACAAATGCTATTAATACATTCTATAAGGATGGTAATACTAATTTAGAGCTTTATCAGGCTCCTGTTTATACAAAGACTGACCTTGATTACGGTATGTACAGAGTTACTGTTACGGCAGTTTATAGCTATTACTTTGACAATACCGATAACGGCACGGTAACGGCATCGCTCGACGAAAATGCCGTACAGAACGGCGATATGGTTGATCTTTCGGCTGAGCTCGGAAGCGAGTATGCAAGCTGTGAGTATTTCAGCATGAACGACGGTGAAAATTCGTCAACTGATGAGCTTAACATATCGGATTATGAATCAGCCGTTGTAGGTGCAAGAAATCTTCCTACAAGTGTATCGGGAAGCTACAATATCTGCATTGACGGTGTACGTATCTATAATCCTGCAGGTAAGGGTGCAACTCTTACAAACACAACGATTAAAGAAAAGTATATATCCGACGAAGAGCTTGACCCGACATTCTATGATATCAGAACTAAGCTCGGCTCATCTCTTACTCTCGGAAACGGAAATATTGTTTATCTTTCAAAGTATAATGATGTTTCAAATAACACAACAACAGACTGGTCGGTTTACTCGACAAAGGGTGCTAATCATGAAGTGCTTCTTAATGCAGGCGGTGCAATTGCGTTTACAATCTCCGACTATGACGGACAGGATGTTCATATCTCACTTCGTTCACCTCGTTCGGGACAGACTCCGACAGTAAGCGTTAACTCAAACACATTGCCATACTCAATTACTTCTGCAACAGACCAGTATTTTGATATCACGGATTATATTACTTCAAATAACGGTGTTGTATTGATTTCATGTACAAGCGGAATGGTAAGCGTTGGCTCATTGAAGCTCGTTGACGCAGATTCACTTACACTTACATCCACACAGGATACTGTTGACCTAGCGAGCGAAATGCTGCTCGATACAAATGATAATCCTGTTCCCGAAAAGAGTGATGTTACATTCAATATCACAATCGGTGATAAGACTGTTCAGAAGACTGTTACAGCTGAAAGGCTCTCATATGTTGAAACAGCTGACGGCTGGAAGCTCACGGCAAAGCTTACTGAAAGTGATGTAAAAGAAATTCTCACTTCGGCAGGACTTGACGAAAATTGCAGGATTAAAAATGAAGACGATATTGAACTCACGGCTCTCTATGACGGGGAAAAATGGGTGGCACAGGATGTATCTGCCGAGCTTGAAATTGCAGGAATCAATGACCTGCTATTCAATGTAACCTTCGTAAATCTCGGTAATACTGCAATCAGAATTCCTAAGGACAGATTTACTGTAACTCAGGTTGACGGCAAAACCATTGCAACTGCCGAAATCACAAATGATGAGCTTGTGACACTTATGAATGACGTTAGAAGCAGGGGCGATTATGCACTCAAAACAAATGGCAATGTTACAGTTAAAGCTGAATTCAAGGATGGTGAGTGGCAGACCGAGGATGTTAAAATTGAAGTTCAGAGACTTGGCAATACTGTTGAAGACAACAAGCCGGCAAAGACATTGTCTGACATTATTAAGAATTTCTTTGCTAACATCTTCAAAGGAATATTCAGTAAATTAAGTTTAAAATAGTAAGAAGGGATGAAAACTGATGAAAAAGAAATATGAAAAGCCCGGTTTTTGTCCGATTTCACTTGAAGCAAATGTAATTGCAGATAACTGCATTTATACCAACAACTATTGTTGGGGTTCCTGTCCGATTTTGCTCGATGGTCTGGGTTTTGTGTTTGTAGATGATGGTTGTGATATTTACCCTGATGACCTCGGCATTGATGCGGATTCGAACGTATGCTATGACATTGCCGGTGCAAACGTCAATACATTTGGCTCGTAAATTAATGCAATAAAAATACCCCGACAGTTTCCTGCCGGGGTATTGCTCTGCAAAAAAACGCAACGAAAATTCGCTGAGTTTTAATTATTTTTCGAAAATTCTGTTTGTGACAAAGTCGGTTATGCCGATTTTGTAGAGTTTCTGCATCGTTTCAATATCGTCAACTGTCCAGCAGACGAGGGGAATGCCTGCCTTCTGTAATTGCTTGATTTTGCTTTCGGTATTTGCCTTTTTGCTTGCGTTGAAGCTGATTCCGATATCGGGATTGTTCAGTGCCGCATTCATTTCTTTTTTATTTAAAACACTGACGAGCTTAAAAAGCATAATATCGGGATTCTTCTTCGCAATTATGTCAAGTACTTCACGGTCAAAGGAAATAATAGAGCAGGATTTCGTGAATCCGTATTTTTCTATAAGCTCAAGAAGAGAATCAAGGCTCTCCTCGGTGTATGCCTTGATTTCAATCATCGGCTTGATGTTGTTTTCAAGACAGGCTTCGAGAAGATGCTCAAGTGTGGGAATTTTCAAATCCTCATAAGCCTTGTGGTTTGCGCCCTTATCTATGCTGGCGGTTACAATATCATAATAAGTCTTGCTCGAAATTGCACCTTTTTTGTCGGTCATTTTGTTGATGCTTGTGTCATGCGAAACAACCCAAACCCCGTCTTCTGTCGGCTGAATGTCAATTTCAATAGTATCAAAGCCATACTCGGCCGCTTTCTTCACAGCAGGAATGGTATTCTCGGGAGCCTGACAAGAAAAGCCTCTGTGCCCGATGAGATTGATTTTTGCACGGTCTGTTTTCTTTACGAAGGCCTCGCTCAATGCAATCGGAGTCTTTGCAGAAAATCTCATCTGCCCCGTAATAACGGAATAAGCAATCGGTGTGACTATAAGAGCAATAACGATAATAACCGAAAGAACAGCAGGCCATTTTTTACGTTTCAGAATACGTATTTTTCTTTTGAGAGCTTCCTTATTCATTAACAATCTCTCCTATGCAAAAATCATCCTCGGTGCCTGTGATTTTCACCCGTCTGATTTCATTACATTTAACATCTCCGCTCACCTTGACGGGAGTATAATTTTTAGTATATCCCTCGGTAAATCCGTTTTCGTGTCTTGTTTCGAAAAGGACATCAACGGTTTTTCCGAGCTGTGAATCAAGAAAAGCCTTGCGTACCTTTTCAGTTTCTTCAATCATAATGTGACTTCTTTGTTCCTTCACCGCTCTTGTCAGCTGTGGCATTTTTGCGGCTTTTGTGCCTTCTCTCGGAGAATAGGGGAATACGTGCACCTTTTCGAAGCCAACCTTCCTTGCAAATTCAACCGATTCAATGAAATCCTCTTCAGTTTCCCCGGGAAAACCTACCATAATGTCTGTTGTGAGTGTGGTGTCATCAAACGAACTGCGCAGCTTCTGACAAAGCTCATAGTATTCTTCAGCGGTATAATGTCTGTTCATTGTTTTCAATGTGTTATTGCATCCGCTCTGAAGTGAGATATGGAACTGCGGACAGAATTTTTCGACCTTTGAAAGTCTTGAAATTACATAATCTGTGATGTGGTCGGGTTCAAGAGAACCGAGGCGGATTCTTGAAAAATTGAATTCGGAAGCAAGCTCAACGGCATCGCATATGCTCTTTCCTGTATCCTGCCCGTAAGCGGAAAGGTTGATTCCGACAAGCACAATCTCACAGAAGCCTGCATCACTTAATTTACTAAGCTCGTTCTTTAATTCGTCAAGCGGTTTTGAACGCACACGTCCTCTTGCATACGGAATAACGCAGTAGGAGCAGAAACGATTGCATCCGTCTTCAATTTTTACGTTTGCTCTTGTTCTTCCCTCAAAGCCCGAGATGGTGTCACCGCAGAATTCATCACCTGTCTTGTGTTCGATGATGTTGACAATTCGGCTGTTGCTTTTAAAATATTCCTCAATTACGTCAAAAAGGGTGTGATTATTCCTGTTGCCTATGACAATATCAGCCTGGCTGAGTGCATCGGCATCCTCGGGAAAGGCCTGCGGCATACAGCCTGTCAGTACAATAATGCTGTCGGGATGATTTTTCTTAAAACGACGGACGGTCTGTCTCGTTTTACGGTCACTTTCGGCTGTGACTGTGCACGAATTAATAACATAGATGTCGGCATCTTTATCGTGAGCAACAATTTCATAGCCCTTTGAAGCCATAGCCTCAGCCATAGCCTGTGATTCGTATTGATTAACCTTGCATCCGAGTGTAAAAAAAGCAATTTTCATATTAAGACCTCCGCAACTATTCTATTATAAAATAAATTGCGATAATGTGCAAGAATAAGTTTTAAATATAAAATCCGTTACATAATATATTACTGAATTTGAAGAGGTGTTGCCTCTGGCGGAATTAACATCTATCACAGGAGGGACAACAATGAAAAAATTGTTTTCTGCTATTATATCGGTTATTTTAATATTTTTACTTACAGTAACTGCATTTGCCGTGGATGAACAGCCTGTAAAGGTTAATGCAAAAGCATATGTCTTAATGGAGCAGAACACAGGTCAGGTGTTGCTTGAACAGAATAAGGATGAAAAGCTCTATCCGGCGTCTGTGACCAAGATAATGACATTACTGCTTGTTGTTGAAGCGGTTGAGGATAACAAAATAAGTCTTCAGGATAAGGTCACAACAAGCTCTGTGGCGGCAGGTAAGGGTGGCTCGCAGATATGGCTCAGAGAGGGTGAGGTTATGAGTGTTGATGAGCTTCTTAAGGCAACTGCGGTATACAGCGCAAATGATGCCTGCACGGCTCTCGGCGAGTTTGTTGCAGGAAGTGATGAGGCTTTTGTAAAAAGAATGAATGAAAGAGCAGGCGAGCTCGGAATGAAGAATACTCATTTTGACAACTGTACGGGACTTGATGACGAAACAACAACTCACCTTACAACGGCTTATGATATTGCGCTGATGTCACGTGAGCTGATGAAGCATGAGCTTATTAAAAATTATACTACTGTATGGATGGATACTCTTCGTGACGGAAAAACCGAGCTTGTCAATACAAATAAGCTGATACGCTTTTATGAGGGTGCAACGGGACTTAAAACAGGCACAACGAGTAAGGCAGGGTGCTGTGTCAGTGCTACGGCAACAAGAGAGGGCACAAGTCTAATTGCTGTGGTGCTCGGAGCAGACAACAGCACAGACCGCTTTGAAGGAGCAAAGGCAATACTTAACTGGGGCTTTGCAAATTATTCAACCGTTACGCCTTCGCTTGACAAAAAGCTCGTGACAGACGTTAAGGTCATTTTAGGCGAAGAAAATACAATTACTCCGCAGGTACCGAAAATCTCATCTGTACTTGTACCTAAGGGCAGAGAAAACGATATCTTGCAGGATATTTCTCTCGTAACGGAGGTTGAAGCTCCTGTTGAGGCAAATCAGGTGCTCGGAACCGTCAGCGTTAAGCTCGATGGTAAAGAAATAGGCAGTTATAATCTTACCTCGCCAAAATTTGTCGAAAGACTTACATTTTCTGTTGTTTTTATGAGAATGTTAGGTTGTTTGTGCCGAAAAAAGTGATATTTTTATGCAATTTGCGATAAAAATAATAAAAAACACTTGAAAAAATTAATCAAATAGGTTAAAATATACACAGAATAGAGAAATAGATTCGGAGGCCATTAGTATAATGCCGGTTAGTTTTAATTCAAAATATGTAGAAAAATTTTTAGAAAAGGATGCTTTAACTAACATTCAGAATGAAGTCACAAGAGCTGACAAAATGCTCAGAGAGAAGACAGGCGAGGGTAATGATTTCCTCGGTTGGGTTACACTTCCCGAAGATTATGACAAAGAGGAATTTGAGCAGATTAAGAAATCAGCTGAGAAAATCCGTAAGGATTCAGAGGTACTTGTTGTTGTCGGTATCGGCGGCTCATACCTCGGTGCAAGAGCGGTAATTGAATTTATTAAGTCACAGAATTATAATCTTAAGCGAAACGGTGCACCTGAGATTTATTTCGCAGGTAACACTATCAGCTCGGATTCGCTGACCGATTTGCTCGAGATTATCGGTGACAGAGATTTTTCAGTTAATATTATTTCAAAGTCAGGTACTACCACAGAGCCTGCTGTAGCCTTCAGAGTTCTTCGTGAGCTTCTTGTTAACAAGTACGGTAAGGCTGAGGCTGCAAAGAGAATTTATGCAACCACAGACAAGGCAAAGGGAACCCTGAAAAATCTTTCGGACATTGAGGGCTATCAGACCTTCGTTGTTCCCGATGATGTAGGCGGAAGATATTCGGTTTTAACAGCCGTCGGACTTCTTCCTATTGCCGTTGCAGGTATTGATATTGATGCTCTTATGAAGGGCGCATACGATGCAATGGAAAATCTTAACGACAGCAATATCGAAAATAACGATTGCTATAAATATGCCGCTGTAAGAAATCTTCTTTACAGAAGCGGTAAAAAAATTGAAATGATGGTCAGCTATGAGCCGTCGTACACAATGATGAACGAGTGGTTCAAGCAGCTCTTCGGAGAGAGTGAGGGTAAGGATGGCAAGGGCATTTTCCCTGCATCTGCAATATTCTCAACCGATCTTCATTCAATGGGTCAGTACATTCAGGAGGGTGAACGTCATCTCTTTGAAACGGTTGTTGTGTTCAATAAGTCGAGAACAGAGCTTCTTATCAAGGAGGAGGCGGAAAACTTCGACGGACTCAATTTCCTTAAGGGCAAGTCACTTTCATATGTAAACAGAAAAGCATTTGAGGGTACGGTTCTTGCACATACAGACGGAAATGTTCCAAACGTAATTCTTGAGGTTGAAAAGGCCGATGAATATAACCTCGGTTACCTCATTTATTTCCTCGAAAAGGCTTGTGCTGTCAGCGGATACATTCTCGGTGTTAATCCGTTCAATCAGCCGGGTGTCGAGGCATACAAGAAAAATATGTTTGCTCTTTTGGGCAAACCGGGTTATGAAGCTCAGAAAGAAGAGCTCGAAGCAAGATTAAATCAGGCTTAAATTTCGTGAAAAACACGGATTTTAAAATATTACCAGGGAGGATATTATTATGGTATCTCTTATTTTAGGCAAAAAAGGTTCAGGCAAAACAAAGCTTTTGATTGAGAAAGTTAATGAAGCAATCGAAAAATCCAGCGGCAACGTTGTTTGCATCGAGAAGTCACCGAAGTTGACATATGATGTAAATTATCGTGCACGTCTTATTGATACAGACCATTACGGTGTTAGCGGATATGAAGCATTCTACGGTTTCCTTTGCGGTATCTGTGCAGGTGACCATGACATCACAGACATCCTTATCGATGCTACACTTCGCATCGGTTCTCGTGATTATAACGAGCTTGCAGCTTTCCTTGATAAGGTTGACGCACTCTCAAAGAACCACGTAGAAGAGAAGAATTTCGTTTTCACAGTATCTGCTGACGAGGCTGAGCTTCCTGAAGACGTTCTCAAGTTCTGCAAATAATTAAATTCAATAAAGAATGAACAAGTACGGATTATATGTTCGTACTTGTTTTTTGCTTATTTAATGTTGCAAAGCTCTTGAATTAAAAATAATAATAGTATATAATAATTATTTGATAAATATTTATTATTTACGGTCGGGAGGTTGAACGACATTTCTAACACAAAATTTGACGATTTTTGTCTGAAAATATCGGACACAATTTTAAAATGGTTTAATATCGGCTCTTCAAAGCTGTGTGAACTTGAGAAAAAGGCTTTCTACAGTGATAGAATTAACATTTTTCTTATCGCTGTAATTGCAGTTTCATCGTTTCTTGCGATGCTTTATTTTGATTTCAAAACTACATATGCAATTGATGATTACTGCTATAAATTTGTGTTTGACGATGCAGTTATGGAGGTCACTGATAAGAGGATAGAATGCTTCCGTGATATAATTGAATCCATGAAAACACATTATTATCATATGAACGGCAGAATAATAATTCACACTGTTGTTTCATATCTTCTGATGCTTGATAAATCTGTATTTAATGTTCTTAATGCATTGGTTTATGTGATTTTCACCTTTGCAATTTATCTTAATTGTATCGGCAAAAAGCATAAAAAATATAATGCTGTTTTGTTCCTTGCTATCAATCTTTTTGTTTGGTCATTTGTCAGACAGTGGGGCACTACCATGGTTTGGTTGACAGGCAGTGTAAATTATCTGTGGGGCTCGACTGTGAGATTGCTTGCGCTATTGCCGTTCAGATTTTATGCTGACGAGGGTAAGGAAAAGCACTCCGTGCTTAAGGCAATTGTTATGTTCTTTGCAGGAATTCTTGCAGGCGGAACTAATGAAAATATGAGCGGTGCATTCTTTGGAATGATTATTCTTTATATGATTTATTATCGCATAAAGAAATATCGTTTCAGACCGTTTTTTATCACAACACTTGTCGGTACGGTCGGTTCATTACTGTTTATGCTTCTGGCACCGGGTAACACTTCGAGAATTTCCTATGTGCAGGAATATAACCTTCAGAACACATTTGCACAAAGACTTGTGTTTATTCCTGCAAATGCAATTAAGAACATTATGCCGATGCTTCTTACTGCCGCACTTTTTGCGATATTGCTTTGCAGATACAATAAGGGTAAGAAAAATATTCATTATGCAAGCGGTTTTATTTTGTTTGCAGGAACAGTTGCAGGAACACTTGCAATGTATCTTTCTCCACAGTTTCCGGGCAGAGCATGGTTCGGAATAATAATTGCATCAATTGTTGTTGCAGGATGCTTCATAGCTCAGATAGATAAGCTCCCTGTACTGTTCAGACGTGTTTGTATCGTTTTTGTTGCAGGATGGACTTTACTGTGTGCAACGCAATGTGTGTACGTGATGAAATATTCGGCTGAGGATTACAGGAATTTTACCGCCCAGACCGAATCGATAGAGGAGCAGAAGGCTGAAGGTAAAACAGATGTTACAATCGAAGTTGTCACGAGTGAACACGAGCATACTCCGCTTTATGAAATTTACACTGCATCCGATGACCCGGAATTCTGGCTTAACAAGGCTTTGGCAAAATATTACGGTGTAAACAGTGTTACAGGCGTACGTAAATAAAAATTATTAAAAAAACACCATATTTTCAATAAATTTTTGTTGACAAAACAAGTTATTGCATATATAATATTCAGTGCATGACATTTGAGGTGAAAGGTAAATTATGTTTTTTGTTGAACTTGAACCGATATTTAATAACGTCGGACTTAAAAAGGATTTGTCCTTTGAAGCTGATTTGAGCGAATTTGAGTATAACGGAGCTCATCCGTTTACGGAAAAGGTTCGTGTTGTCGGCGGAATTTCAAATTCAACAGGAATAGTCAGCGTAAAAGCAAAGGCTGAATTTTCCCTTAACCTTACCTGCGACAGATGTGCTGTCGGTTTTAACCGCAACTTTTCTGTACCTGTTGAGCACGTGCTGGTGACACAGCTTAATGACGAGGATAACGATGATTTTATTGTTGTTGAATCGTTCCATTATGATATCGAGCCGCTCGTGGTTGAAGATATTTTGTTAAGTCTTCCGACTAAGGTTTTATGCAGGGAAAACTGCGTCGGCATTTGCAGCCGATGCGGCAAGGATTTGAATGACGGTCCATGTGACTGCGGCAGGGAATACGATCCACGCTGGGATGTTTTGCAACAGTTACAACTGGACTAAATTAGTTTCGATAAGGAGGAACTCAAAATGGCAGTACCAAAGAGAAGAGTATCTAAGGCAAGAAGAGACAAGAGACGTTCAAACGTTTGGAAGATGGAAGCACCGGCACTCGTAAAGTGTCCTCAGTGCGGTGAGTTTAAGAGAACTCACAGAGTTTGCTCTGCTTGTGGCTACTACAACGGCAAGCTTGTAGTAAAGAAGGACGCATAAGTCCTTTTGGTGAAAACGGAGAAGGTAGAGATTGGACCATATAGTCCGTTCTCTGCCTTTTTGACTTTTAATACAGATTTTTCAGCAAGGTGGTGATTTTGTGAGTGTAAAAATTGAGTCAGTATGTCCGCATTCTCTGGCATCACATCATTTCATCAAGGCAGGAGATAAGCTCATAAGCATCAATTCTCATGAAATCCGTGATGTGCTTGACTACCGCTTTTATATTGACGATGAAGTGCTCAGTATGGAAATCGAAAAGTCGAATGGCAAGCGAAGAACGGTGAAAATCAAGCCGAACGGTAAGGAAATCGGACTTGAATTCAGCACATACCTTATGGATAAGCAGAGAAGCTGTGCGAACAACTGTATTTTCTGTTTTATTGACCAGCTACCGAAGAATCTTCGTGAGAGCCTTTATTTCAAGGACGATGATTCACGTCTGTCTTTTCTTTTCGGCAATTACATCACACTTACAAATATCGGTGACAAGGACATTGACCGAATAATAGAAATGCACATAAGCCCCGTTAATATTTCCGTTCATACGATGAATCCGGAGCTTCGTGTTAAGATGATGGGTAATAAGCGTGCAGGAAAGGTGCTCGAATATGTGAAACGTCTTGCCGATGCCGGAATAAAGCTCAACACTCAGCTTGTGCTGTGTCCGGGCTATAATGACGGCGAAGAGCTGACTTATTCATTGCAGGAGCTCGGAAAGCTCTACCCGTCTGTTCAGAGCATTGCGGCAGTACCTGTCGGACTTACGTGTCACCGTGACGGGCTTTGCAATCTCGATCCGTTCACAAAAGAACAATCTTTTGATGTAATTTCACGAATTGATAGTTACAATTCTGAATTTATGTGTTATAATAAAATGAATATAGCCTTTGCGGCTGATGAATTCTATCTTAACGCAGGTTTGCCTATGCCCGATGTTGACAGATACGGCGATTTTGCACAGCTTGAAAACGGCGTCGGACTCTGGACTTTGCTCAAAAGTGAGTTTGACGATGCGATAAAGGATATCGCTGACGGCTATAAGCTGAAAAAGGACAGAACAATCACAATGGCAACAGGCTTTGCGGCATATAATTTACTGAGCTATGTTGCCCGTGAGGTAGAAAACAGGGTTTCCAATATAAAAATAAATGTTGTTAAAATCGAAAACAGACTGTTCGGTGAAAGGATAACAGTTGCAGGACTTCTTTGCGGAGCGGATATAGCTTCGGGACTTGAAGGTGCGGCTCTCGGTGATGAATTGCTTATTCCTGCGGTTTCACTTCGTCGTGAAAGGGATATTTTTCTCGATGATATGAGCATTCCCGAGCTTTCACAGATATTAAATATAAATGTTGTACCCGTTGAGAATGACGGATACGAATTGTTAGAAGCTATTTTAGGAGAAAAGGAGGATTAATATGTCAAGACCTGTAGTAGCTGTTGTCGGCAGACCTAATGTCGGCAAATCAACTCTTTTTAATAAGCTCGTCGGTGCAAGACTTTCAATAGTTGATGATACACCCGGCGTAACACGTGACCGTATTTACGGTGATTGTGAGTGGCTTAATCATAACTTCCTACTCGTTGATACAGGTGGTATTGAGCCTCATTCGGATGATATTATCCTTTCGCAGATGCGCCGTCAGGCTCAGCTCGCCATTGACAGTGCTGATGTTATCATCCTTGTTACTGATATGAAAACAGGTGTTGTTGCAACCGACCAGGAGGTTGCTGCAATGCTTCAGAAGAGCGGAAAACCCGTTGTACTTTGTGTAAACAAGTGCGATACTATCGGTGAGCCACCGCTTGAATATTATGAATTTTACAATCTCTGCCTCGGTGACCCGATACAGGTTTCTGCTGTTCACGGTCACGGCACAGGTGATTTGCTTGATGAGGTTATCAAGTACTTCCCGCCCGAGGAGGAAGAGGAAGAGGAAAGCGATACGGTCAAGGTTGCCGTTATCGGTAAGCCGAATGTCGGCAAGTCCTCACTCATCAATGCCATTGCAGGCGAAGAGAGAGTAATTGTATCGGATATTGCAGGTACAACAAGAGATGCAACCGATACATATATCGAAAATAAGCACGGCAAATTTGTATTTATCGACACAGCAGGTATCCGCCGTAAGAGTAAGGTTGAGGAAGCTATCGAGAAGTACAGCGTTCTTCGTTCACGTATGGCGGTTGAAAGAGCAACTGTCTGTGTTATTATGATTGATGCCAAAGAAGGCTTCACAGAGCAGGATTCCAAGGTTGCAGGTATTGCACATGACCTCGGCAAGGCGTGTATAATTGCGGTTAATAAATGGGATATCGTCGAAAAGGACGGAAGGACAATGGACAGCTACCGCAAAAAGCTGATGAATGATTTTTCATTTATGTCCTATGCTCCGATTATCTTTATTTCAGCAAAAACAGGTCAGCGACTTGACAGACTTTTTGACCTTATCAAGTTCGTTGACGAGCAGAATGCAATGCGAATTTCAACAGGTAAATTAAACGATGTTTTAGCAGAGGCTACCGCAAGAGTTCAGCCTCCGACAGATAAGGGCAGACGACTTAAGATTTACTATATGACACAGGCATCCACAAGACCGCCGACATTTGTCTGCTTCGTAAATCGTAAGGATTTGTTCCATTACAGCTATCAGCGTTACATTGATAATCAGATTCGTGAGGTCTTCGGACTTGAGGGTACTCCGACAAAGATGATTATCCGTGAACGTGAGAGCAATAAGAAAGATTAAATATGATTATTTTAGGAATTGACCCGGGCTATGCGATAATCGGATACGGCTTGCTTGATTACACGAACAATCATTTCAAGGTGCTTGATTACGGTGCGATAACCACAACGGCAGGCACGCCCTTTCATAAAAGACTTGAGATAATTTACCGTGAGCTTGATCTGATTATGACAAAGTATAAGCCCGACGTGATGGCGATAGAAAAGCTGTTTTACAATACCAATCAGAAAACTGTAATAGATGTTGCACAGGCAAGGGGCGTAATTGTGCTCACGGCACAGCTTCATAACCTTGAAATTGCCGAATACACACCGTTACAGGTTAAGCAGAGTGTTGTCGGCTACGGCAGAGCGGAGAAAAAACAGGTGCAGGAAATGATGCGCATAATGCTTAAGCTCGAAAAAATCCCGAAGCCAGACGATACCGCTGATGCCCTTGCAATGGCAATCTGCCACGCACATACCAGTGGTTCACTTGTCGGTAAATTGAAAGGGTATATGTAATGCTTAAATATAATAAAAGTAATATTTCAAATGCAAAAGCTCTTCGTAAGAATATGACACCTTGGGAAAGAAAATTATGGTATGATTTTTTAAAAGATTATTCTGTAAGATTTCAAAGGCAAAAGGCTATTGACGATTATATTGTTGATTTTTATTGTGCAAAAGCAAGATTGGTGATTGAACTTGATGGTGGCGGTCACTACTTTGAAGAGCAACAAATTAAAGATACAAAAAGAGCTGAAATATTAAAAAAACACAATCTTACAATATTAAGATTTTGCAACCTTGATATTGATAACAACTTTTATAATGTTTGTCAGGTTATTGATGATAAAGTAAAAGTTTTAATGAAATGATTGTGGTAATTCCGGCTCCCTCTGACGAGGGAGCTGTCACGAAGTGACTGAGGGAGAGAAAAATCAATAAGCTAATCTCTCCCTCCGTCTTTGACTTCGTCAAAGCCACCTCCCTCGTCAGAGGGAGGCAAAAAAAGTGAGGTAGTTATTATGATATATTCACTCACAGGCAAGGTTGTAGCTGTTGACCAGTACGGCTTTGCAATACAATGCTCGGGAATTGCGTTTTACTGCTATTCCACTATGAACACAATGAAAAATATAATGAAGGACTCCGTTGCAACCGTCTACACATATATGAATGTGCGTGAGGACGCTATGGAGCTTTACGGCTTTTCACAGATGAACGAGCTTGATGCCTTTAAGCAGCTTATCACAGTTTCGGGTGTCGGTCCGAAGGCAGGACTTGCAATTTTGTCCGTGCTTACACCCGATAAGTTGGCATTGAGTATTGCTTCCGGTGACGTTAAAGCAATTACACAGGCACAGGGTGTCGGCGCAAAAATTGCACAGAGAGTTATTCTTGAGCTTAAAAATAAATTTACCGCCGAGCTTACACAGGAGCAGAGCGAAATCGTGTCAATGGCACAGACATCGGCAGGCAGTGCAAACACAAACGAAGCAATCGAGGCACTTATTATGCTCGGCTACTCTCGCAGTGAGGCCGCCGTTGCTGTCGGAAAGCTCGATTCGTCACTTCCGGTCGAGGAGCTTATAAGACTTTCACTCAAATCGTTGATATAAGGAGACAATTATGGACGATATGGATTTTGAAAACCGCATAGTTGCTCCTGAATATATGGATGTCGATTCGGATGTGGAGCTTCAGCTTCGCCCGAGAACGATGAGCGACTATATCGGACAGACAAAGGTTAAAGAAAACCTGTCCGTTTATATTGAAGCGGCAAGGAACAGAAATGAACCACTCGACCACGTTTTGCTTTACGGCCCTCCGGGACTCGGTAAAACAACACTTGCCGGAATTATCGCAAACGAAATGGGCGTAAACTTCCGTGTGACCTCAGGTCCTGCAATCGAAAAACCGAAGGATTTAGCGGCCTTGCTCACGAATTTAAGTGAGGGCGATGTACTGTTCATTGATGAAATTCACCGTATGAACAGAAGTGTTGAGGAGGTTTTGTATCCTGCGATGGAGGATAATGCACTCGACATTATAATAGGCCAGGGACCTTCTGCGAGAAGTATCCGTATTGATTTGCCGAGATTTACTCTTGTAGGTGCAACAACACGTGCAGGTCAGCTTTCAGCACCTTTACGTGATCGTTTCGGTGTAATTGCAAGACTCGAATTGTATTCTCCGAGTGAGCTTGCAAGTATTGTCAAGCGCAGTGCGGGAATATTAAATATTGAAATTACTGAAGATGGTGCAATGCAGATTGCTTCACGTTCAAGAGGCACACCTCGTATTGCAAACCGCTATTTAAAGAGAGTTCGTGACTTTGCGCAGGTTCTCGGTAACGGAATTATCACTGATGAGAATGCCGACCTCGCTCTTAACCGACTTGAGGTTGATGCACAGGGTCTTGACTCAATTGACAGACTTCTTCTTTCTGCAATGATTCGCAACTATAACGGCGG